>NZ_JBSFNM010000028.1:0-105546 GCF_053587085.1 Kitasatospora sp. NPDC003701
AAGGCAAATGCCCCATTTTTCAAGATCGAACAGGGCCTCGGAGTGGTCCGCGCCACAGGTTCGGTGCTGTGAGGCCGGGCACATCGTCGACGGTGTGTGACGGGTCCTCGGCCGCCCGTGCCGGAATCGCGGGTCGGTGACCCGGGTCGGGGTGGCCCGCACCACAGCCCTCACCCGTCGTGCCCGGTCCCCTCACGCGCCGTGTCCGCCATAGCCTCTGGGCATGAGCAACGAGAGCGATGCAGAGGCCGTCGACGGTGCCGAGGAGCCGGGGGCGGCGGTCGCGCCGGCCGGGTTCGAGCTGGGGACCGACGGGCCCAAGGTGATCCTGGCGGGGCTGGACGGTTCGGAGTCCTCGTGGCGGGCGACCGCCTACGCGGCCGGCCTCGCCCGGCGGCAGGGCGCGAGCCTCGCCGTGGCGTACGTGCAGCCCGTCCTCGGGGCGGCCACCGCGCTCGCGGGCGCGGCCGTCGAGGAGACCACCCAGGAGATCGCCGACGAGCTGCTGACGGCGCTGCGCGAGGCGGAACACCGGCTGAGCGACGTCTGGCGGGTGGACTGGCGCTTCCTGACCGTCCGGGGCGACCCGTTCACGGGCCTCGCACGGATGGCGGACGAACTCCGGGCGGACGCCGTGGTGGTCGGCGCCTCCGAGCAGGCCGGGCACCGGGTGATCGGCTCGGTCGCGGTCCGGCTGGTGAAGGCGGGCCGCTGGCCGGTGACCGTGGTGCCGTAGGGGAGCGTGGGCGGGGGCGAGGGACGAGGGGGCGACCGCGGGGCCGCTGCGGCGGGGGAGAGGCCCGAAGGGCTGCGATCCGGGGCGAATGCCGGATCGCAGCCCTTCGGTGCTCTGGGGAGGGGGCGAGGACGGGCCTAGTTGTTGCCGCCGCTTCCGCCGCCGACCGGGTTGAGCGCGCCGATCAGGTTGACGCTGTTGCCGCAGATGTTGACCGGGATGCTGATCGGGATCTGGATCTGGTTGCCGGAGAGCACGCCCGGCGAACCGGTGACGACGCCGCTGGCGTAGGCACCGCCGGTGTTGATGCAGGTGGTTCCGCCTCCGGAGAACGTCTCGGCGGAGAACGCCTCGGCGGCGGCGGGGGCGCTGTGCGCGGACGCGTCGCAGTCGCCCGCGAACGCCGGGCCGGTGGAGATGACGGCCAGCGCGGCAGTGAGACCGGCGGCGAGCAGGTACTTCCTGGTGTTGGTCATGTCGGAAGGAATAGCCAGCCGACACGCTGACCAGTGCACGATCCGACCGAACTGCCACCTGATCGGATCAGCGATCCGACCCCGATGCAGGAGTCGGGCGGCTCGGCCGTCACCCGGACGGACGGCAGCCCGCGCCGGCCCCGGCCGTCCGTGCCGGCCTCGCGCGGTGTGCCGTCCGTCCGGCGTCCTGTCCCGGGCCCTCGCCGGGCCGTGTCCCGGTCCACGGCCGGGGCCGCAATGGGCCGCCGGCCCCGTGTGTCCGGGACATCCGCCGGCCGATGCTCGTCGTACGGGGTCGGCACGACGGCCCCGCGGCTCGACGCCCACCCCGACGGCTCACGCCACGCAAGGGAGACCGCATGTTTGCGCACTGGGGAACCTTCACCAAGAACGACACCCTCGGCGACTGCCTCGGCCTGGCCCAGACGGCGCTGCAGCGCCAGGGCTTCCAGGTCTGGGACCTCGCGGGCGACGGCGACTACCAGGTGATCGGCGGGAACGGCGATGTGATCGCCAACATCGTCTGCGTCCCGCAGTCCGGGAACATCTGGATCACGGTCAGCGCCTACTCGCCGGACTCGACCCTCGCCGAGCGGATCCGCAACGACGTCCGCTCGTACATCGTCAACTCGATCCGCATCGACCGGGATCGGCCGGGATCGGCCGGGACCGGCCGAGGCCGACGGGGCCCGGAGGGGACCGGCCCGGCGCCCGGCCCCGGGGGGCGGCCCGCCCACCCTCGGGGCCGGTTCGTACCCGGCGATAGGGTTCGTGACCATGACGGACACCCCGGTCGCGCACCCCCGGACGCCCGCCCGCCCGCCGACCGGGGCGAGACCCCGCCCGGCGGCGGCCGCGACGACGCCCGTCGCCGGCCCGCCCGCCACCGGGCCCGGCAGCGACCTGCACCTCGAACTGGCCGCCGCCGGCGGCCGCCGCGCCGCGCTGATGGCCGCCCTGCGCGAGGCGATCCGCAGCGGTCGCCTCGCCCCCGGCACCCGGCTGCCGCCCTACCGCTCCCTCGCCGCCGACCTCGGCATCGCCCGCAACACCGCCGCCGACGCCTACGCCGAACTCGCCGCCGAGGGCTGGCTGACCGCCCGGCAGGGCTCCGGCACGACCGTCGCCGACCGGGCCGAGCCCGTCGCCCCGACCCGGGCCCGCCGGTCGGCCCCCTCCCACCGGCCCGCCCACGACCTGCGCCAGGGCCGGCCCGACGCCTCCTCCTTCCCCCGCACCGCCTGGCTCGCCGCCGGCCGCCGGGCCCTCACCGCCGCGCCCAACGAGGCCTTCGGCCCGGGCGACCCGCAGGGCCGCCGGGAGCTGCGCGTCGCCCTCGCCGACTACCTGGCCCGGGCCCGGGGGGTGCGCACCGACCCCGAGCGGATCGTCGTCTGCTCCGGCTTCGCCCACGCCCTGCGACTGCTGTTCGACGGCCCGGCCGCGGCGCTGGCCGGCCCGGCCGCCGGCCCGCTGGCCGTCGAGGCCTACGGGCTGGGCTTCCACCGGGCGCTGCTGGCCCGCGCCGGGGTGACGACCGTGCCGCTGCCGCTGGACGAGGACGGCGCCCGGGTCGAGGCGCTCGCGGAGCACCGCGAGGTCCGGACCGCGTTGCTCACCCCGGCCCACCAGTTCCCGACCGGCGGCCCCCTGCACGCGGCCCGGCGGGCGGCGGTGGTCGACTGGGCGCGCGGGCGCGGCGGCCTGGTGCTGGAGGACGACTACGACGGGGAGTTCCGCTACGACCGCCGGCCGGTCGGCGCGGTGCAGGGGCTCGACCCCGAACGGGTGATCTACCTCGGCAGTGTCAGCAAGAGCCTCTCGCCCGCGCTGCGGCTCGGCTGGATGGTGCTGCCCGAGCAGCTGGTGGACCGGGTGCTGGCCGCCAAGGGCGAGCGGGAGGCCTGGGTGAGCGCGCTCGACCAGCTGACGCTCGCGGAGTTCATCGACTCGGGCGGCTACGACCGGCACGTGCGGCGGACCCGCCGGCGCTACCGGGACCGCCGGGACCACCTGGTGGCCGCACTGGCCGCGCGGGCGCCGCACATCGGGGTGTCCGGGATCGCGGCCGGCCTGCACGCGGTGCTCCGGCTCGCCCCCGGTACCGAGCGGTCCGTGCTCAAGGCGGCGGCCTACCGGGGGCTGGCGCTGGACGGACTGGCGGACTACCGCCACCCGCGGATCGGGCAGGAGGCGATGCCCGCGACGGACGGCCTGGTGGTCGGGTACGCCGCGCCGGCCGACCACGCCTACCAGGCGGCGGTGGCCGCGCTCTGCGACATCCTGCCCGACCCGCTCTGACCCGCCGCTCCGGCCGGCTCCCCGTGGAGGGGCGACGGCCGGACGGGCGGCGTGCGGGCCGGAGGGTAAGGGGCCGCGCCGCGCCGGGGGCGCCGTGGCGTAGCCAATGGCCCGCCGCGTCCGCTCCGCTGTCATATGCCGGTACGGGCCCGGGCGGAGGCCGCCTCCGGAACCGGCGGCGGCCCCTACGCTTTCTGGTCATGCGCAGAACACATGTGAGCCGTCTCGGAATCGCCGCGATCCTGGCCCTCGTCGTCGGTCTGCTCCTCTCGGCCGCCCCCGCCCAGGCGGACACCCCGTTGCTCACGGTCAGCTCCGACCGGGCGACGGCGACCCCGGGCTCCTCGGTCACGCTGACCCTGACCCTGACCAACCCGCACGACACGCCCGTGCAGTTCGTCTACCAGTCCCTCCAGCCGACCTACTCCACCAGCCAGGTGACCGGTCTGGTGTACGCGTTCTCCGCCTGCGGCGGCGCCGTCAGCGCGTGCGACACCGGGGGCAACGGCGGCCTGGTCCACCACACCGTGCCCGTCGCCGCCGGCGCCTCCACCACGGTGACGCTGACCTACGACATCGGTGCCGGCTCGGCCTGCGGCGCCGGTACGCGGATCGACTTCTACACCTACCTCTACTACGAGTACCAGTCCGGTGCCGCGTCCGACTCCGGCATCCTCGGCGTCCCCGGCAACGAGGTCGTCTGCGCCTGACCGTCCGGCCCGCTCGCGCGGGCACCCACCCGAGCCCCCGTCAGGTGCCGGCCGCCCCCGTACCGGCACCTGACGGGCCTTTCGCACGGACTGTCGGACTCTCGTGGCAGGCTGTCGCCCATGGCCGAACCGCTGACCGACGCGACCGACCGCGCCACCGTGGGCGCGCCCGCGGGCACCGCCCTCCTGCACACGACCGCAGCTGCGCACGGGCCCGTACCCGCGCCCGTGCCCTCGGGTGCGACCGGCCTCCAGGGCCCCCGCCCGGCCGGGCCCGCCGGGCACCCGCTGCCCGTCCCGCCCGGCGTGTCCGAGGCGATCCGGGCGCGGGCCGACGAGCGGACGGCGCCGCTGGTCCACCGGCTGATGCGGTCCTCGCTGGCGCTCACCGCCGAGGGCGGGGGCCCGCCGGCCGGGCGGCTCGGCGGGCTGCCCGACCTGCCGGCCGGCACCGACTGGCCGGAGTTCGCCGGCCGGCCGATGCAGCTGCTCGCCCAGCTCGACTGCGCCGGCCTGGCGGAGGCCTTCCGCACCAGCGGCCACGGCGGCGCCCGGCCGCTCCCGGCCGCCGGGCTGCTGCTCTTCTTCCACGACGAGTGGGTCAGCGACTTCAGCGGCCGCGGCTGCCGGGTCCTGCACGTGCCCGCCGGCGCCCCGCCCAGACCCGCCCCGGTGGGCGGGCCGGGCACGCCCGCCGTCCCCGCCACCGAGGTCCGGGCGCACTGGCGGCTCTCCGCGCCCTCCTACCAGGACGGCGAGCTGGAGAACCTCTTCCCCGACGACTTCATGATCGCCCTCGACCTCGCCGCCGACTTCCGCGACCACCTGTCGGCCCCCGACGTGCGCGTGCTCGGCTGGTGCGACACCGACACCGGCCGCCTCGCCGGCCACCGCCCGCTGCTGCAGATCGGGAGCCGAGCCCTGGACGTGGACTGGGGCGAGTGCGTCAACGTCTCGTTCTGGATCACCGACGAGGACTTGGCGGCCGGCCGCTTCGACCGCGTCCGGCAGGGCTTCGAGGTCGCCTGACCGGCGGCCCGCGCTGCCCGGGCGGCCCCGCCCCGCCGCCGTTAGGCTGCTGGAAGAGGTGGGGGCACCCGCCCGCGGCTGCCGGTCCCCCGGCCGGGCGGTCGGTCCCCGAGCGCCGACGCACTGGGACGGACGTGGCAGCAGAGGGATCGGCGGCACCCGACGCGGAGGCGCCCGACGGGCCGGAGCCCCCGGTCGGCGAGCTGCTGCGCTCGGTGCGGGCCCACCCCTCCCGGCTGCCCGAGATCCTCGCCGTCTTCGCCGTCCGCCACCGCGGCCCCCGGGCCGCCCGCCGGATCGCCGCACTGCGGGCGGCCCATCCGGAGGCGGCGCCGGAGGAGCTCACGGGGCTGGCCGTGACACACGCCCGGCGGGTGAGCCAGAGCGAGGGCGCCTTCGTCGGCGGGCCGTTCATGGTGCTCGTCCCGTTCGCCTTCTGCACGGCGCTGCTGGCCCAGGCCCAGCTCTTCCTCGAACTCGCCGCCCTGGCCGGAAAGGACCCGGCCGCGCGGGCCCGGGCCGCCGAGGTCCTGGTGCTCCAGGGCGCGTACCCCGACACCGCCTCCGCCGAGCACGCCCTCGCGACCGGCCCCCGGCCCTCCGGCGGCCGTCGGCGCGGGCTCCTGTCACTGCTCCGGCGGATGGCCCGGCTGCTCGGGCTGACCAGCGAGGGGGTGGACCCGCCGCCCTCCCGCTGGCGGACGGCCGGCGGGTGGTTGCTGGTGCTGCTGACCTTCCTGGTCGGGCTGGTCGCCCCGCTGGTCTGGCTCCCCTACATGGCGTTCTCCTACGCCCGGGCGACGGATCGGGTCGGCGCCCGGGCCGTCGACTACTACTTCGGCGGCGATGTCGTGGGGGCGGCGCTGCGGCGCCGTCGCCGCGCCGACCCGGCGACCATCGCCGCCGCGGTCAGGGCGGGGATCTCGCTGGTGCTGCCGTTGTCGGCGCTGATCGTGCTGCTGCTCGCCGACATCCGGCTGGCGGGCAGCCGGTGGCCGCTGCTCTCGATCACCCTCATCCTCCTCTCCGGTCTGGTCGGCGAGCTCTGGCACCGCCGTCACCGCCGCCGCCCGCAGCGGTAGCGGGTGCGATCGGGCGCCCGACGGCCCGTCACCCGGCGCGGTTAGGCTGCCCCGAGGGCCGTGGGGTGCGGCCGGGGTGAGGGGTGGCAAGGATGCGAACGATGCGCGACGGCCATGGGGAAACGGGAGTTGAACGGCGTCCGAAGCTGAGGGCGGTACCCGGCCACCGGCTGGCCGGGCTGCCGCAGCTCGCCGGTGCGCCCGAGCGGTTGCGGCACGAGATCGCGGTGGTCGCCGCCGTGCTGCCGTTCAAGGTGAACAACCACGTCCTGGCGGAGCTGATCGACTGGAGCCGCGTCCCGGACGATCCGATGTACCGGCTGACCTTTCCGCACCGGGACATGCTGCCGCCCGGGATCTTCGACCGGATCTCCGGGCTGATCGCCGGCGGGGCCCCGCGCGAGGTCCTCGCCGAGGCGGTCACGGCCGCCCGGCGCACCCTCAACCCGCACCCGGGCGGGCAGTTGGAGGAGAACATCCCGGAGCTCGGGGGCCGGCCGGTCCCCGGGCTCCAGCACAAGTACCGGGAGACGGTGCTGCTGTTCCCCGCGCAGGGCCAGAGCTGCCACGCCTACTGCGGCTACTGCTTCCGCTGGGCGCAGTTCGTCGGCGAGCCCGACCTGCGGCAGAGCCTGCCCGGCCCGGCCACCGCGCTGGAGTACCTGCGGGCCCACCCGGAGGTCTCCGACGTGCTGATCACCGGCGGCGATCCGCTGATCATGTCCACCGACCGGCTGGCCGGGTACGTCGAACCGCTGCTCGGGCCCGGCACCGAGCACCTGCGCACCATCCGCCTGGGGACCAAGGCGCTCGCCTGGTGGCCGCACCGGTTCACCACCGACCCCGACGCCGACGCGCTGCTCGGCCTGTTCGAGCGGGCCGTGGCGGCCGGCCGGCAGGTGGCGGTGATGGCCCATGTCAGCCACCCGCGCGAGCTGGCCGGCGCGGCGGTCCGCGCCGCGGTGGAGCGGATCCGGTCCACCGGGGCGGTGATCCGTGCGCAGGCACCGCTGATCCGGCACGTCAACGACGACCCCGACGTCTGGGCCCGGATGTGGCGCGACCTCGTCCGCCTGGGCATCGCGCCGTACTACCTGTTCGTCGAGCGGGACACCGGCGCCAGCGCCTACTTCGAGGTGCCGCTGGCCCGTGCGCTGGAGATCTACCAGGGCGCGGTCCGCCAGGTCTCCGGCCTGGAACGGACGGCGCGCGGGCCGGTGATGTCCGCCGGGCCCGGGAAGGTGTGCCTGGACGGTGTGGCCGAGATCGCGGGGGAGCGGGTCTTCGTCTGCCGGTTCCTGCAGGCCCGCGAGCCCGGGCGGGTGGGCGTGCCGTTCTTCGCCCGGTACGACGAACGGGCCACCTGGTACGACCAGTTGCGGCCCGCCTCGTTCGAACGCCGGCCGTGGTTCGAGGGGGAGCCGGCCCTGGTCTGAGGAGGGCGCCGCCCGCCGCGTCCATCGCCCGGAGCCATCTGTTCGAGAGGCGAACACCTGTTCCACGAGCCCGTGGGCCGCCGGTCGGCCCGCGGGCTTTCGCGTTGCTCCGTTCGGGTGGAGGGGATCGTTCCGGGGCGCGGACGATTCGCATGCACAGCACGTCCGGGATCCGCGGGGGGAAGATCGCGGGATTCCAACCGCAAGGGGCTCCAGATTCACCCTATCGGGGGGTGCTGTGGGGCCGTGCGGCTCCGGTCGGGCGCGGGTGATCTAGGGTTCCCGGTGGGTCGCCCCGAGTGGGCGGACACCAGCGCGAGAATTCGCCAACACCCCTTCCCATACACGTATCTGATGATCCGTCCCCGGCGCCCCGGGGTGGGTCGGTGTGACCTTGACCAGATGAAGGAGAACCCTGCCGATGCCGGTGGAGACCAGCCCGGAGACGCAGCAGGTACCGCAGCAGTCGAGCCTGACGACGGCCGCTGCCCGCAACCTCGCCACCACCACCAAGTCCGCACCGCAGATGCAGGAGATCACCTCCCGCTGGCTGCTCAAGGTGCTCCCCTGGGTCCAGGCCGCCGGTGGCGCCTACCGGGTGAACCGCCGACTCACCTACACCGTCGGCGACGGCCGGGTGGAGTTCGTCAAGACCGGCTCGCAGGTCCGGGTCATCCCCCGGGAGCTCGGTGAACTCGCCCTGCTGCGCGGCTTCGACGACGACGACGTGCTGACGACCCTCGCCGACCGCTGCGAGCAGCGCGACTTCGGCCCCGGGGAGGTGCTGGCCGAGCGGGGCACCGAGGCGGACCGCATCTTCCTGATCGCCCACGGCAAGATCAACCAGATCGGCACCGGCAAGTACGGTGACGAGACGGTGGTCGGCGTGCTCGGCGACGGCGACCGCTTCGGTGAGCACGCCGTCCTCGACCCGGACGCCGTCTGGGAGTTCACCGCCAAGACGGTCACCGGCGGCACCGTGCTGTCCCTGCCGAGGCGCGAGTTCCAGGCCGTCCGGGACGGCTCGCCCGCGCTCCAGCAGCACCTGAACGAGTTCCTCGCGCTGCCGCTCCAGCGCCAGAACGAGCGCGGCGAGGCCGAGATCGCCATGTCGGCGGGCCACCGGGGCGAGTTCGAGCTGCCCGGCGCGTTCGTGGACTACGAGCTGAAGCCGCGCGAGTACGAGCTGAGCGTCGCCCAGACGGTGCTCAAGGTGCACAGCCGGGTCGCCGACCTCTACAACCAGCCGATGAACCAGACCGAGCACCAGCTCCGGCTGACCATCGAGGCGCTGCGCGAGCGCCAGGAGTACGAGCTGGTCAACAACCCGGAGTTCGGCCTGCTCAACAACGCCGACTTCTCCCAGCGGATCCAGACCCACTCCGGCCCGCCCACCCCGGACGACCTCGACGAGCTGCTGAGCCGCCGCCGTGACCCGGACTACCTGCTCGCCCACCCGCGCGCCATCGCCGCCATCGGCCGCGAGCTGAACGCCCGCGGGCTCTACCCCCACCATGTCGACCTCGGCGGGCAGCAGGTGCCGGCGTGGCGCGGGGTGCCGATCCTGCCGTGCAGCAAGATCCCGATCACCAAGGAGAACACCAGCTCGATCCTGGTGATCCGGACGGGCGAGGACAACCAGGGCGTCATCGGCCTGCACCAGACCGGCATCCCGGACGAGTACCAGCCGAGCCTCTCGGTGCGGTTCATGGGCATCAGCGAGAAGGCGATCATCTCGTACCTGGTCAGCGCCTACTACTCGGCCGCGATCCTGGTGCCGGACGCGGTCGGCGTCCTGGAGAACGTCGAGATCGCGCACGGCCGCCACTGACAGCGGCCCGATCGGGCGGGGCGGGACCGTAACCGGCCCACCGAAAGATCGTTTCACCTGACGTCGGACGGCCCGCCCCCTGGGCCCGGTCCGGCCGGTCTTGGCGGATCAGCGCGCAAGAGCGGCGGGACCGGGCCCACGGCGGGCCGTCCGACGTCGCCCCTCCCGGTGCCGACCGAGCCCCGGACGGGGGCCGACCCTCCCGATGAGGCCAGTTCCCCGCAGGGGCGGGCCTCCTGATGATGCGAGAGGTGCATGGAGTCCATGCCGCAGCCCCAGCAGCCCCGACGGATACCGGCGGACGGGCAGTCGTGACCGCAGACCTGATCGTCGTGAGCAGCGGTGCCCCCGGGCGCCGGGCCCGGCTGGCCGGTGCGGCGGCCGGAGTGGCCGCACTCTGCGCACTGCTGAGCGGCGCGGCCGGCGCCGCCCGGTCCCCCGAACACCACGGTGGCGGCGGGTCGCACGGGCCGGTCGTCGAGACCTGCGTCTCCACCGGGACGGACGTCGCGGTGTCGGTCGGCCACGGAGGTGTGGACGTCGACGTCGACGTCGATGTGGCGGTGGGGGTCACGGTGGACCTCTCCGGAGTGCTGCACCACCCCGAGCCGCACCCGAAGCCCGGCCACCCGCCCTGGCACCACCACCACCACCCGTGCCCGAGCCCCACCCCGACGCCCAAGCCGTCCCCGACGCCGACGCCCACGCGGACGCCGGCCCCCAGCCCGACCTTCACGCCGAGCCCGACGCCGACGCCGACCCCGACGCCGGAACCCAAGCCCACGCCGACCCCGACGCCGACCCCCGCGCCGGTGCCGCCGCCCGCGCCCGCCCCGCCGCCGAGGCCCACCCCGCCGCCCGCGTCGACCAGGCCCACGCCGAAGCCCACGCCGAAGCCGACCGTGGCACCGGTCGTGCCGCCGCCGGCTCCCGCGCCGACCCCCGAGCCGCCCTCGCCGACCGCCACGCCGACTCCGGCGCCGGTCGTCCCGGTGCAGCCGCGGCCGGTGGTCAAGCCCGTCCGGGCGCCGCTGGCGCCACCGGTGCCCGCCCCGGAGCGCCACCACGGCAGCCCGCCGACCCGGACGATGCTGCTGGTCACCGTGCCCGCCGTGCTCGCGGCGGCGGCCCTGCGCCCGCGCGGGCGGGCGGGCCGCGCGGGCCGAGGCGGCTCCGGCCGCTCCTGAGGCGGCCCGCCCCGAGCCCGGTCCGTCCCGGCCCGCCCCGAGCCCGGTCCGTCCCGGCCCGGCCCGCACCTCGCCGGGACGGCGCAGGATCGTTCCACCCGGCCCGGCCGCGGCCCGACGGCGGCCGGGCCCCGATCAGAAGTCCAAGCTGAAGAAGGGAGTTCCCATGTCCGAGTGGTTGGCGCTGGCCATCGCCATGTCGGCGGCCTGCGCCGTCGTGGTGGCGGTGGTGTTACTGAGGCACCGCCGGGTCAGTGAGGAGGAGGACACCGACGAGACACCCGACGTCATCGAGTACATGACGATGATGATCGGCGTGGTCTACGCGATCGTGCTCGGCCTCGCCATCGCCGGTGTCTGGGAGGCGCGCGGCGCCGCCCAGGACGACGTGTCGCGCGAGGCGCAGTCGCTGCACGAGATCAGCGAGCGCGCCCAGATCTACCCGGTCGAGTTCCGCGACAAGGTCCGGGCCGATGTGGACGCCTACGTCTCCTACGTCGTCGACGTCGAGTGGACGTACATGCGCGAGCACGGCGAGATCTCCGAGCGGGGCACCGAGCTGCTGGACAAGCTGCGCACGGACGTCGCCACCCGGACGCCGGCCAGCGATCTGGAGGCCCAGGCCTACCAGCCGATCATGGACCGGATCAGCGTCGTCGACGACGCCCGCAACGCACGCGGCCAGAACGCCGGGCCGACCATGCCGGGGGTGGTCTGGTTCGGCCTGATCGTCGGGGCCGTGGTGACCGTCGGCATGGTGTTCGCGCTGCAGATCCGGCGCTCGCCCCGGGAGTTGCTGCTGGCCGGGGCGTTCAGCGCGCTGATCGCCTTCCTGCTCTTCCTGATCTGGGACTTCGACGACCCGTTCGGCCGGAGCGTCTCGGTGACCACACAGACGTTCACCGACCTGTTCCCCACCCTGGGTGGCGGTCAGGACTGACCGTCCGTCCGAGGCGGCTTCCTTCGATAATCTGATCGAGCCGTCGGGGGCCGGTCCCGTCGGGCGCATCGAGAGGATCGTCAGTCGTGACCTACCCGCCGCCCCAGCAAGGCGCGCCGTACCCGCCCCGCCGCCCCCAGGTGGCCTGGTGGTGGCTCCCCGAGAAGGAGCGCCGCCGGCGCAGGCAGCAGCGGGAGGAGTGGAAGGCGTACCGGCGGCAGAAGGGCAGGAAGAGCGACAACGACTGCTCGGACGCCTGCGACTGCTGCGACCTCGCGGACCCCTGCCTGATCGCGCTCGTCCCGGTGATGACGGCCGCGGGTCTGCGGTTCGCCCTGACCGGGGGCCGCGGGCCCCGTGGCGGCGCCGCCGATCCGGCGGCGCCCGCCCCGAAGGGCTTCGCGGCGGGTGTGCTGTACGGGGCGGTGCGGTACTACCGGAGCGAGGTCAGCCCCGGGCGACCGGCCTGCTGCCCGTACACGCCGACCTGTTCGACCTATGCCGTCCAGGCGCTGCACCGGCACGGCGCGGTGCGCGGCGCACGGCTGACGGTCGGCCGGCTGCTCCGCTGCCGGCCGGGTGCGGTGCGCCGCGGCGGGGCCGACCCGGTGCCGGGCCGCTAGGTACGCGCCACGGGAAGCGGCGACGAACGGAGCACGGCGCGGGGGCCGCGCGGATCGAAGTGATCCGCGCGGCCCCGTCCATGACGGTGCGTCAGTGCAGGCTGCTGTTGATCGCGTTCAGCAGGGTGCCGGAGGCGTCGTCGTTCTCCAGCGAGAAGGCGAACATCCCGGCCAGGCCCTTGCTCTTGGCGTAGGCCCCGCGCGCCTGGATGGCCTGCGGGGTGTCACCCGTCCAGAAGTTGGTGCCGTCGTAGACCCAGGAGGTCTCGGTCACCGGGTCCCAGTGGGTGGTCGCCGCGGTGGCGTTGAGCTCCTTCCAGGCGGCCAGGCCGGCCTCCGCGCTCAGCGGCTTGGCCGGGGTCGGGCCGGTCGCGCTCTGGTACAGGCCGTAGGTGGAGCCGGCCGGGACGCCCGTCCACCCGCGCCAGTAGAACGGAATGCCCAGCACCAGCTTGTTGGTCGGGAAGCCGCCCACGATGCCGTACTCCGGCAGGCCGGTGGTGTACGCGGCGAGGGTGGTGTCCACGTTGTACTTGCGGGTGCCCGGGGTGATCGGCGTGGTCGGGTCGGCCGGGCTGTCGTGCAGCGGGTCCTGGTGGTTGGTCGGGCCCTTGGCGTCCCAGGCGCCGTGCATGTCGTAGGTCATGATGTCGGCGTAGTCCAGGTAGGCGCCGATCTTGTCGGTCTCCAGCAGCGCGATCTTGTCCTGGCCGCTCGGCAGCGCCGCGGTCAGCAGGAACCGCTTGCCCTGGGCGTTGCCGAGGGCGTCCAGCTGGGTGCGGAACTCCTTCAGCAGCAGCGTGAAGTTCTGCTTGTCGGCGGGGGAGTAGTGGTTGCCGGTGTGGCCGCCGGCCGAGCCCGGGTACTCCCAGTCGAGGTCGACGCCGTCGAAGAGGCCGGCCGCGGAGGCCTGGCCGCCCGAGGCGTCACCGGCGACGCCGGTCGGCAGGTTCCCCTTGAGGAACATGTCGACGCAGGAGGAGACGAAGGCCTTGCGGGAGGCGTCGGTGGCGGCCGCGTCCGAGAAGTACTTGGAGTACGTCCAGCCGCCGATCGAGATGGTGAACCGCAGGTTCGGGTACTTGGCCTTCAGCTGGCGCAGCTGGTTGAAGTTGCCCTTGAGCGGCTGCTCCCAGGTGTCGCTGCTGCCGTCCACGCTGGCCGCGCCGTTGTAGTCGGCCTGGTAGTCGGCGTAGGCGTCGCCGGCGCCGTCCCCGGCGTTGGGGTTGGACTCGTTGGCCGAGTCGGAGGCCTTCACCGCCTGGAAGCAGGTGTGCGAGGTCGGGTGGATGTTGGCGAAGGCGTAGGTGATCACGTCCAGCTTGCCCGCCGCGCCGCTGGTGTCCACGTTCTTGGCGTGGTACGCGTTCTCGTAGACGCCCCACTGGTCGAAGTAGGCCGAGCGGAACGGGCTCGCGGCCGGGGCGGCCGCGGTGGTGGTGGCGACCGGTGCGGACTGCGCGGAGCCGTGGCTGCCCGAGTAGCCCTGCACGGTGAAGGTGTAGCCGGTGCTCGGCAGCAGCGAGCTGACGGCCACGGAGGTGCCCATCGAGGTCGCCACCAACTGGTTGCCCGCGTAGACCTTGTAGGAGACCGGGCCGTCACCGCTGGTCAGGGTGGACGGCTGCCAGCTGAGCACCACGGCGTTGTGGGTGACCTTGCCGACGGTGAGCCCGCCGGGCGTGGTGACCTTGCCGTCCCCGGCCGGGCCGGTGCCCGTCGCGGTGGCGGTGGCCGTCGCGGTGGGGCTGGTGGTCGCGGTGGGGCTGTTCGACGCCGTCGGGCTGCTGGTCGCGGTCGGGCTGTTCGTCGCGGTGGGGCTGCTGGTCGCGGTCGGGCTGCCGGTCGCGGTCGGACTGGTGGACGCCGTCGGGCTGGTGCTGCTGGTCGGCCCGGCCGGGCCGGTCAGGCTGAGGTCGTCCGCGCGGTAGGTGCCGGTGCCGTACCAGCCGTGCGTGAACACCGTCACCGAGGTGGTGGTGGCGCCGGTGGTGAAGGTGCTGCTGAGTTGCGTCCAGCCGGTCGCGTTGGGCGTCCAGGCCGAGGAGTTGACGCCCGTCCCGGTCGCGCCGAGGTAGACGTAGCTGCCCTGGACCCAGCCCGACAGGGTGTACTGGGTGTTGGGCTGGACGGTGACGGTCTGCTGGCACTGCGCGGTGTCGGAGGCCGAGGCGGCCCCGCTGAGCGCGTAACTCCCACTGTGCACCGGTGTGGTGACGACGGATCCGTTGACACAGGTCCAGCCGGCCAGCGAGCCGGTCTCCAGACCGGCGTTGGTCAGCAGGTTGACGGGCGCGGCCGAGGCCGTGTTCAGGGAGAGCGCGAGCGCGGCGGTGCCGGTGGTGAGCGTGGCCGCCAGGGCCAGCGCGGTGGCCCGCCGGCGTGGTGCGGCGGCCCGGCGCTCGGCAGGGCGCGCGGGCGTGACTCGGTCGTGCATGCGGTGTCCTCCGGATGAGTGGGGGTTCCGGCGGTGCGATGGCCCGGGCGGGCCGAAGGGAGCCGACCCGAGCGCTGTGGGGGCGCCCGGGCGGGTGACACATGCTTCGCTGCGGTGCGTCGGCGCGGTCGGGCCGCTGGCCCGTACGCATCAACGACACCACAGATTGGACTGGACCAATATTCGCCGTCAAGGGTGTCCGCCCGCTGGACGGCCGGGAGTCGGCGCGCGGGTACGGTGGCGTTCGGAGCAGCCCCGCCGAACGGAGGACGAGCCATGGACAGCCAGGACTGGAACGACCGCTACGCCGCGAGCGAGCTGGTCTGGGGTGCCGAGCCCAATCGCTGGGTGGTCGGCGAGCTGACCGGCCGCACCCCCGGCCGCGCCCTGGACCTCGCCGCGGGAGAGGGCCGCAACAGCATCTGGCTCGCCCGCCAGGGCTGGCGGGTCACCGGCCTCGACTTCTCCGCCGTCGCCCTCGAACGCGCCGAGCGACTCACCGCGGACCTGCCCGACGAGGTCGCCGACCGGCTCACCTGGCGTCACGACGACGCCCGGAGCTTCCCGTTCCCGCCCGAGGGCTACGACCTGGTGCTGGTCGCCTACCTCCAGCTCCCCGCCGAGGACCGCCGGACGGCGCTGCGCCGGGCCGCCGCCGCCCTCGCCCCCGGCGCCACCCTGCTGGTGGTCGGCCACGACACCGGCAACCTGACCGAGGGCGTGGGCGGTCCGCAGGACCCGCGCGTCCTCTTCACCCCGGACGACGTGCTGGCCGATCTCGCCGACGCCGGGCTGCGGACCGTCCGCGCCGAGCGCGTGCACCGCCCGGTGGCCGCGGAGGCCGGGCACCGCGACTCCGCCGGCGGGAGCGGGCGCACGGCGATCGACGCCCTGGTGCGGCTGGAGAGGCCCTAGGGCCGACCGGTGCGCCCCGGGGGCGGGGTCGGCTCGCGGGCCTGGTTCGATGGTGGGCGATCAGTTCGACCAGGAGTCGATCCGGCCGGGGGGCGCGTTGCCGACCCCTGCCCGGAAACGGGAGGAGCCACGGGTATGACACGCTTTCGGATCGCCGTCGGAACGACGCTGACGGCCGCCCTGACGGCGGGGTTGGCGGTGGCCGGGCCGAACGCTCCCGGTGCGGCGGCCGACCCGGCACTGGTGGTGGAGGAATCGTTCCTGCAGATCGTCGCCCACCAGGACGACGACATCCTGTTCATGAACCCGGACCTGAGCCGGGAGTACACCGCCCCCTCGGTCACGGTCTACCTGACGGCCGGTGAGACGGCGGACGCGCGGTTCGCCGACCCCTGCGCCTACGCGGCGAGCCGGGACACGGGCGCCCGGGCCGCCCGCGCGCGGATCGCCGGGGTGGCCGACCCGACCTGGACCGTCACCCCGCTCCGGCTGAGCACCGGCAGGACGGTCGAGCTGGACACCCTGGACCAGGCGCCCCAGGTGAAACTGGTCTTCTTCAAGCTGCACTCCAGCGGTCGTACCCCCGACGCCGGGCAGGCGACGCTCGACACCCTCTTCAGTGAGGGCCCCGCCGGGCCGACGTACGCGTCCACCCTCGGCAGCGGCGCGGTGGACGGCCGCTGCGACGCCACCTACGCCGACCAGCGGTACCGCCACGACGAACTGGTCGCCTCGCTCACCGATGTGATGCACCGCTTCCGCCCGACCGTGGTGCTGGCCCAGGACCCGCGGGTCGGGTACGGCTACACGCGGGAGACGACGAACCTCGCCGACAACTCGGACCACATCGGCGGCGCACGGTTCGCCGGCGAGGCCGTGGCCGGGTACCACGGGCCCGACGGGAACGGACGGGTGCTGCTGCGCAACTACCGGGACTACAACGTGCGGATCGATCCGCCGAACGTCTCGCCGGGTGCGGCGGACGAGAAGCGGAAGACCTTCCTGGCGTACCTCGGCCCGAACCGCAACGGCGCCGGCCGGCCCTACTCCGGCCGGTACGACCCCCAGCCGGACCCGGACGAGGCGCAGTTCTACGCGATGTTCCCGGGCCGCCAGTACGTGCGCTGGTCCAACGGCACCGCCTGGTCGGCCCTGGACGGCGGCGGTTCGCTGAACGCCTTCGCGGTGCTCGACGGCCGCGTCCAGGTCTGGCGCGAGACGGTGCCGGGCGGCGACTGGTCCGGGCCGGCCGCCGTCCCGGGCGGCGAGGACCTCGCCCCCGCCCTCGGGGTGGTGAAGGACGGCAGCGGGCTGATCCACCTGTTCGGCATCCGGCTGGGCGACAACCGGATCGTCACGACCACGCGGACCGCCACCGGCGCGTGGTCCGACTGGACGGCGCTCGGCAACCCGAACCCGGACGAGCCGCAGTACGTCGGCAGCCCCGTGCCCGTCCTCGGCCGCAACGGCCTGCTGACCGTCTTCGTCCGCAACGGCGGCGGTGGGGTGAGCGCGGTCTCCCAGCTGCCGCAGGGTGGTTGGACCGCGGACTGGGCCGACCTGCGCGGCAGCTGGGTCCGGGACGGCCTCGCGGCGGCGCTCGCCCCCGACGGCCGGATCGAGCTGTTCGCGCCCTCGAAGGACGGCATCGTGCACTGGCGGCAGTCCGCGCCCGACGGTCCGTTCGTGCAGGACGCCGGTCTGCTCGGCCCCGCCCCGGCCGGCCCGGTCACGGTGGGCCGCAACGCCGACGGCCGGCTGGAGATCTTCTACCAGCAGGCCGGCAGCGGCCAGGTCGGCACCCAGTACGTGCGGACGGACGGCTCCTGGACCACCTCGCCGGACTCGCTGGGCGGGCCGGCCACCCTGGAGGGCGTCTCGGTGGTGACCGGCGGCGACGGCCGGATGACGGTGGCGGCCCGCAACGGCGGCGCCGGGGTCAGCCTGGTCTCCCAGACCGCGCCCGACCGGGGGTTCGCCACCACCTGGCCCGACCTCGGCAGTGTGATCATCGGCGCGCCGACCGTGGTGCTGGACGCCGCCGGCCGGGAGGTCGTCCTCGCGCTCGGCCGGGACGCCCGCCTCCACGCCGTCCGGCGGACCGCGGCGGGGGCGGACAGCCCCTTCGGCGCCTGGCAGCGGGCCGGGAGCTGACGGGCCGGGGATCGGACGGCCTGGACCTGACGGGCCGGTAACCGACGGTCCGGGCGTCCGGCGGCCGCCGAGGCGCGGCGCCGGGCCTCCGGTCGCGCCACGGGGTACCGGGAGCGGTCCGTCGAGTCGCGCACCCCTCCGTGCCCGGATTATGTGGTGTTGATCGTAGGAGCGGGGTACGGGGATCCCCACGGACGACCTTGTGCACCGGAATCTCTACAGTGCTGTAGATTCAAGGGCGCAGGGCGGAGCAACGAGGAGGACGCGATGAGCGTTTCGCTGGCCAAGGGGCAGAAGCTGAGCCTGGAGAAGCCGGGCGGGGGACAGCTGGGCGTGGTGCGGATGGGCCTCGGCTGGCGGGCCGCCCAGCGGAAGGGGTTCTTCGCCAAGCTGCTGGCCTCGCAGGAGATCGACCTGGACGCCTCGGCGGTGCTGTTCGCCGCCGGCAAGCCGGTGGACGTGGTCTTCTTCCAACACCTCACCAGCAACGACGGTTCGGTGCGGCACAGCGGGGACAACCTGACCGGCGGCGCCGGGGACGCCACCGACGACGAGTCGATCACGGTGGACCTCACCCGGGTGCCGGCCGAGGTCGACCAGATCCTCTTCACCGTCAACTCCTTCACCGGGCAGACCTTCCAGGAGGTCGAGAACGCCTTCTGCCGGCTGGTCGACGAGCAGACCGGCGCCGAGCTGGCCCGCTACACCCTCACCGGCGGCGGTCCGTACACCGCCCAGATCATGGCCAAGGTGCAGCGCACGGGCGGTGGCTGGCAGATGGCCGCGATCGGCCAGCCCGCGAGCGGGCGCACCTTCCAGGACCTGATGCCGGAGCTGGCCAAGCACCTCTGACCGGCCCGCGCATCACCCGCGACCGGCCCCGGCCGGTTCGCCGACCGGCGGCGCGGGCCCCGTCCGATCTCCCCCCGGACGGGCCCCGCGCCCGCCGTCGCGGTCGCGCGCACCCGGCCCGGGCGTGCCCGCGCCGGACCGCTGCGGGTGCGAACCGCGGTGGGCGGACGGCGCGACCGCGCCGCGTTGCCCGGTCGGGTGCACTTCCCCGATAAGCCTGCGGCACGCTCACCGCGTCCGCTAACACTGGCCGCATGGACGATGACGCTGTGCAGCTGCCGGAGCACCTCACCATCCGGGTCGCCCACACCGACGACCCGGTCGCGGCCGTCTCCGGTCTGGACGCCTGGGCGTCCCGCGAGCGGTATCCGAGCCTGATGACGATGCCACCCGCCTTCGGCAGCCTGGAGCGCACCGACGAGGGGGCCTGGCGCGTCCTCGGCTATCACGCGACCACCCCGCAGATGGCCCGCGACGACCTCGGCCACCGGTTCCGCTGCTGGGCGCAGGCCGGCCCCGGCACCCGCTTCGCCGCCACCTGGGACATCACCGAGGAGGAGCGGGCCGCCTACGCCGAGGCGTACCGGCGGATGGAGTGGGAGGCCCTCGACGAGATCACCGTCGCCGGGCGGGAGTACCGCGTCTTCCGGGCCGAACAGGTGCTGCGCTCGGGCCCCGAGGGCATCGAGCCGCCGCGCCCGACCGACCCGGATCCGGCCGCCGTCGGCAAGGCCCACCAGGTGCCCTCCCGGGTGGACGGGTTCGTCATCGACCCGTCCGCCGGCGTCACCCTGGTCGACGGGATCCTCCGGCTGGACATGATGACGCTGGTGCCGGCCGGCCGCGGCATCCCCGAGGACGTCCGCGCCGAGGCCCGGCAGGCCTCGCGCCGGTACCCCCAGGTGTTCGTGCTCCCGGTGCACTGCGCCGTCGCCGAGTACGAGGGCGGCCGCTGGGGCCCGATGACCGGGGCCTGCGAGACCCCGCAGGCCGCCCGCGACAGCCTCGCCGCCTACCTGCGCGACTTCGCCCCGCGCCTGATGCCGGACCTCACCGAGGACGAGCGCGCCCGGTACGCCGCCGCCGCCGACCGGCTGGACGCCGAGCGCGGCCACGAACTGCGGGCCGGCGACCGGCGGTTCCGGCTGGTCCGGGTCGAACCGGTGGTCCGCCTCGGCCCCGACGGCCCCGAACTGCCCCGGACCTCCGACTGGGATCCGGACCTCCCGGTCAAGCTGCAGGAGCAGCAGGACCGGGCGGCCGGGCGTGTCGGCGGCTTCGGGGACGGCTTCGAGGACGACTTCGGGGACGACTTCGCGGACGACCGGGACTGATCGGGCGTCGGGCCGGCGCCCGGCGCGCGGTCAGCGTGCCGAGGGCGAGGCCGACGGGGAGAGGGTGGCCGAGGGAGAGGGCGAGGCGCTCGCGGTGGCGGCGCCCGTCGGGGTGCTGCTCGGGGTGCCGGTCGGGGTCGGGCAGCCGGGCGCGGTGGGCGCGGCGGTGGCGGTGGCCGAGGGAGAGGGCGAGGCCGTCGGGCTCGCCCCGTCCGTGGGCGTCGCCGTCGCGGTGGGCGTGGCGCAGGCGGTGGGCGTGCCGGTCGGGGTCCCCGTCGGCGTGCCGGTCGGGGTCGCGGTGGGTGTGGTGCTGGGCGTGCCGGTGGGTGTGGCGGTCGGCGTGGCGCTCGGGCTCGTGCCGGCCGAGGGCGAGGAGGTGGGCGTGGGCGCCACCGTCGGAGTCGGGCTCGGGGCACCCGTCGGCGTCTGCGTCGGGGCGTCGGTCGGCGTGCCGGTGGGTGTCCCGGTGGGCGTGCCGGTCGGGGTCGCGGTCGGCGTCCCCGAGGGCGTGGGCGCCGCGGGGCCGGTCGCCGGAACGGTCGCGAACGGGGACGCCCCGGTCGTGGACGGCGTGCTCGCGGCGGGGGCCGGCCGGTCCGGGGTGGTGGCCGCCGTCCCGCTGCCGAAGTGGGCCATCCAGTTCTTGACGGTCCGCAGGTACTCGCCCGAGTTGTTGTAGCCGAGGATCGCCCGGTCCAGCTGCGCCGGGTCGGCGAGGTTGCGCCCGCCCGCGCAGAGGTAGCGGCCGGCCGACTCGGCGGCGTCGAAGATGTTGTTGGGGTCCGCCTTGCCGTCGCCGTTGGCGTCGACTCCCCAGTAGGCCCAGGTGGAGGGGATGAACTGCATCGGCCCGACGGCCCGGTCCCAGAGCCGGTCGCCGTCGTAGCGGCCGCCGTCGGTGTCGGTGATCGCGGCGAAGCCGCCGCCGTTGAGCACCGGGCCGAGGATCGGCCGGTACGTCGTCCCGGCGGCGTCCACCGCCCCCCGGTCGGCCTGGCCGGACTCGACCTCGCCGATCGCGGCCAGCAGCTGCCACGGCAGGTGGCAGGCGGGCGAGCGCAGGGCCAGCACGGCCTCGGCGTTGCGGTAGGCGGCGGAGACCGTCGCCGGCAGGGCGGGCCCGGTCCGGAACGGTCCGGCGGACGGGTCGCCCGGCAGGGTCGTGGGCGGCTGCGGCAGCGGGACGGCGCCGCCGCCGTCGACCGGCACGGCGGACCCGCCGGGGAGCGTCGGCAGGGCGGCCCCGGCCGGCGTGGTGCCCGCCGGCTCCGTGGACGAGGCGACGACGGCCGTGGTCGGGTCGGTCCCGGGCGGCACCGGGCCGGCGGCCGCGACGGCCGAGAGGCCGAGGCCGGTCACCTGAGAGCCGGTCAGGGCCGCCAGCGCGGTGAAGGCGGCCGCCGCCCCGGTGACCCGCTTGCCCAGTCGTATCCGGCGCCCCGCCTGCTGCCCGCTGCCGACTCGTGCCTTCATGCCGTGCCCTCCCCCGTCACCGTCCGGACCCCTGGGGAACGGACGGGCTGTCACCATCGTGCCTGTCAGTGCATGACAGTGCGTGTTACCGGAATGATTAGTATCACGACGATCTGACCGGACCCGGGTGAGCAGCGGCTGTCCCGGGCCCCACGGCCCGGTGAACGTGCAGGTCACGCCGGGGCCGCGGGGCGGCCCCGGCGGCGCTGCCTCAGAACTCGACGAGCTGCCCGTCCTCGGCGACGGCCGCGCCGGCGGCGGCCACCGCCGTGGCGAGGGCGGCGGAGCCGGGCGAGCCGGGGTGGGCCAGCGGGTTGGTGTTGTTGAGGTGGGTGTAGAGGTAGCGCGGGCCGGGGTGCCGGGTCAGGTGGGCCAGCGAGTCCTCGATCGCCAGGTGGCCCATGCCGCGCGAGGAGCGCGCGCCGCCGGTGCGCTCGGCGAGTTCGTCGTCGGTGGCGAAGGTGCCGTCCAGGATCACCACGGCCGCGCCGGCCAGCGCCCGGTCGAGCTCCGGCGTCCAGGCGGCCAGCCCGGGCGCGTACACCGCGCTCGCGCCACCGCCGGCCGCGGTGAACCGGTAGCCGGTCACCCAGTCCGCCCGGCCGTCCCAGCCCTCGCCGGGCAGGTCGGCGGCGTACCGCGGCCGCTTGCCGCCGAGCGCCAGCGGCTCGGCACGCAGCCCGCCCGCCAGCTCGACGGGGGTGCCGGGCACGACGGTGTGCCAGCGGGCCTTGGTGTAGGGCGCGAGCAGCGGGCCGACCGGGAAGGCGCCGTGCAGCGCGGCCCGGACCGGATCGGTGGCGTGCACGCTCAGCCCGGCGGCCTCCCGCAGGGTCAGCAGGCCGAGGGTGTGGTCGAGTTCGCCGCTGGTGAGCAGGACGCCGTGCAGCGGGGTGTCCCGGGTGCCGGCGGCCGGGGCGAGTTCGGGCGCGGCCAGCAGTTGCCCGCGCAGGTCGGGCGAGGCGTTGACCAGGTACCAGGCGGCGCCGTCCGCGCTGACCGCCAGGCAGTCCTGGCTGCGGGCGGCGCCGGTGCGGCGGGCGGTGGCGCAGCCCGCGCAGCCGCAGTTCCACTGGGGCAGTCCGCCGCCGGCGGCCGTGCCGAGGATCCGGATCTTCAGCGCATCCTCCGGGGTGCGGGGGCCGGGGCGGCCGCCGGGACCGGCCCGGTGACCAGGTGGTGGTCGGGGGAGAGCCGGCAGGCCGGGTCGGTGGCGCCCGGATCCCCGGTGAACTGGAAGGCCTGGCACCGGCAGCCGCCGTGGTCCACCTCGCGCAGCGCGCAGCTGCGGCAGGGCTCCGGCATCCAGTCGGTGCCCCGGTAGCGGTTGAACAGGGGCGAGTCGTGCCAGATCGCCGCGAGGCCGTCGGTCACCGCGTTCGGCAGCGCCGGACCGGGCAGCTGCGCGGCGGCCAGGCAGGGCAGCACGTCGCCGGTGGGCGCGACCACCAGCTGCCGCCGGCCCCAGCCGTCCATGCAGGGCTTCGCCGTGCCGCCGTGGTGGTCGGCCGCGACGTGCACGATCTCGATCCGATCGCCGTGGCGCTCCCGGGCGGCGGCCACGTCCAGCTCGGCCTGGCGGACCTGGGCCCCGCTCGGGGCGAGGTGCGCCCGGTTGTGCCAGGCCCAGCCGTAGAACTGGGTGTGGGCCAGCTCGACCCGGTCGGCGCCGAGCGCCACCGCCAGATCGGCGAGCGCGTCGAGGCGGGCCAGATTGCCCCGGTGCAGCACGGCGTTGACGGTCAGCGGCAGCCCCGCTTCGGTCAGCAGCGCGGCGGCGGCGAGCTTGCGCTCGTGCGCGGCCAGGCCGGCGACGGCGTCCGCGCGGCGCAGGTCGGCGTCCTGGACGGAGAGCTGGACGTGGTCCAGGCCCGCCTCGGCGAGCGCGGCGGCGCGCGGTCCGTCCAGCGGGATGCCGCTGGTGACCAGGTTGGTGTAGAGGCCCAGGCCGTGTGCGTGGGCGACGATCCGGGCCAGGTCGCGGCGGAGCAGCGGCTCCCCGCCGGTGAGGTGGACCTGCAGGACGCCGAGCCCGCGTGCCTGGTCGAGCAGGCGGAGCCAGTCGTCGGTGTCCAACTCGTCCCGGTATCGGGCGAGTTCGACCGGGTTGGCGCAGTAGGTGCACTGCAGCGGGCAGCGGTAGGTGAGTTCGGCGATCAGGCCGAACGGCGCCGGCGCCCGGACGGCGGTGCCCGGCAGCCCGGTGGCGGGGTACGGCAGCGCGGGCGAGCCGGAGCCGTCCAGGGTGAGCAGCCGGCGCTCGGCGAGGTCGGCGAGCAGCTCCCGGACCTGCGCGCCGTCCACCCCGTCGTACTCCGCGGCGAGCCCGGCGGTGATCAGGCCGGTGTCGCGCCGGCCGTCGCAGTGGCGCAGCACGGCGGCGGCGGTGTCGTTCAGCAGCAGGACGCCCTCGGGGTACAGCAGGGCCGCCCGGTCGCGGACCGGGTCGTGCACCAGCCGCACCCCGCGCCGCAGCCCGGGCACCTCGACGGCGGGCGTGGTCGTCACCGGTCGCCCCCGTAGTCGACGGCGTCCAGCATGGCGCGCAGCACCTCGCACTTGAAGGCCAGGGCGTCGAGTGCGGCCTGCTGCTGGTGGGCGGTGACGCAGTGGTCCAGCACGAGCTCCAGGGTGCGGGCGCTGTCCTTGCGGGCGGTGGGGATGCGGTGCTCGAAGTACGCGTAGCCCGCCGGGTCGATCCAGTCGTAGTGGGTGCGCCAGGCGGTCACCCGCTGGGCCATGTGGTCGGGCGAGAACATCTCGGTGAGGGCCGCCGCCACGCCCTCCGTCCACGGCCTGGTCTGGCAGAAGTGCAGATAGCCGTCGACGGCGAAGCGGACGCCGCGGGTGACGTGCCGCTCGTCGGTGACCTCCGCGCGGTCCAGGCCGACCGCCTCGGCGAGCACCAGCCAGTCGGCCAGCCCGCCCTCGTCCGGCGCGGCGCCGGACCGGTCCTGGTCCTGGCCCTGGTGCCGGTCCCGGTCCCGGGAGGCCGTCGACCCCGGGACCGGTCCGTCCTGGTAGCCGAGGCGCTCGACCCAGGCCCGGCGGACCTCCGGCAGCGGGCAGTTGGCGATGATCGCGGCGTTCTTGCGGGTCAGGCAGAGCTGGTAGTACCAGCGGTTGGCGACCCAGCGCCGCAACTCCGGTGGCGTGCAGCCACCGGAGTGCAGGCGCAGATGGAACGGGTGGGTGTCCCAGTACCGTTCCCGCAGGTCGTACAGCCTGGCCGCGAACCGCTCACGGGTCAGCGGTTGCGCCACTGGGCGGCCCGTCCGGCGTAGGCGGTGACCTCGGCGCCGGTGCGGTGGCACTCGACCGCCGGCGCGGACCAGGCGGGCCGCGCGGCGGTGCCCGCCGGGCGCTCGGGCGGGGCGGTGGCGGGGACGGGCAGCGGAGCGGCAGTGCGGTTCATCGGGATTCCTCCTCGGGAGGGGGCGGGTGGGAGGAGCACACGGGCCCTGTGGGCCGCGCGGCCCCGTGGGTCAGGACGCTACGAGCCGCCGGGCCCGGCCGCCGGTCCAACCCGCGCGATGCGCGGCCAAACGCGCTCGAACGGGTGACGGGCCGGGGTCGGGGGTTTGGGAGGCCGCGGCGCGGCCCGTCGTCAGGAGGCGGCGCGGCCGAAGGCGACCAGGTGCCCGTCCTTGGTGCCGACGAACACCCGCCCGCCGTCCGTGGCGGGGACGGAGAACCTGCTCACCGTGCCGAGCGCGAAGCTGCGGCGCAGCTTGAGCGTGCCGTTGACCGGCAGCGGGTCGTACACCCGCAGCTCGCCGTTCTGGCCGCCCGGGCCGGTGCCCGAGTAGACGGTCCAGACCAGCGCCGAGCCGGAGACCGTCCCGTTGGAGGTGACCACGGGCGAGCCGGAGGCGTAGCCGAAGCCCTCGGCGCTGGTGCCCGCGCTGGTCAGCTGGGGGTTCCCGGCGCTGTTCACCGAGTACTTGAGCGCGCGCAGCGACCCGTAGTTCTCGACCAGGTAGACGTAGCCGCCGTCGCCGCCCCAGACGCCCGGGTGGCCCCAGACGCCCTTGAACGGGCCGGTCGTGCCCACCGCGCCGTCGGTGCCGTTCGGGCCCTGGCCCATGCCGCCCAGGTGGTCGCGGTCCAGCAGGAAGATCCGGCCGTCCTTGCCGACCTGGACCAGCAGGTGCGGGTGGGCGGCCGTACCGAAGCCGGACGGCAGGGCGGCCGGTCCGCCGGAGCCGAGGTCCACGTCGCCGTGGTCCATGTCCCGGTTGTTGGTCGGGCTGAAGAAGTCCTTCGGGGCGAGGCTGCCGTCGGCGTTCACGCCCAGCCGGACGACGGACTCGGCGAAGTGGCCCTGCGGCTTGTCCCCCGGGCCCTTGGGCGGGGAGGAGCCCGCGCCGGCGCCGTTGCCGGTGGCGAGGAGGATCCGCCCGGCGCCGTCCGAGACCAGGCCGCCGCCGCTCATCCAGACACCCGCGTTCTGCGAGGCGGAGCCGGACTCGGTGGACCAGAGCGTCAGCTTGCGGGAGCTCGTGTTGACGCCCGCGACCACGCCGACGTACGTGCCGACCCCGCAGTCCGAGGCGAAGCCGAAGTACACCGCGCCGTCCAGCAGCAGGAGTCCGGCGCGCTGCGCCGAGGTGCCCGGGTCGAACGGCACCCCGGGGCTGTTCACCGGCGAGCCCTGGACGGGGACCGGCCAGCCGCTGCGCTCGGCGCCCGAGGCGATGTCCAGCGCGTGCACCGAGAAGTGGGCGCCGCCCTCGCTGGACTTCGTCACCAGGTAGACCGTGCCGCTCGCCCTGTCGTAGACGGGCGTCGAGGTGATGCCGGTGCCGGGGGAGAGGCAGGCGGTGGACGACGGGACCGGCGTGCCGAGCGCGCGCTGCCACAGGATCCGGCCGTCGGTCGCGCCGATCCCGTAGACGTGGTTCGTCTCGCTGGCGACCACCACGGTCGAGCCGGCGACCAGCGGCTGCGCGAGGACGGCGCCGTCGACGGCGGTGGACCAGCGCCGGCCGAAGTCCGAGGCGGAGACCTGCGCGGGGCCCAGAGCCGGCTCGGCCGCGTCCCAGCCGGTGCGCAGGCTGTTCACCGAGACGGTGGGGTTGTCGGCCCGCGCGGCGGTCGCGGTGGCCAGCGAGCCGGCCGCCAGGGCCGGGGCGAGCAGCGCCAGCCCGCTCAGCACGGCTATGCCGGTGCGGGTCGACGGCGCTCGGCTCGGCGCGGCACGGCCCGCCGGCGCGCTGCGCGGGCCGCCCGGGAGCGGGGATGGGTGGAGTCGGCTCATACGGTCCGCCTTGGCTGTCGGGGGGAGTACGGGGTACGGCGCCGTGGCGTCATTCTGTGAACGCCCGCGCCGTGCCCGCATCCGCCCGCAGCCCCCGCCCGGCGCCGTTCACGCCCCGGAGGGAACCGGCTGCGCCGCCCGGCGCTCTCCCGGGCGCCTGCGGACGGCCCCGTCCCGGCCCCGGTCCCGGGTGGGCTCAGCCCCCGAGCTGCTTGGCCAGCACCATCGCGAGCCCGCTCTCGGCGAGCACCTCGGCGGGGGCGTTGACGCCGTCGCCCGGGCCGCGGTCCTTGAGCACCTCGACGGCGTAGACGCGGCCGCCGGCCAGGAAGAGCACCCTCGGGTGGGTGCCGTCCTTGCGCTGGGTCAGCACCGCGTCCTGGCCGACCCCCGGCAGGGGGGTGACCTGGAGCTCGGCGTCCGCCCGGGCGGAGGCCAGGGCGGTCGGGCTCGTCTCGCGGATGGAGGCGTACGACTCGCGGGAGCCCCAGGTGCAGCCCCAGACCGGGCTGCCGTCGCTCGCCGGGTCGGGGTGGGTGCCCCGGAACGGGCCGGCGGTGCCCACCGCGGCGACGACCTGGGGGGACGCCAGCAGCGTGCAGGCGTCCGCCGGTCGGGCGGCGGCGGGTGCGGCGGTGGGCGTGCCGGCGGCCGTGGGGGCCGGCACGGAGGCGGTGGGCGCGGTGGCTCCGGTCGGGGTCGATCCGGTCGGGGTCGACCCGGCGGGCGTCGGCGCCGTGGGCGCGGTCGCCGCGGGCGTGGTGGGCGGTGCCGCCGACGCGGTGCCGCCGCCGGAGGACGAGCAGCCGGCCACGGCGACGGCCGCCAGGGCCAGCGCGGGCAGCCAGAGCTGCCGACGGCCGTACCGGAGCGGTGACTTGAGCTGCATGGGACCCCCTCGAACGGCGCCCGCCGGTGTGGCGGGCTGTGATGCCGAAGGGATCCTAATGGCCGGGTCCGGCCGGTGTTTCCCGTTCCGGCAACGGGAGTTGTACGGCCGTGTCACAAAGGCGGACCCGGCGCGTCCGGCGGCCGGAGCGGCGGTCCGGGGCGCGGGGGTGGTACGCGCACGTCCGGACGGGCTCCGGGCGGCGCCCGTGGCGGGAGGGCCTGACCAGGTCCGATGCGGCGAAGGTCCTTTACCAGTGCGGGGTTGCCGGTGTCGAGCTCTCCACCATCAGCTCCCCGGACGGGTGATGTTCTGGTGAAAGTGGTCATGCCAGGAACGGTCGCCCGGCATCCTTGGGCCGGTGACCAGGTGGATTCCGCACCCGGCGGATCCCGTGACCAGGCGGATGGAGGCCCAGACGGTGAGCACGAACCTGCCGGAGACCGTGGCGGAGGGGCCGGTGGTCCTCCCGGCGCCGCCCCGCGTGGTGGACGACCTGGCCCGCGACCTGACCCATGCCGCGGCCGCCGTGCGGGCGGTCTCGCGGGCGGGGCGCAGCGGCGGCGACGTCGCCGTCGCCGCCTACACCGCCGTGGTGTGCACCGGCCGTTCGGCGGCCCGGGCCCTGGAGGAGGCCGCCGCCTGGTGCCGGCAGGCGCCCGAGGCCGAGGTGCACTCGCTGGCCTGGGCACGGGTGCCCGGGCACCGCGACGACGTCTACGAGTACCGCGTCACCCTGGCCGTGAGCTTCCCCGACCACGAGACCGGCGAGCACAGCGGCGACACCCACCACGCCCCGCGCTGAGGTCGACGTAGGATCGCCCGCATGGATCATGGGGGCACGAACGAGACAGCGGCGACCGGGGCGGTTGGGGCCGGGGCGGTGGCGACCGGGGCAGCCGGGACCGAGGCGCCGGCCGTGACGACCGGGGAGCGCGAACTCTCCACCGGGGCGGCCGTGGCCGCCACCGTACTGGCGGCCCTGGGCGCCGCGGCGGTCCTGCTGGCGGTCTTCCACTGGCTGGGCTGGACGGTCCCCGGCGTCGGCTGGCTGCTCGCCAAGGGCGCCGTCAAGCTCTGCGCGGGCGGCGTGGTTGGCCTGCTGGGCGCGGTCGCCTGGCTGCGTCAACGGTACGCGGCGCGCAGGTAGTTCGAGGCCTTCGGAACCGGCGGACGGTCCGGGGCGGCGGTGGCCCGGTGGTCACCGGCCCTCGGGCCACCCGCTGCTCCGGCGCCCCGCGCGGGAGTTCAGGGGACCAGGACGAGCCGGCCGCGCAGGCCGCCGCGGTCCAGCCGGCGGTGGGCCTCGGCGGCCTGCGCGAGCGGGTGGGTGGCGGCCACCCGCAGCGTGAGCCGCCGGGCGGCCGCGAGCGCGGACAGTTCGGCGAGGGCCGGGCCGTCGGCGGCGATCCAGACGGTGGACACCCGGATGCCGCGCAGGCCCTGCGGTGCGCCGCCGGCCACGCTGACGAAGGCCCCCCGGTTGCGGACCGCGCCGAGCGCGACCACCCCGAGCAGGGCGGCGTCCAGGGCGCCGTCCACCCCGCCCGGCACGAGCGCCCGGACGGCGGCGGCCGGATCGGCGGTGCCGCGCGGTACGAACCGGTCGGCGCCCAGCCCCCGGACCAGCGCCTCGTCGGCCCCGTCGGCCAGTGCCACCACGCGCAGCCCGCGCAGGGCGGCGAGTTCGACGGCGAAGCCGCCCACCGCACCGGCCGCGCCGGTCACCAGCAGGGTGGCGCCGGCGGGCAGGTCGAGCAGGTCCAGCGCCTGGGCGGCGGTCAGCCCGTTCAGCGGCAGCGTGGCGGCCTCGACCGCCGGCACCCCCGTCGGGGCCGGGGCCAGCGCCGAGGCGTCCAGCACCACGTAGTCGGCGTAGGTGCCGAGGGAGACGTCCAGGCGGTCGCGCAGGCCGATCACCCGGTCGCCCGGGCCGAAGCCGGACACCCCCGCGCCCACCCGGTCGACCGTCCCGGCCACGTCCCAGCCCAGGCCGGTCACCTCGCGCGGTGCCATCAGCCCCGCCGCCATCAGGGCCCCGGACCGGGTCACGGCGTCCACCGGGTTGACCCCGGCGGCCGCCACCCGGACCCGCACCTGGCCCGGGCCGACCTCGGGCACGGGCACGTCCACCAGCTCCAGGGCTTCGGGACCGGCATGGCTGCGAACGACGACGGCGCGCACGGCGCACTCCTCGGGGGGCGACGACGGGGACTGCGGAAGACCCGGGAGGACCGGGCTTGCCAACGGTTGCCACGCTAAGGAGAGTTGCTCTCCAGCGGGAAGCACGCACCGCGAAGTGCGTACCGCACGGGGAGGAGAGCCCATGGCCACCATGACCGCCGCTCAGCGCCGCTCGGCCGAGCGTGCGAGCTTCGACGCCTATCTCGCGCAGTGCCCGGCCCGGCAGTTGCTCGACCGGATCGGCGACAAGTGGGTCAGCCTCCTCGTCAACGCCCTGGCCGACGGCCCGCAGCGCTACAGCGACCTGCGCCGCCGGCTGGCCGGGGTCAGCGAGAAGATGCTCACCCAGACGCTGCGCGCCCTGGAGCGCGACGGCCTGCTCACCCGCACCGTCACGCCCTCGGTGCCCGCCCGGGTCGACTACGCGCTGACCCCGCTGGGGGTCGGCCTGCTGCCGTTGATGCGGGCGATCAAGACCTGGGCCGAGGAGAACATGCCCGAGGTGCTCGCCGCCCGGGACGCCTACGACACCCGGCCGGACTGACGGACCGCCCGGTCGGGGGCCGCGTTCGGGGCCTCGCCCGGGGCCGTGTTCGGGGCCGCGTCCGGGCTTGTGCGCAGCGCCGCGTCGAGGCGTTCGGCGAGCGTGTCCCAGGGCCGGCACTCCACCACCGGGAGGGCGTGCCGGTGCGCCTGCTCCGCGAGCCAGTGCGAGTACCGGGCGCCGACCTCCGCCCGCTGCGCCTGCACACCGCACTCGGGCTCGCGGGCGGCGTAGTTGGCGGTGATCCGGGCCGCGTCCGGTTCGTGCAGGAAGACCGCCCGGACGCGCCGCCCGGCCGCCCGGCCCGCCTCGACGGCCCGGGCGGCGGCGGCCGGGGTGAGGTAGTCGCCCTCGACGACGGCGGGCACGTCCACCGTCAGCCGGTTGCGGACGACGCCGAGCACGGCGGGTTCCAGTGCGCGGGCGGTGGCGATCTGCAGGTCCAACTCCCGCTCGGGCGACAGGCCTTCGGTGACGAGCGGGTCGTCGAAGTGGTGCAGCTCCGGGTGCTGGGCGGCCGTGGTGATCTCCTGGACGGCGCCGACCACGTCGTCGAACTCCACCACGAACGCGCCCGACTCCCCGGCCAGCCGCGCGGCGGCCCGGCTCTTCCCGATGCCCGAGGCCCCGCCGATCAGCAGGATGTCCCACCATGTGTTCGCCACGTTCGCCGTGTTCACCATGTTCACCATGGGGCGGACGGTATCGCGGGGAAAGGGACGGGATCACCCGAATTCGGCGGGACCGGCGGTGGAGGGCGGTTCCCGCTCGCGCGGGCGGAGAGATCACCGGCGACGCCCTTCGGCAGGGGTTCGAGGCGGGCGATCGGCTCCGGGTACCCGCGCTGCCGTCCGTCGGACCACCGGCCCAGGCCCACCACCGCCGCGTGTCCGGCGCCGGTGACCACCGAGGCCGGCTCGGGGTGCCGCCGGAGGCGTGTCCGGGCGGGCCGGTGGGCCGGTGCGCGGCCCGGCGCCGCCCGGCGACGTCGACTAGCGTGGTGCAGATGACGGGGAGCGAGCACACCGTGCTGATCGTCCTGCGGGGCAACAGCGGATCCGGGAAGTCGAGCATCGCGGCAGCCCTGCGGGCCCGGTACGGGCGGGGGATCGCGCTGGTCGGCCAGGACAATCTGCGCCGGACCGTGCTGCACGAGCGGGACACGGACGGCGCGGCCGCGATCGGCCTGGTCGACACCGTCGCCCGCTACGCCCTCGACCACGGCTTCCACGTGGTCGTCGAAGGCATCCTGTCCGCCGCGCGCTACGGCCCGATGCTCGGCCGGCTGGCCGCCGACCACCGCGGCCGCACCCGGCTGTACTACCTCGACGTCGACCTGGCGGAGACCCTGCGCCGCCATGCCCTGCGGCCGCAGGCCGCCGAGTTCGGCTCCGAGGAGATGGCCGACTGGTACGTCGGGGGCGACCTGCTGCCCGGGGACGTGGAGCGCGTCATCGGCCAGGACAGCACGCTGGAGCAGAGCGTGGGCCGGATCCTGGAGGACGCGGGGCTGACGCCGCCGGCGCGCTGAGCCGGCGGGGCCGGCGTCGCCGTGGCCGGGCGCCGCCGAGGCTCTTGCGGACCTCAGGCGTCGGCGGGCGGCTGCGGGTGGTCGAGGCGGTGCTGCCAGGCGGTCAGCAGGCCCTCCAGGGCGCCCGCCTCCTCCGGGGTGAGCAGCTCCAGCAGGCGGTGTTCATTGCGCATGTGGGCGGTGAAGGCCTCGTCGATCAGCCGGCGGCCGGCCGGGGTGAGGGCGACGACGCGCCCGCGCCCGTCCTCGTCGCTGCGCCGGCGGGTGACCAGGCCGGCCCGCTCCAGGCGGTCGATCCGCTTGGTCATCGCGCCGGTGGTGACCATCGTGTGGGCGGCGAGCTCGCCGGGGGCCCGTTCGAACGGGGAGCCGGCCCGGCGCAGGGCGGCGAGCACGTCGAACTCGCCCTCGCCCAGGCCGTAGCGGTCGTACACCAGGCCGAGCTCGCCGGTGAGGCGGGCGGCGAGGCGGTGCAGCCGGCCGATCACCGCCTGCGGCGAGACGTCGAGGTCGGGTCGCTCCCGGCGCCATTCGGCCTGGATGGCGGCCACGTGGTCCGGGGCTCCCGGGGGCGGTCCGACCGGTCCGCGCTGCTGTTCCATGGCGCCATCCTAGCCGGATAGCTTCTCGGGAAGGTATATTTGCTTCCATGGAAGCGAATCTCCGGTGGGTACTGCTGACCGCCGTCGCGCCGGTCGCCTGGGGTGCCAACTACTACGTCACCCGCGAGTTCCTCCCGGCGGACCGCCCGCTCTGGGGCGCCGCCCTGCGGGCCCTGCCGGCCGGCCTGATCCTGCTGGCCCTCTGCCGCCGGCGGCCGCGCGGCGCGTGGTGGTGGCGCTCGGCGGTGCTCGGGCTGCTCAACACGGGCGTCTTCTTCGTCCTGCTCTACGTCGCCTCGCAACTGCTGGCCACCAGCATCGCCTCGACCGTCATGGCGGCCTCCCCGCTGGCGATGATGCTGATCGCCTGGGCCCTGGTGGCCGAGCGGCCCGCCCGCGCGCACCTGGCCGGCGCCCTGGTGGGCCTGGGCGGGGTCGGGCTGATGGTGCTCACCCGGACGGGCGCGGTGAGCCTGCCCGGGCTGGCCGCCTCGGTGGCCGCGATGCTGGTCTCCTCCTGCGGTTACGTGCTCGCGGGTCGCTGGCGCGACGGCGCGGACGTGCTGGCCTCGATCTCCTGGCAGCTGATCGCGGGCGGGCTCGTCCTGCTCCCGGTGGCCGCGCTCGCCGAAGGGGCGCCGCCCGCGCCCGCCCTGCCGGAGCTGCTCGCCCTCGGCTACGTCACCGTGGTGGCCACCGCGCTGGCGTTCGCCGCCTGGTTCGCCGGTCTGCGCCACCTGCCGGCGGGGACGGTGGGGCTGATCGGGCTGCTCAACCCGCTGACCGGCGTCCTGCTCGGCACGGCGGTGGCGGGGGAGGAGCTGGGGCCGCTCCAGGCGGGCGGGCTGCTGCTGGTGCTGGCGGGCGTGGTGCTCGGGCGGCCGCGCCCGGCGGAGCGGCCCTCCGGACGCCTCCGGCCCGGCGTGCCGGTCGCGCCGGCCGAGGGCGAGACCTGTCGCAGCGCGCCGCCCTGACGGCACCTCGGCTTCGTCGTGACCACCGACCCGACCGAACTCGCCGCGTTGGACGGGAACTTGGCGGTCGCCCGCGGTCGAGGCCTCCCGGTGGCGGACCGGCGGCGGGCGGAAAACCGGGTGACCGGCGCCGCCCGGGCTCCCTAGACTCGCCCCGAAGTCGCACGCCACCGCCGTTCGCGGGGCGGCGTGCCCCGTGACGAGTGAGGGAGGACCGGTCGTGCGCTACCGCACCGCTGTTGTCGTTCCCTCGTCGCGGTACGAGGTGATCCTGGTGTCCTCGTGCGCCCGGTGCCCGCTGCGCGGCCGGCACCGGAAGTCCGCGACGCACGCATGAACTCCCGCCCCGCCCGGCCCTGATGACAGGGCGTCGGGTGGGTGCGTGACCGGCCGGACGCCCTCCGGGCCGGCCGCCGTCGTCGTCGCCGCAATCGCGCTGCCACCTCAGCGGAACACCCCGAAAGGGAACGCCCCGAAAGGCACCGGGCCATGCGCACCGACCTCGTCAGCACGACCGGCACCACGACCACCACCGCCACCGCCGTCACGGCCATCGCCGCCGTGCGCAACCTGGGCATCCTCGCCCACGTGGACGCGGGCAAGACCACCGTCACCGAGCGGATCCTCTACCTCACCGGCGCCACCCACAAGCGGGGCGAGGTCCACGACGGCACCACCGTCACCGACTTCGACCCGCAGGAGCGCGACCGGGGCATCACCATCTTCGCCGCGGCGGTCAGCTGCGCCTGGGACGGCCACCGGATCAACCTGATCGACACCCCCGGCCACGTGGACTTCGCCGACGAGGTGGAGCGCTCGCTGCGGGTGCTCGACGGGGCGGTGGCGGTCTTCGACGCCGTGGCGGGCGTCGAGCCGCAGAGCGAGTCGGTGTGGCGCCAGGCCGACCGGCACAGCGTGCCGCGGATCGCGTTCGTCAACAAGCTCGACCGGGCCGGCGCGGACCTGGACGCGGCCGTCGCCTCCATCCGCGACCGCCTGCATCCGGCCCCGCTGGCCGTCCAGTTGCCCATCGGGCAGGAGGACGGTTTCACCGGCGTGGTCGACCTGCTGCGGATGCGCGCCCTCACCTGGGCGGACCGCTCCGGCCCGGACGCCTACCGGGAGGGCCCCGTCCCCGAGGAGCTGCGGGCGGAGGCCGAGCGCCGCCGCCGCCTGCTCGACGAGACGGTGGCCGGGCTCCACCCCGGCGCGCTGGAGGAGTACTGCGAGCGTGCGGCGCTCTCCACCGGCACGCTGGCCGCCGCGCTGCGCGACCTCACCCGCACCGGCGAGGCCGTGGTCGTGCTGTGCGGCTCGGCCTACCGCAACCGGGGCATCGAACCGCTGCTCGCGGCCGTGGTGGACTACCTGCCCTCGCCCTTGGACGTGCCGCCCGTGTGCGGCCTGCTCGACGGCGCGGAGCAGCGGCGCACCGCGGACCCGGCCGGGCCGTTCGCCGCGCTGGCGTTCAAGGTGAACGCCACCGCGACCGGCCGGCTCACCTATCTGCGCGTCTACTCGGGCACGATCCGGAAGGGGGACACGGTGCTGGACGCCGGCACGGGACGCACCGAGCGGGTCGCCCGGATCCTGCGGGTCCAGGCCGACCGGCACGCCGAGACGGAGTCGGCGGCGGCCGGGGACATCGTCGCCGTGGTCGGGGTCAAGGCCGCCCGCGCGGGCGCCACGCTCTGCGCGCCCGGCGCGCCGCTGGTCCTCGAGCCGACCGTGGCGGCCGACCCGGTCGTCACGGTGGCCGTCGAGGCCCGCCGGGCCACCGACACGGACCGGCTGGCCACGGCACTGGCCCGGCTCGCCGAGGAGGACCCGTCGCTGGTGGTCCGGACCGACCCGGAGACGGGCCAGCGGGTGCTCTCGGGGCTGGGCGAGCTGCACCTGGAGGTCGCGGTGGAGAAGATCCGCCGCGCCCACGGGCTGGAGGTGACCGTCGGGCGGCCGCAAGTGGCCTACCGGGAGACCATCGCCGGCGGCGTGTCCGGGCTCGTCCACCGGCACGTCAAACAGGACGGCGGCGCCGGCCAGTTCGCCCATGTCGTGCTCGACGTGGCGCCGCTGGACGGCGACGACGCCCGGGCCGCGGAGGGGTTCGTGTTCCGTTCCACCGTCACCGGCGGCCGGGTGCCGAAGGAGTACGTCCAGGCGGTCGAGGCCGGCTGCCGCGACGCGCTCACCGAGGGCCCGCTCGGCGGACACCCCGTCACCGGGGTGCTCGTCACGCTGACCGACGGGGCCACCCACCCCAAGGACTCCTCGGACCTGGCGTTCCGCACCGCCGGTCGGCAGGCCCTGCGCCAGGCGCTGCGGGCCTGCCGCCCGGTGCTCCTGGAGCCGGTCACCGAGGTGACGGTGAGCGTGCCCGAGGACGCGGTGGGCGGGGTGCTCGGTGACCTGGCGGCCCGCCGCGGCCGGGTCCAGGGCTCGGAGGCCCGCGGCGGCGCGGCGACGGTGACGGCGACCGTGCCGCTGGCCGAGCTGTTCGGCTACGCGACCGGGCTGCGCAGCCGCACCCAGGGCCGGGGCACCTTCACCGCCCGGCCCGCCGGCTACGCCCCGGCGCCGCAGTAGGCGCCGGTCGGCCGGGCCCGCCCGCACCGGGGCGGGCCCGGCCACCGCGGCCCGCCCCGGTGGCCCGCCCCGGTGGACCGCCTCTGACCTGCGCGTCCTTCCCCGGCCGGGGTGGTCCGACGGGCTACCGTGGCCGGGCGGCCGCACCCGGCTCGCGGCGGGCACGACGGACGGACGGCCATGCAGTTCGACGAGCAGGGGGACCTCGACACCTCGCAGGTGGACGACCGGCGCGGGCGGCCGGGCGGCCGGATCGCGGTCGGCGGGGGTGCGGCGGGCCTGCTGGTCGCCCTGGTCGCGGTGCTCCTCGGCGTCGACCCGAGCCTGCTCGGTCTCTCCGACGGGGGCGGGGCGGGTGCCGGCGCCCGCCCGAGCACCGCCGGGGAGGTCCAGCAGGTCTGCCGCAGCGGCGCGGACGCCAACCGCCGCCAGGACTGCCGGATCGTGGCCGTCACCAACAGCCTCCAGGAGTACTGGCGGGGCGAACTGCCCCGGCACGGCACGCCCTACCGGCCCGCCGGGACGGTCCTGTTCACCGACCGGGTCTCCACCGCCTGCGGCGCGGCGAGCTCCGCCGTCGGCCCGTTCTACTGCCCGGGCGATCGTCAGGCCTACTTCGACCTCGGCTTCTTCGACGAGCTCTCCTCGCGCTTCGGCGCCCGCGGCGGCCCCTTCGCCGAGGCGTACGTGGTGGCGCACGAGTACGGGCACCACATCCAGAACCTCACCGGCACGATGGAGAAGGCGAACCGGGACCGGCAGGGGGCGAACAGCGGCTCGGTGAAGCTCGAACTCCAGGCGGACTGCTACGCGGGGGTCTGGGCGCACCACGCCACCACCACCCCGCAGGCCTCCACCGGCCGCCCGCTGATCAGCGCCCTCACCGACCAGGACATCGCCCAGGGCCTGGACGCGGCGGCCGCCGTCGGCGACGACCGGATCCAGCAGCGGGCCACCGGCCGGATCGACCCGGAGAGCTGGACGCACGGCTCCTCCGAGCAGCGCAAGGCCTGGTTCACCACCGGCTACCGCACGGGCTCGATGACCGACTGCGACACCTTCGCCGTCCCGCGCCGGTCCGTGCCGTCCTGACGGTGTCCGGGGTCGGCCCGTGCCGCCGTCCTGACGGTGTCCCGCGCCGGTCCGCGCCGTCCTGACGGTTTCCGGCGCCGGCCCGTGGCCCGGCACACCCTGTCATCCGTCAGGGACCGCTGCCGCCGCACCGCTCCTACGCTGCTGATCACTGGCCGGACCGGTCACACCAAGACCAGCCACATCAGAGGGAGAACCACCATGCGCAGGATCCTGCACGCCGCCGCCGCGCTCGCCCTTGCGACCGCCGCCGTCACCACCCTGGGCACCACCGGTGCCCGGGCCGCCGACAGCTGGGACGGCTGTCCGTCCGGGGCGGTCTGCATCTACGGCGAGGGCGCCCCCACCTCCACCCCGCCGACCGACGTGTTCTACAGCTACGGCGCCCACAACCTGAGCAACAAGACCGGCTGGCACTGGGTCCTCAACAACCAGACCGGCGGCGCCCACGCCCACCTGTGCCTGGGCTACAACGGCACCAACTGCAGCTACGACATGCCCGCCCAGAACGGCGTCTGGGCCGACCTGGGCCCGGTCAACTCCATCACCCTCGACCGCCCCTGATCACCCGCCCCTGATCACTCCCGAACGACCTGCCGGGGATGCGGCGGTGGCCGCCGGACGTGGTCCGGCGGCCACCGCCGTGCTCCGTGCGCGGCCGTCACCGCGCGCTCGCCCGGGCCGTGCCCGGCCGCCCGCACCCGGCGCCGGGGGGCGCCGGGGAGGCGGTCAACCGGCCTGCGGGGACGGGCAGGTGAGGTCGCGGGCGGGCGCGCGGTCGGCCAGCAGGTAGGACTCGACGACCTCGCGGACGCAGGTGTTGGGCCCCGGGTACTGGCCGTGGTCGCCGTTGCCGGTGACCGTCACCAGCCGGGAGCCGCGCAGCGCGCGGTGGGCCGAGCGCGCGGCCTCGTAGTAGGTGGCCGGGTCGTGCACCGAGTTGAGCATCAGCGTGGGCGGCAGGCCGGCACCGGTCACCCGCACCGGGGGCGCGGTGGGCGCCGGCCAGGAGGCGCAGACGGCGGCGAAGGCCAACGTCCGGGCGCCCGCCAGCGGCAGGCGGGCGGTGAACTCGGCGCCCCGCGCGGCCCAGGTGTCCAGGTCGCGGGTCCAGGGCGTGTCGTTGCAGGTCACCGCGAAGTACTCGGCGAGGAACTCGGGGCTCAGGTACTGGCCGAAGACCAGCCGCGCCGTCGCCTGGCCGGTCGGGCTCGCGCCCGGCCAGTCGTCCAGCGCGGTCAGGGCGGTGGCCAGCGCGGGGAAGCCGTCGCCCGCCCGGTAGAGGGCCTGGATGGTCCCGTTGTCCAGCTGGTTGGGGCCGACGGTCAGGGCGCCGTCGACGAGCGGGCTGTCGTGCAGGGCCGCGCGCCGCCGCTCCCAGTGGGCCTTGGCCTCGGCGACGGTGCTGCCGTAGTGGTAGGTGCTGTCCCGGGCCGCGAGCCAGGGCAGGAAGTCCTCCTCGAAGCGGCGCTGGAAGCTCATCGGCTGTCCCAGCTGGAACCGCTCCCAGCTGCCGTCGAAGGAGATGTTGCTGTCCAGGACCATCCGCTCGACCCGCTGCGGGAAGAGCGTCGCGTAGTAGGCGCCGATCATGGTGGCGTAGGACGGGCCGTAGTAGCTGATCCGCCGTTCGCCGAGCAGGGCGCGGAAGAGGTCGAGATCGCGGGCGGTCTGCTCGGTCGTCAGATACGGCAGCAGGCCGCCACTGCGCTGCTCGCAACCGGCCGCCAGGCGGCGGGAGTTGTCGATCACGCGGGCGCGGTCGGCCGGGGAGTCGTCGCGGAAGTCCCCGACGAAGAAGGCCTGGAACTCCTCGGGCGTCTGGCAGACCACCCGGGTGCTGTGGCCCACCCCGCGCTGGTCGAAGCCCGCCACGTCGTACGCGGCCCCGAGCGCCGGTGCCGCGCGCACGAGGCCGTCCGGGCGCAGCAGCCCGGTGCCGCCGGGGCCGCCTGCGGCCATCAGCAGGGTGCCGCGCCGCTTCGCCGGGTCGGCCGCGCGGTGCCGGGAGACCGCGACGGAGAGGTCCGGGCCGTCCTGCGGGTGGTGCCAGTCGCGCGGAACGGCCATCGTGGCGCACTCCAGCGCGGGCGCCTCCGCGCAGGGCTGCCAGGTGAGTTGCTGCTGGGCGTAGCGGGCGGGGACGGCCGGCGCGGTGGCGGCGGATGCCGGGGCGGCGCCGGTGGCGGGCAGGGCGAGGGCGGCGAGCAGTGCGGCCGCTGCGGCGGCGAGCGGGGCCCGGCGCCGGCGGGTGCGGGGTACGGATGCGTTCACGTCCTCGATCCTGGCCGTCCGGAGCGGCGCGATCGATCCGGTATGCACCCGTGTCCGGGGTGGTGCGGACGACACCCGCCGAACGGCGGGGGTCCCGTAGGGGCGGTGCCGCCCCGGTTCGCTGACGGGCGGTCGGGCGGTCGAGCGGTCGGGCGGTCGGGCGGTCGGGCGGGCCGTCGCCCTCGCCGACCGGCTGTCGGTGCCGGCCGTTAGGCTGCCGTCCGCAGTGATCGGAACGGAACCAGCACGGTGCGGGCGGGCGGTAGCGGTATGACGACGACGGACGACGGTTCGGGCGAGGCCCGCGCGGCACTGGCGGCCCTGCGCGCGCTGGAGGCTGAACTACCCGGCGAGATCGAGCTGTTGGGTGGCTTCACGGACGAGCAGATGGACGCCTGGCCGGTCTTCGTGCCGGCGGCCTGCCGGGCCGTGCTGCGGGAGGTCGGCGGCATCGAGAGCGAGGAGTGGGGCACCTACGCGTTCGGCCCGGCCGGGGCCGGCGGCTTCGACGACGGCTGTCTGGTCGTCGGCGAGACCGGGTACGAGGGCGGGCAGCTGGTGGTCGGCGTCGGGTCGGCGCCGCGCGCGGACTGGGGACCGGTGCTGCTCCTCGAACCGTGGGGCGAGGAGGCGAGCGTCGCCGAGGCGCCCGGATTCGTCGGCTGGCTGCCCGCGCTGGCCGGCCGGCTCGCCCGGGGCGAGGACGCCTGGGAGCGGTCGGCCGGCGCCGCGACGGTCGCCGCCGTGCCCTCGGTCCGGGCGGCCGCCGCCGATCCCGGGCTCGCCCGCCTGGCGGGTCCGGGCCACAGCCTGACCGATGTCGTCGATCTGCGGGCGCTGCCCGGCTACCCGTGCGCACTCGACTGGGAGCCCTACCACTCCACCCGCCACCCCACGGCGGACACCGGCAGCAGCGAGGTCGCGTTCACCCTCGCCGGGGACGGGCAGGTGCTGGTGATCCGCAGCCTGGTCAGCGGGGACTTCCTCGGCCGCCCGGTCGAGCGGCCCGCCGTTCCGGCCGATGCGCCCCGGCGTGCGGTGACCGAACTGCGCGCCCTGGCGGCGGAGTTGCCCGAACTGGTCACCCTGGGCGAGGGCTGTACCGACGAGGAGCTCGACGGCTGGCCGGTTCCGCTCCCGGCTGACGTGCGCGCCGTCCTGCGGGAGCTCACCGGCGTCCGGATCGCCGGGCTGGAGCCGCTCGAACTGCGCCCCGGCGCGGCGGCCGACCGGCTCCCGCCGGAGCTGGCGGAGATGCTCGGCGGCCCGGGATCGTTCTGGCCGGTGGCGTGGCTGGACCGCGGTCGCCACCCCGCCTCCCTCCAGGTCCGGATCGACCAGGAGTCGGGCGCGTGGGGTCATGTGGTTTCCGTCCCGGGGAGCGTGGAGCAGCTCGCCGAGTGGCCGGAGGTGTCCCTGCTCGCCGAATCGCTGCCGCACCTGCTGCTCGTCCTCGCCCGGACGGCCCGGGGCGCGGCGCACCGGGCCGCCACGGCGGACGGCGGCGTGGACGCCGCCCGCTTCGCGAGCCGGGTGCGGTCCGCCCTCCACCACTTCCTGCCCAACACGGGCGAGCCCTGGGTCTTTCCGGCCCCGGTGCGGGACTGGGCCACGGCCGGCGATGCGCTGCGTGCCGGGGCGGCGGCCGCGCTGCCCGGCCACGCCCTGGTGGCGGACCTGCGGGAGGCGCCGATCCCCGCCGATCTCTGCTTCCACCGGGTGCGGGCCTGGGGCCACCGGGCCCGCGCCGAGCGGCTGCACTTCCTCGCGGGCGGCCGGATCGTCGCGGTCGTCCCGGTCGCGTAGCGGGCGGGCCGTGGCGGCTGTTCCGGCGGACCGCCGGCCGCCGGTGCGGTGCGCAGGCCCGGAGGGGCGGGTGGTGGGACCGGACGACCCGGCGGACCCGCGACGACCGTCCGGCGCCCGGCGACCCGGGGCTCCCGTTCGACGTACCGGTGAGGGTGGGGAGACCGCTGCGCCCCACCCGGGTCCCGCCCCGGTGACGAGGAGGGAGAACGCCGTGCCCGAATCGCGGACACAGCACCTCACGGTCACCCCGGACGGCTTCGCCGCCGGCGTCGGTCGGCGCCCGGACGCCCCGTTCGGCGACGGCGTGGACGGACTGCACGACCGGATGTTCACCGCGAGGCTCGACCGTGCCGAGGGCCGGCGCGGCATCGACGTGGACCGGGGCGAGCGCGGCGCGCGGAACACCGGCGCCACCGTCCTGGGCCGCGAGGTGTTCGGGCCGCAGCGCGGGCCCCTGCCGGACGGGGCCTGGCGGGGCCGCTGGGGCGAGGACCCGACGTTCCAGCACCACGTGTTCGTCCGCACCCACCACCTGCAGTCCGACCTGCCGACGGCGGGCGGGACGACGTCGCACTGCACCGACGGGCCGATCGGGACCGTCCGGCGGGCCTGCGAGGCGGCGTGCGGTCGGGACATCAGCCTCGGCGGCGGTGCGGCGTGCGGCCGGGAAACAGCCTCGGCGGCGGTGCGGCCACCGTGCGGCAGTTCCTGCGGGCCGGCCTGGTGGACGAACCGCACCCGGCCGTCGTCCCGATGCCGGCCGGCGGCGAGCGCCTGCTCGACAACCCGGGACACGGGGCCGACGGGCACCGGGGCGCCGACCGTGGCTCACCCGACCCGGCGCGTGCGGCCGGTGCCGGGGAGTGCCCGGCCCGTGCGGGTGCCCGGTGCCGGGGGCACCGGGCACTCCCCGGCCGGGGTGGCGGCGGGGCGGTTCAGTAGGCGACGGTGAAGCGGGTGCGGTGGTGGGTCGGCCGCTCGGCCTCGTCGAGGAGGGCGACGGCGAGGTCCTCCATGGAGATCGCCGATACACCGGCCTCGTCGACCACGAGCTCGTCGCGGCCGAGGCGGTACCGGCCGGTGCGCAGACCCGGTTCGAGCAGCGCGGCGGGGCTGAGGTAGGCCCAGTTGACATCGGTCGCGGCCCGGTAGAGGGCGAGCTGCTCGCCGCACGCGAGGGCGATGGGGCGCCAGGCGGCCGGGAAGTCGGGGGCGTCGATGACGGTGGCGCCGTTGCCGCCGGGCAGGGTGAGGCTGCCCGCGCCGCCGACGACGAGCAGCCGCACGTCCGACCCGGCCAGGCCGGCCAGCAGGCCCTTGGTGGCGACCGCCAGGTCGGGCTCGCTGCCGCGCGCCGGGCGGGTGGCACTGATCACCACGGACTGACCGGCGCCGAGGCGGGCGACGTCCTCCGGGTTGCGGGCGTCGCCGGTGGCGATCACGGCGTCGGTCGGGAGCCCGTGCGGCCGGGCCGGGTCGCGGAGGACGGCGGTGACCTCGTGGCCGCGGGTGAGGGCCTCGGTCACGACCCGGCTGCCGACGTTGCCGGTCGCGCCGAAGACGGTGATGCGCATGGGACTCTCCAGTTTCTCGGGTGGTGCTGACGGCGGGGTGTTTCTGCGGTGGTGGTGCTCTGTGCGCGGGGCGGTCCCGTGGAGGTGCCCCCGGGGCGGAGCGGTCAGGTCCGTACGGCGGACTGCTCGGTTTCGGGCCTGGCGCTGCCCGCTGCCGGCTCGGGGCCGGTGGCCTGCGGCGGCGCCGGGGGAGTCGCGGCCCGGGGCCGCTGGGTCTGGGCGGCGACCAGCGAGCCGAGCACGATCACCGCGCCGAGCCCCTGGACGGGCGAGAGGTCCTGCCCGAGGACGAGCCAGCCGAGGGCGGTGGCCACCACCGGGCTGAGCAGCCCGAGGAAGGTGACGGAGGTCGGCGGCAGCGCCCGGATGCCCCGGAACCAGAACGCGTACGCCACGGCCGCGCCGATCAGGCTGAGGTAGCCGTAGCCGAGCAGGTTGTCGCCGGTCAGGTGGGAGGGCGGCGCGCCCTCCACGATCAGGGCGACGGGCACCAGCAACAGACCGCCCGCGGTGAGCTGCCAGCCGGTGGTGGCGAGCAGCGGTGCCGGTGAGGTCCAGCGCTTGGAGAGGACGACGCCGGTGGCCATCACGACCGCGCCGCCGAGCGCGGCCGCGACCCCGAGGGCGTCGAGCTGGGCGTTGGCGCGCAGGACCAGCAGGCTGACGCCGACGATCCCGGCTATGCCGGAGAACAGGGTGCGCAGCGAGAGCCGGTCGCCGAGCAGCCCGGCCGAGAGCCCGGCGGCGATCAGCGGCTGGACGGCGCCGACGGTGGCCGCGACCCCGCCCGGCAGACGGTAGGCGGCGATGAAGAGGAGGGCGAAGAACGCGCCGATGTTGAGCGCGCCCAGCACCAGCGAGCGCCACCACCAGCTGCCCTTCGGCAGTTGACGGGTGACGGCGATGAGCAGCAGCCCGGCGGGCAGGGCGCGGAGCACCCCGGCGAGCAGCGGGCGGCCGGGCGGGAGCAGTTCGGTGGTGACGAGGTAGGTCGAGCCCCAGATGGCGGGGGCCAGAGCGGTCAGCAGCACGATTCCGAGTCGATTCCTTAGCACTAAGCCAATGTATCTCAGCGCTAAGGCATCTCGGAAGGGTCGACGCCGCTCGGCCGTGTGAGGTACCTCACCGCTAAGGCATCGCTTAGGCTGGAGGGGTGGCAGATCACGTGGACCGGCTGGTGAAGCAGTGGGGCGCGGAGCGTCCCGACCTCGACGTCTCCCCGATGGAGGTGATCGGTCGTCTCAAACGGCTCACCCGCCTGATGGAGGCCGAGCTCAAGCGGAACTTCGCCACGCACGACCTGGACGCCCCGTCCTTCGACGTCCTCGCCACCCTGCGCCGCAGCGGCCCGCCCTACCGCCTCACCCCCACCGGCCTGATGCAGTCCGCGATGGTCACCTCCGGCGCCATCAGCCAGCGGCTCGACCGGTTGGAGGCCCGGGGCCTGGTCACCCGCACGGCCAGCGGCTCCGACGGCCGCAGCCGCGAGGTCGCCCTCACCCCCGAGGGCTACGCCCTGGTCGACCGTGCGCTCCCCGACCACCTGGTGACCGAGCGGCGGCTGCTGGCCGGCCTCGACGAGCCGCAGACGGAGGCCCTGGTGGACGCGCTGCGCACGCTCCTCGCCGCCCTCGGGGACAGCGCGGAGTAGTCGCCGGGCAGCCGCGGCGCAGTGGGGCGCTCGGGCCGGGCGGTCACGGGTTGATGCCCACCGCCTTGAAGAAGGTGTAGTGGAAGGTCCCGCCCTGCTCCGCCGTCCGGTGCAGGTCGGCGATGCCGCGGTCGAACGCGGCCGCCGTGGTGAGCCCGGCGGCGAGTGCGTCGGCGCGCACGGACTCGACCATCGCGACGAAGGTCCGCCGGGTGAACCCCTCGACCAGCGCCGGGCGGCTCCCGTCCACGGAGACCGTGAGCGGGCGGACGGCGACGTCCCGGAAGCCCGCGTCCGCCAGCAGGGGGTGCAGTCGGCGGCCGAGCAGGGCGTCGCCGCCCGCGTCGGCCTGCAGGCGGACCAGGTGGCCGACGGTCTCCCGGGCGGCGGTGCTGTCGGGGTGGAAGAAGGTCGAGCCGTGGTCCCCCTCGATGACCGTGATCGTGCCGCCGGGGCGCAGCACCCGCCGCAGCGCGGTCAGCGCCGCCGACGGGTCGGCCAGGTGCTCCAGCACGAAGCAGACGAAGAGGTGGTCGAAGGAGCCTTCGGGGAAGGGCAGTTCGTGCAGATCCCCGTGGTGCCAGGTGACCTTCGCGCCGGGCGCGTGCGCGGCCACCCGGGCGCGCGCCTGGTCGAGCGAGTCGGCCGAGAGGTCGGCGGCCGTCAGCTCCGCCCCGGGGCTGGAGGCCAGCAGGTGGACCGTCTGCGCCCCCACGCCGCAGCCCGCCTCCAGGACCCGGCTGCCCGGCGGGTAGGCCGTCCCGGCGTGCAGCAACTCCGCGAGGGTGTCCGCCTGGTCGCCGAGCCGCTGCGCCTCGGCGGGCGAGTAGCCGTGCACGTAGGCGTGGTCGTCCTGCGGGCCCCCGTCGGCGGTGTGCGGGGGGCGGGTGTTCCCCGGTGCGGCGGTGGCGGCCCGGGTCTCCGCGGCTGCTGGGGTCTGCGTGGCTCCAGGGGCTCCAGGGGCTTCGGTGGTGTTGGTGGTGTTCGTGGTGTTCGTGGTCATGGCTCCACCCTGGCCCGCACAATGGACCGGTGAACAGGTCCAAAGAGACGCTCGGTCAGAGGTCCATAACCGCCGGTGCGGACTTCCTGCAGCTCGACGCCGCCGACGCCCCGCCCGGCCGCCTCGCCGACTGGCTGGCCCACCGCCTGCGGGAGGCCGTCGCGGACGGTCGCCTCCCGGCGGGCAGCCGGCTGCCCGCCACCCGGGTGCTGGCGGAGGAGTTGCGGATCTCCCGAGGGGTCGTCACCGAGGCCTACCGGCGCCTCGCCGAGGAGGGCCGGCTCGCCGGCCGGGGGCGCGGCGGCACGGTCGTCCTCGACGCCCCCGTCCAGCTGCCGCCCCCGTCACGCCTGTCACCACCGTCACTCCCGCCGCGCCCGCCGCTGTCCGGGCCGTCCGGGGTGTCCGGGCCGTCCGGGGCATCCGGACCGTCCGCGTCGGAACCCGCCCTGTTCGAGGCCGCCCCCGTCCCCGCCACCTTCGACGCGCTGCGCGCCGCCCCCGCCCGGATCGACCTCTCGCCCGGCGTCCCCGACCTCGCCGCCTTCCCCCGCGCCGCCTGGCTCCGCGCCGAGCGCGCCGTCCTCGACGGGCTCCCCGCCCACGAGTTCGGCTACGGCGACCCGCGAGGCAGCGCCGCGCTCCGCCAGGCCGTCGCCCGGTGGCTGGCCCGCAACCGGGGCATCCGCGCCGACCCCGACGAGGTGCTGATCGTCGCCGGCGCCGCACAGGCCCTCGCCCTGCTCGGCCAGGTCTTCGGCCGGGCGGGCCTCACCGAGGTCGCCGTCGAGGACCCGGGCTCGCTCGGCACCCGGCAGCACCTCGGCCACTGGCTCCGCGCCACACCGCCCGTCCCGGTCGACGCCGAGGGCATCCGGGTCGACGCGCTGCGCGCCACCGGTGCCCCGGCCGTGCTGCTCACCCCCGCCCACCAGTTCCCGTCCGGTGTGGTGCTCGGCGGCCGGCGCCGCCGCGAACTGCTGCACTGGGCCGGCGAGGGCGGCCTGGTGATCGAGGACGACTACGACGCCGAGCACCGCTACGACCGGGCACCCGTGCCGGCCCTGCGCGCGGCCCTCCCCGAGCAGGTCTGCTACATGGGCAGCGTCTCCAAGCTGCTCGCCCCCGCGCTGCGGACGGGCTGGCTGCTCGTCCCGCCCCGCTACCGCGAGGACACCCTCGCGGCCAAGCGGTTCGCCGACCTCGGCAACGCCGTGCTGCCGCAGCTCGTGCTGGCCCGACTGATGGACTCCGGCGAGCTGGAGCGGCACCTGCGCCTGCTGCGCCCGCGTCACCGGCGGCGCCGGGACGCGATGATCGCCGCCATCGGGGCGCACCTCCCGGGTGCCGTCGTGCACGGCGCGGCGGCCGGGCTGCACCTGATGGTCACCTTCCCGGCCGGCCTCGGCTGCACCGACGCCGAACTCGCCACCGCGGCGCTCGCGCACGGCGTCAAGGTGCAGCCGCTCTCCTGGCACGCCCAGCAGCCGCACCCGCCCGGGCTCGTGCTGGGCTATGCGGCCGGCACGCCGGGCGAGATCGCGGACGGCGTCGCCGTCCTGGGCCGCCTGCTGCGGCGGCCGGGGTGACGGCCGGGGTGACGGACGGGAGCCCGGCGGTGGGCGCGGGTGTCGCTGCGGTCGGGGCGGCACCGTGAGCGGACGAGGACAGGCGCGCCGCACGGTGTCGGGGTAGCGTGGCGGATCGGACGCGGCCGTCGCCCGCTCGCGCTCGTCCGCCGTCCGGTTGCCGCCCGTCCGCCCGCACCCCCGTTCTCGGGAGGCCCGATGTCGTCGCTCCGGCGGAGCGCCCATGTGGTGCTTCCGGCACTGCTGCTGACCGCCTCGGCCCTGGCGCCGGCCTGCTCGTCGCAGTCCTCCCCCCGGCCGCCGTCGGTGGCGGAGACCACGACGCCCGTCGCCACCGGCCCCGACCCGCTCGACGGACTGGACTCCCGGCTGCTCGCCGGCCGACGGATCGTGTACTCCTACCCCGGCCCCGTCCCGTCGCCCGCCGTGCTCGGGGCGATCCGCGAGGGCCGGGCGGCCGGCGTCATCCTGTTCGGCGAGAACGTCACCGATCCGGCCCAACTCCGCTCGGCCGTCGCCCAGTTGCGGCAGGCCGCGGCCGAGGCTCCGGACCCCCGTCCGCTCCTGCTGATGACCGACCAGGAGGGCGGCCTGGTGCGCCGGCTCCCCGGTGCACCCGAACTCTCCGCCCGCCGCACCGGATCGGCGGCCGATCCGGTCGCCGAGGCCGCCAGGGCGGGCGCCGACGCCGGCCGCACCCTCACGGACGCCGGCCTGAACGTCAACCTCGCCCCCGTCCTCGACGTCTACGACGCCCCGGACAACTTCATCGACCACCACGAGCGGTCCTACGGCCAGGAACCGTCCTCCGTGGCCCGGTTGGGCAGCGCGTTCCTCACCGCCCAGCAGGGCCTCGGCGTCGCCGCCACCGCGAAGCACTTCCCCGGCCTCGGCTCCGCCGCCCGCGAGCTGAACACCGACGAACGCCCCGCCACCCTCTCCGTCCCGCTCGCCGAACTCCGCGCCCGGGGCGAGGAGCCCTACCGGTCCGCCATCGCCGCCGGCGTCCGCCTGGTCATGGCCTCCTGGGCGGTCTACCCCGCCCTCGACCCGGACCGCCCGGCCGGCTTCTCCCCGGCCGTGGTCCAGGGCGAACTCCGCGACCGGCTGGGCTTCCGGGGCGTCACCGTCACCGACGCCCTGGAGGCCGGCGCCCTCGCCCCCTACGGTGACACCGGCGCCCGCGCCCTGGCCGCCGCCGGGGCGGGCATGGACCTGCTGCTCTGCTCCGCCCGCGACGCCGAGCAGGGCGAGGCCGCCGCCGCGGCCCTCGCGACCGCGCTCGACACCGGCGGCCTCGACCGCGCCGCCTTCGTCGCCGCCGTCCACCGGATCGACGACCTCCGCGCCGCGCTCGGCGGCGGCTGAGAGCCGGGCGGTCGCCGTCCGGGCCCGCGAGCCGGTGAGGCGGCGCTCGTCGGGCCGGCCGGTCGCCGTCGGCGGGTGTCAGCGGGGCCCGCCCGGGCGGCCGGCGGCGGCCGCCCGCCGGTCGCGGTGCCCCGCAAGGGCGGTCGCGGCCAGCGCGAAGGCGGTCAGCGCGATCAGGAACCCCCAGGCCGGTGCGAAGCCGTGCGTCACGTCCGTGATCAGGCCGAGCGCGGGTGGGACCAGCACGACGGCGACCTGATTGGTGGCCATGGCCAGGCCGAGGGTGATCCCCGTCCTGCCCGGCGGTGCCGACTCGACGACGTGGGCGACCCAGGGCCCGTACCACCCGATGCCGAAGAACCCCAGCCAGCCGAAGAGCAGACCGGCCGCCACCGGTGCGTGCGCCAGGGGTGTCAGCAACAGCGCCATCCCCGCGATCGCGGCGACCATGCAGGTCACCACCACGCTCCGGCGTCCGGCCGGGCGGCGGTCGCTCCAGGCCGCCAGGCCGATCCGGCCGGCCACGCCCGCGCCCTGGGCCACCGCGAGGACGACCGCTGCCCGGCCGGTGTCGAGTGACGTGGTGTCGTGGAGGTACAGCACGGTGAGCACGCCGATGCCGCACTGCACCGAGACCAGGCCCGCCCCGGACAGCGCGATCCGCACCATGGACGGCGAGCGGAGCATCCGCAGCCGGCCGCCGGGCCGCGGGCCGCGCCGCGCCTCGGCCGCCGGGGGCGGCGCGTCGTCCCGCCGGGCCGGTACGGGGGGCCGGCGGTAGAGGGCCACGAAGGCGATCGCGCCCGACAGTGCGACGAGCGAGCCGGTCAGGAGCGCCACCCGCCGGCCGAACGCCTCGGCGAGGAGGGGCAGGACGGCCGCGGCGAGGGCCCCGCCGAGCGGCAGACCCGCCTGCCGAACGCCCATCGCGAGGCCGCGCCGGGGCGTGTCGAACCAGGACGCCACCGCCGCGCTCCCGCCGGGCTGCGCGGTGCTGTAGCCCGCGCCGACGAGCAGCAGGGCGAGGAGCAGGGAGACGTAGCCCGGTGCGAGGCCGCCGAGGGCCAGCCCCGCGGCGACCACACCGGCGCCGACGCCGACGACCCGGCGCTCGTCGAAGCGGTCCAGCAGCTCGCCGGCCACCGGCAACCCGAGCAGCGGCACCAACTGGGCCGCGGAGAGCAGGAGTCCGAGCTGAGTGGCACTCAGGTCCAGCTCCCGGCGCAGGACGACGCCGAGCGCCCCGATGCCCTGCACGAAGAAGCAGGTGGTGGCCTGGGTGAAGGTGGCCGTGCCGAGCACCACCCACCGGTACCGCGCCCCGGGCACCGGTGCCCGGGGCGCGGTGGCGGTCGGGGCGCTCCGGGCCGACGGCGCGCCCGTCACGGGCGCAGGTACAGCGCCGGGTCGGGGTGGTCGACGAAGCCGAGTTCACGGTAGAGCGGCTCGCCCTCGTCGGAGGCGTAGAGGTCCACCCGGGCCACCTCGCGCTCCCGGAACCAGTCGAGCAGGCCCCGCATGATCGCGCGGCTGTGCCCGCGCCGCCGGTACGCCGGGGCGGTGACCACGCCGATCACCAGGCCGACCCGGCCGTTGCGCAGATGAGGTCCGGGCAGCCGCTGCTCGACGGAGCCGATGCCGCAGGCGGCGAGGCCGTCCGCGCCGTCCACGACCAGGATCCGCAGGGTGTCCGAGGTCAGTCGGTCCGTCAGGGTCGAGGTGAGCGCGGTCCGCCACCCGTCGTCGCCGGCCGCCGGTTGGAAGTACTCCCCGCCGAGGGTCTCGAACAGGAGCGCCCGGAGGCGGACCAGCTCCGCGATGTCGTGCTCCACTGCCTGTCGTACCCCGGGGCGGGGCTTCGTGTGATGACTCATGCCGACCAGAGTGATGTCATGGTCTTATGCATCTCAACCCTTACGGCGAGGACGCCGTGAACCTGGCCGCAGCGCTCGCCAACCACCGGCCGGAGAGCGCCGAGGAGCTCGCCACCCGCTGCCGCGCCGCCGGGTTGGTCGTGGAGCGTCCGGCCGCGACCCAGGACCTCCGGCGCACCGCCACCGCCCTGGACGCCTGGGAGGCGGTGGTCGACGCCACCGACGGGCGGGAGCGCGCCGACCTGCTCAACCGGATGCTGGCGGCCGCCTCCTCCCACCCCCGGCTGACCGACCACTCCGGCGACGGCTGGCACCTGCACTACCGCGACGACCGGCAGTCGCTCGGTGCGCTGCTGGCCTCCCTGATCGCGGTCGGGACCGCCCTGCACCTGGTGGGGCGGGGCATGCACCGGTTGGGGCGCTGCGCCGTGGCCGAGTGCACCACGATCTTCGCCGACACCACCCGGACCGGGCGTCAGCGCTACTGCTCCCAGCGCTGCGCCAACCGTGACGCGGTCCGCCGGCACCGCGCGGGCCAGGCCGCCGGCCGCCCCCGGTGAGGCGTCACCTCAACCGTCCAGCAGGGTGCGCAGGTCCAGGATGCGGTAGCCGCGGCCGCGGACGGCGTCGATGATCAGGGGGAGCGCCTCGGCGTCCAGGCAGCGGGGATCGGGGCCCTCGTCCGGTGTGCCGACGTGGAGTTGGAGGATGGCGCCGGGGGTGAGGGCGTCGAGGGCGCGGTCCACGGCCTCGGCGGTGGTCATCCCGCCGGCGGCGCCGAGGTAGCCGTTGGTGTCGGTGGTGAACTCGATGTCGGCGAAGCCGAGTTCGTTGACGTCGGCGATGCGCTGCGGCGTCGTCTCGCCGTAGGGGAAGCGGAAGAACGGCAGGGGGTCGGTGCCGGCGGCGCCGCGGATCGCGCGGTCGGCGCGCAGCACCTCGGCCCGGGCCTGCCGGGCGTCGAGCCCGGTGAACAGCGGGTGGCTGTACGAGTGGTTGCCGAGCCCGTGCCCGGCGCCGGCCATCGCCCGTACCGCGTCCGGGTGTTGTTCCGCGTACTGACCGGTGGGGAAGAAGGTGGCCGGTGCCGCGCGCTCGCGCAGGGTGGTCAGCACGGCGTCCAGACCGGTCTCGTCCCAGGCGGCGTTGAAGGTCAGGGCCACGACCCGCTCCCCGGTCGGGATCAGGCGCACCTCCGTACCGAGCAGCGGTGCGGGGGCGGCGGGGCCCGCCGCCGTGAGGGCGATGGCGGCGGCCACGGCGGCGACGGTCGTGCGGAGGGGCTTCACGCCCGTCCAACGCGCCGGGCCCGGACGACGGCACGCGCCGCACCGCCGTCCGGGTGTCCCGGCCCCGGCGGTGGGCCGGTCGAACGGAGCGTCGGAGGGTCGCGGGCAGCTGGCCGGGCAGGGCGGCCGGCCGTGCCGGGCGGGCCGTTCGGGCTCTCCGGGCAGGGCGGCCGAGATCACGCCATCGAAGATCGATTTCCGGTCTGTTCATGTTTTCTGCTGTGGATCTTCACCCTGACATTCGAATCACCTGCCAGGGTAAAGGCATGCCACATGTGAAATGTCACATGTGAGTAAGACGATGTCTTGAGGAAACGGAGAGTCGAATGAACCGAATCGCTCTGCTCGCTGCGGGGGTCGCCGGCGCGGCGACCCTGCTGGCCGTCCCGGCCCAGGCCGGTGCCGCCACCACGACCACCACCGCGACCACCACCACCTGCGGTGCCTCCGGGCTGCAGGCCGGCCTGCAGACCAAGGTGTGCGCCGAGGTCACCGGTGCCGGCGTGCAGCTGTACGGGCAGGTCAGCCTGGCCGGTCCGCCGAGCCCGGGTGGTCCGGCCCCGCAGACCAAGGAGCTCCTGACCGGGCTCTCGGGCGAGGTCGTGGGCGGCGCGTCGCTCGGCTCGTCCAGCGGGCGCACGCTGTTCACCGCCAGCACGGTGCAGGTCCGTGGCGTCGGCGGCACGGTGCCGTGCGGCTCCACCGTCCACGGCAGCTTCAGCGTGGCGTCGTACCCGTGGAACCCGGCTCCGGTCACCGTGGACGTCGTCGTCGCCTGTTGACGGCTGCTCGATGACCAGGCTGGGCCCGGGGGTCGGGAGACCCCCGGGCCCAGCCCCGTTCGCCTCCCGGTGAAGGCGGGACGGCCGGGGATCGCGGGGACCGCCGCGGGGGCGGTGCGCGGAGGCGGGTGAGGGCGTACGTGCCGGGGGCCGGGTGGTGCCGGTCCCTCGATGCGATGACGACTTGAAGAATTCTTCATCTGCCAGGATGATGCTTGGCGGCCCCGGCGGCCGACGGGACCACCGCCCCGCGCCGGGCGAGTACGGCCGTGCGGAACGGCACCACCGAGCACCAGGGAGCGAGCGGACGATGGCGGTCCCGCTGTACCAGGCCAAGGCGGAGTTCTTCCGCACCCTCGGGCACCCCGTCCGGATCAGGGTGCTGGAGCTGCTCCAGGACGGGCCGCGGCCGGTGCGCGAGCTGCTGGCCGAGATCGAGATCGAGCCGTCCAACCTCTCCCAGCAGCTCGCGGTGCTGCGCCGCACCCAGCTGGTCGTGGCCACCCGCGAGGGCAACACCGTGGTGTACGCGCTGAGTACGCCGGACGTCGCCGAACTGCTGCGCGCCGCCCGGCGCATCCTCACCGACCTGATCACCGACCAGGGCGCGCTGCTGACGGAGCTGCGGGGGCCGGGCGCTCCCGAGGAGCCCGGCCCCCACGCCGAACGCGTGCGGAGCGGATGAGCGCCGGGCGGTCCGGCGCCGTCCGGCGGAGCGAGCACCCACCCGGCCCCCGACCCGAGGAGAACCCGGCCATGGCCAGCGGCACCAGCGACGAGAAGAGCAGGCGCAAGGCCATGCTGATCCGCGCGGGCATCTATATCTTCGCCACGCACCTGTTCGCCGGCTTCGTGCTGCTGCTGTTCACCCTCGGCGACCGTCACTGAGGTAGCGGCGGCTGGTGCTGGTCCACGCGTAGACGCCGTCGACCAGCTCCCGGGTGCCGTCCAGGTACCAGTGACCGGCGGGGTGGCGGCGCAGCAGGCGGCGGCGCAGCGCCTCGCTCTCCTCCCGCAGGCGGGCGACCCGGGCGCGGACCGACAGCACCGCCTGGCGGCGGGTGCAGCCGCGCACGCGCTGCAGGGTCAGCACGGTGTTGAAGGCGGCGGCCGGCTGGCGTTCCTCCCGCTCCAGCGAGTACAGGTCGTTGATCAGCGTCGCGGCGTCGGCCGTGTGCGCGCGCAGGCGGTGCAGTTCGGGCTCGGCGTGCAGCCGGGCGGGCGCGTCGGCGCCGTGGACCCGCTCCAGTATGTTCATGAACGGGTAGAGGCAACTGGCATGGCGGCGCAGCCGCATCGTCTCGGGGAGGCCGGGGAAGGTGCCCCGGGACCGGTGGGCCGACTCGGCGAGGAAGGTGTCCAGGCAGGCCCGCCACTCGACGGCGCTGCGCGCGCGCCAGGCGGGCGACCTGCCGTCGTTCTGCCGCAGCCACAACTCCCGCCAGGCGTGCAGGAGCCGGTCGTCGTCGGGGGCGGCCGCGGGGGCGGTGCCGGCGAGGACGGCGAGCAGCGGGTCGACCAGGGCGCGGGCCCGGTCCGGCCGGCGGCCGGGCGGGCCGTCGAAGCGGTCGTCGAGGATGGTGAACCAGCCCAGGACGTCGACGAGCAGGTCGAGTTCGGCGCCGCGGGCCCGGGGGTAGGCGTGGCCGATCAGCTCGGGGAGCGCGTAGGCCTGGTAGCGCGGCAGGCCGGCCGGGGTGAGCAGACCGTGGCCGAGTACCCAGTCGGCGTGCCGGGCGGTGGACGCGCGCAGTTCGCCGGGCCGGCGGAGCCCGGTGGTGGCGGGCGGCCGGGCGGCCGGGTGCGTGGGCGGCGCCGGCCGGGGGAGCGCCGTGGCCGGGCCGGCCTCGCGCCGTTGCGGCCGCGCGGCCGGCCGGTCCGGGGCGCTGTCGGTGCGGGGCGCGCTGTCGGTGCGCGGGGTGTCGGTGCGGTGCGCGCTGTCGGTGCGGGGCGTGCTGTCGGTGCGTGGGCCGTTGGTGCGCGGGGTGTCGGTGCGGGGGTCGGCGGTGCGCGGGGCGAGGCGGACGCGCAGGTCCTGGGCCTGGACGGTGGTCCAGACCACCTCGCGGGCCCGGGAGCCGGCCACCGCCGTCGGCCGCCAGCGGCGCAGGATCGCGGCGGCGGCCACGGTCAGCTCCGCCCAGGCGAAGGCCTCGCCGATGCACTTGTGCTTGCCGGCGCCGAACGGCAGGAACGCCTGCCGCCCGGCTACCGCCGCCGCGCCGCCCTCGTGCCAGCGGCCGGGGTGGAAGCGCAGCGGCTCCGGGTGGAGCAGCGGGTCGCGGTGCAGCGCGGTGAGGCTGTACAGCAGCTCGGTGCCGGCCGGGATGCGGTACTGGCCGAGGTCGACCGGCACGCTCGCCGTCCGCATCAGGAAGGCGTTCGGCGCGTGCAGCCGGACCACCTCCTGGGTGACGCTGCGGGTGTAGGTCAGCCGGGCGAGCGCCTCGGGGGTGGGCACGGTGCCCGCCGGGAGGTGCTCGTCCAGCTCCGCCAGGACGCGGGCCTCCACCCGGGGGTGCCGCAGCAGTTCGTCGATCAGCCAGGTGAGCGTGGTGGAGACGGTCTCGGTGCCCGCGCCGAACATGGTGACCGCCTCGGAGCGCACGTCCGCCTCGGTGAGCGGCCGGCCGGTGGCGGGGTCGACGGCGGCGCGCAGCAGCGCGGGCAGGGTGCGGTCCGGCTCGCCGGAGGGCCGGCCGCCGGCGGCGGTACCGCCGAACGGACAGCCGCCCTCGGGTGAACCGCCGGACCGGGCACCGCCGTTGACCGCCTGGTCGACGACCTGGTTCAGCACCCGGACGGCCGCGTCGAAGCGCCGGTTGACCGGCAGCGGCAGCCGGGCGAGCGCCGGGTGCGGGTACAGCGACTGGACGATCTGGCCCTTCACCATGTCGGGCAGCGCCCGGTGGAAGGCGAGCGTGGCGTCCTCGCTCAGCCGGGCGTCGAACAGCGTGCGGGTGACGATCTCGAGCGCGAGGTGGTTCATCTCCTTCGCGACGTCGAGGACTTGGCCCGACCGCCAGCTCCCGGCCCGCTCCTCGGCGACCTGGTGCATCACCGCGAGGTACTCGCCCGTCCGCTCCGGGCCGAAGGCGGGCTGGACGATCCGGCGGCGGTCGCGGTGCGCCTGGCCCTCGGACATCAGCAGGCCGTCGCCGAACGCCGTCTTGAGGGTGTCCTGGACGGCGCCGCGCGGGCAGTCGTGGGCGAGCGCGACCAGCAGGGTGTGTACCAGGCCGGCGTCGGTGACGACGCAGACGGTGCGCGGACCGAGCCGGATCCGCACCACGCCGCCGTGCCGGGAGAGCGAGCCGAGGAAGCCGAGCGGATCGCGCAGCAGCGCGGGCGCGTGGCCGAGGCCGGGGAGCGCGCCCGGCGCGAGCGGGGGAGGGGCCGAGGGGGTTCTCCGTGGGGTGCTTCTGCAGGGAACGGTCGGTCTACGCGTCTCGGTCGTCAGGACCATGACATCACCTCTCACCAGATGGACCGGCGCGGCGCACCGCCGGAGTCGTCGCCGCGACCGGGGGGAACCGAGGGCTCCGCCGGCGCGGACCCCGCGCGCACCACTGCCAGAGGGCGCACGTCATGGGAAACGCGCCGGTCCGGCGGGGCGTTGCGCCGTACCGCGGCGGATCACTCCATCGGTCGAGCGCACGGGGCGGGACCGGGGCGGGACCGAGGCGGGACCGGGGCGGGACCGGGGCGGGGCATTCGCGGGTGAACGGGGCCGTGGCGAGGCCGGCCGGTGGGGCCGCGGGGTGCGCGGGCCCGGGCCGCGCGGGACCCGGCCTTGCCTCTCTGACAAGGTCTTTCGGCCCTCGGCCGGAGGGGCCCGACCGGTCCAGCATGGGTCCGTAACCGAGGAGGACCCTGATGACCCGTCTGCACCACCGGCCGGCCCCCGACGTGCGGGTGGAGATCCGCGGCGAACTGCCCCGCGCGGACGCCGAGTACGCGCGGGCCCGGGCGCTGGAGCTGAGCACGGCCCTCGGCCCGGGCGCGCACGCGGCCCGGGTCCGGCTCACCCGTCTGCGCCACCGCTCGCTCACCCGGCCGGTGGTGGCGCAGGCCGCGATCGAGCTGGCGGGCACCGGTCCGGTCCGGGTGCAGCTGGCCGCCGCGGCCGGGGTCGAGGCGGTGGACCTCGCGCTCGGCACCCTGGCCGGCCGCGCCGCACGGCTGCGCGAGCAGGGGGACATCGGGCTCGCCGCCGTGTACGAGAGCGCCTACCGGCCGCAGTACGCGCCGCGCCCGTTGGCCGAACGGCAGATCGTCCGGCGGAAATCGGTCACGCCGGACCGCTGCACCCCGGACGAGGCCGCCCGCGCGATGCTGGCCCTGGACCACCGGTTCCACCTCTTCACCGACGCGCTCACCGGCCAGGACAGCGTCGTCCACCGCGGCGCCGCGACCGGCGGCCTCCGGCTGGTGCGTGCCCACTCCACCGCGCGCTTCGGCTCCGCCGGGCTCCCCCTGACGGAGAGCCTGCACCCCGCGCCCCGGCTGGACCCGGCCGAGGCGGCCCGCCGGCTCTGGCTCACCTGTTGGCCGTTCGTCTTCCACACCGATCCCGGCGACGCGCGCGGCCGGGTCCTCTACCGCCGCTACGACGGTCACTACGGCTTGATCACGCCGGTAGTGGAGGCCCGCTGAGGGGCAGGTATCGATCGGCACCGGCCGACCGGGCCGACCCCCCCCGGGTCGGCACCCGGCCGGCCCGCCCGGCACGGCACCGCCCAGCACCGCCCGGCACGGCACCGCCCCGCACCAGTGACGAGCAGACGAGCACCCGACCGACCGGCACACCCCCTAGCGCAAGACGGGAACTGGGACCATGGACTGCGAAGAAGTCATGCTGACCGTCCGGATCTCCGCGGCCGAGCGGGCCCTGCTGCGCGCACTGGCGCGCGGCCACGGCAGCGACGTGTCGGAGGTCGCGGTGGACGGCCTGCTGGACGTCATCCCCGCCCTGCACGGCGACGCGGGCGCGCTGGGCCTGCTCCGCGTCCTCGCCCGGCCCGCTCCCTGCGCCGTCACCCTCTGGCTGCCCGTGCCGGTCGCCGACCTCCTCCCGCTGGTCGGCGAGCGGGTCACCCGTGCCGTCGGGCTGCGGGTCGGCCCCGCCAGCGCCGCGCTCGCCGCGGCGCTGCGCCTCTGGCTGGCGGGCGAGCCGGACCGCCTGGCGGCCTCCCTCGCCACCATGCACGCGCACGGCGTCCACCGCCACGGCGCCGGGAGCCTGGGCGTCGCGGCCTGAGCCGCCCTCGGGCGCCCCGGGCCGCCCGCACCGGCCCGTCGCGGCCCGGCCCCGGTGGTGTCGTACCCCTCTGGTACTCATGACGGCATGACGGACCACGCCTCGCCCGAGGACCTCGCCCTGCTGCGTGCCGCCTTCGCGGCCCGCCCGGCCGCCGATCCCGTCGGCGACCGGGCCGGGCCCGTCCGGTGGACGCCGCCGCTCGGCTGGGAGGCGGTGCACGCCTTCGAGGCCGAGCACAGCATCGTGCTGCCCGAGCCGTACCGGACGGTCGTGGCCGAGATCTGCGACGGCTTCCCGGACGGCCCGCCGTACTACGGGCTGATACCGGTCGCCGAGCTGCCGGCCGACTGGGGTGCCGGCCGGCCGCCGCAGGTGCCGGCGGAGCCGTTCCCGCTGACCGCCGCCTGGCACTGGGAGGACGATCCGCGCTCCGAGGAGGAGCTCGACGCGCTGCTGGAGCCGGTCTTCCACCACGGCTCGATCGTGCTGGGCACGGACGGCTGCGGCATGTACTGGCACCTGGTGGTCTCGGGCCCCGGGCGCGGCGGGGTCTGGCTGATCACCGAGGACGCCGCCGTCCCCTTCGGCACCCCGCACGGCGAGCTGGCGGGGGAGCCGGGCTTCGCGGGGTGGGTCGGACGCTGGGCGGCCGGCCTGCCGTGGTGGTCGGAGTGACGCCGGACCGGCCCGCGGGCGCCTCGGGGCGGATGCTCAGTAGGGACCGGTCAGTTCGGCCACCCGGGGGAACCGGGCGATCGCCTGGCTGACGGTCGGCGGGTCCGACCGGCGGGGGCGCAGCGCGGCGAGGGCCACGGCGGGCGCGGTCAGCCGGCTGGTGGGGGCGGCGAGGGAGAAGACGTCGAAGTAGGCCGCCGAGGCGGCGGGGTCGGTGAGGGCCGCGCGCAGCAGCCGTTCGGTGTACCAGCGGGCGACCCGGCCGGTGGGCCGGTGGGTGGGCGACTCGTTCGACCGGACACCGGGGAAGCCCCGGTCCTGGTCCTCGGCCATGTTCCAGGGGGTGTCGACGGTGCGGGCGATCCGCTGCTGGACGGCGGCGCTGACGTGCGGGTGGAGGCCTTCGGCGTCGAGGGTGGTCCGGATGGCGACGGCGGACTTGGCGGCGACCGCCATGCCGTGCCCGTACACCGGGTTGAGGGCGGCCAGCGCGTCGCCGGTGGCGGCGAAGCCCGCCGGGGTGCCGTTCTCGTAGCAGCGGCGGCGGTTCAGGGTGCCGTGACAGGTGCGGATCGGACCGATGGGGCGGGCGGTGCGGGCGAGGTCGTGGACGACCGGGTGGGCGAGACCCTTCAGGAAGGTGTGGAACTCCGCCTCGGTGCGGGAGGGTTCGCCGGCCCGGGTGCCGGAGAGGGTGATGATCCAGCGGTCGTTCTCGATGGGGACGACGGTGGCGCCCCGCCCGGGCGTGCGGCGGCCCGGGACGGGCACGATGCTGACGACCGGGAAGCCCTGGTTGCCGCACGGTGCGTCGAACAGGCGGGCGGCGTAGGCGAGTCCGGAGTCCACGGTCACCTCGCGCGGACCGTCGGAGCCCAGCGCGCGCAGCCAACGCGGGGCCTGCGAGCGGCGGCCGGTCGCGTCCACGACGAGGTCGGCCGGGAGGCTCTCGCGCGATCCGTCCGGGTTCTCGACCAGCGCCCCGCGGACCTGGGCCGCGTCGCCGGTCAGGCCGAGGACGGAGGTGCCCTCGCGGATCGTGACGGTGGCGCGGCCGCGCAGCCGCTGCCGGACGGTGTGGTCGAGCAGGTGCCGGCTGCAGGCGATCAGGTAGGCGGTCGACTCGAAGGCCTGGAGCCAGCCCGGGCCCAGGCGCATCAGCAGACCGGAGGGCATCGGCCGGCGGTGCGCTCCGGCGGCGAGCAACGCGTCGACGGTTCCCGGGAGGAGTACGTCCAGGGCGTCGGCGCCGCCGCCGAGCAGGATGTGGCTGAAGTCGCCCTGCGGGAGGCCCCGGCGCGGGCGCGGCCCGTCGGGGAGGGTGTCCTGTTCGACGACGGTGACGTGGCGGGCGTGCGGTTCCAGGGCCGCGGCGGCCAGCAGCCCCGCCAGGCCGCCGCCGAGCACGAGGGCGGTGCTCACCGCGCTCCGGCGGTGCGGTCGGCGGTGCGGTCGGGGCCACGGCGCCGGGCCGGGTGCGGCCGCGCCGGGCCCGGGCGGGCCGGGAGGAGGTCGCGGTGGGGCGGGGAGCACGGTGCGGCCAGCGGGTCGCGCGGGAGCGGCGCCGGGTGCCCCACGAGCGGGAGCGCGCCGGGCGGCCGGGGGATCATCGAGGTGCCTCCGTGCGGTTGCGGGCGGCGGTGGCCGTCCGGGGGACGAGAGCGCGGGTGGAGCGGATCGGCCCGCGGGTGAACGCCCGGACCGGGGGCCGGCCGCCTCCGGGCCCCGCGGTCGGTGCGGTCGAGGGCCCCGCGGTCGGTGCGGTCGAGGGCCCCGCGGTCCGTGCGGTCGAGGGGTGCGCGGTCGGTGCGGTCGAGGGGAGTGCGGAGCGGGGCAGCCGGGAGGAAGGCCGGAGCGCGGGGCGGCGGTCCGCCGCCGGGTTCGCGCTCCCGGCCGGAGCTCAGTGAGCCCGGCTCCATGCTCCACCCTTCGCTCGTCGGCCGTCGACGGCCGGTCTCGGACCCATCGGTCACCGGCCGGCGGTCCCCGGTCGGTGACCGGGTAGCCCATTGTGCTCAGCAGCCGCAACTGTTCAAAGGGCAACCATCGTTCTTTCCCTCGCACGGGTGACCAGCGAGCCCCGGCCGAGCGCCGTGCGGGACGGCGGAGGGACCGGTCGGACCAGGCCGGAACGGGGTCTTTCGTGTACCGGTGACCGTCGGCCCGGGCGGTCCGACTGCCGGGCCGGGTCGGTCCGTTCGCCGTGTCGCAGGGGTGGTGGACCGGCTGCGTGGACCCGCTCGCCGGGCCGTCGGAGACGCTGTCGCAGACCTGCGCGAATTTCGAAAGGAGGTTTCTGTTATCCCGACCGGTCGGGTCCGGTCTCCCTGGTGTCGGAAGGTCCGCACGTCGCGTCGAGCGGCGGGCGGGCCGTCACACCGAGGAGAGGAGACGAACGCGATGGGACACCGGAGCAGCGAGCACCGGAGTACGGACCGCCGGCGGCGCGGCAGGTCGGGGCGCCGGACGGCGCTCCTGGCCGCGGCAGTCGTGGCCGGGCTGGTCGCGGGCGCACTGGGGATCCAGACCGCGATGGAACCGGCCGCGGACCGCACCGCGGCGGCGGCGGTGGACAGTTCGGCCGACCGGGCGGAGGCGGGCACGGCCGGAGTGGTGGCCGGGGACGGCGGGCCGGGGGAGACCGGCACCGCCGAGGGGGCCACCAAGGCGCCCGCCCCGCAGCGGGAGAAGAAGGCCACGCCGCTGAACGAGATACCCAAGGACCAGCCGGAGCGCGGTCTGGTCTACGCCGGTCTGACCCTGCCGTCCGGCGACCGGTGCGCCGGTTCGCTGGAGGTGCCGGGCGGGGAGCTGTGCAGCCACGGTCCGGACGCGCCGCCCAAGGACGTGGACATCCGCAAGGACGTCCCGCCGGTGGCCGCCGCGGCCGCCCAGCCGCCGGTGCTCACCCCGGCACCGAACGCCCAACCGCCGTCCGCGGCAGATCTGTTGAAGGGAGCGGCGCCGGTCCTGGACGCGGGGCAGAAGGCCCTCCTGGGTGACGCGGGTGCCGCCGCCGGAGCGCCGGCCCCCCAGCCGGCCGCGGCCGCCGGCGGCCCCGCGGTCGTCTGCGAGGGCGACGGCAGCGCCGGAAACCGGGTCCAGGTGGTGTACGTCCACGGCCCCGGCAACGACCGGTTCGCCCAGTACCTGGCCTCGTTCAAGAAGTGGGCCGCGGACGTCGACGTCATCTACAACGCCAGCGCACAGGAGACCGGCGGCGTGCGGCACGTCCGCTTCGTCACCGAACCCGACTGCACCGCTTCGGTGTTGAACGTGCAGATCTCGGACTCCGAGATGCAGGACTTCAACGCGAGCAACCGCGCGCTGGCCGCGCAGGGGTTCAACCGCAAGGACCGCAAGTACATGATGTTCACCGATGCCAAGGTCTACTGCGGCATCGGCACCTTCGCGGGCGACGAGCGGCCCGGGCAGGACAACCAGAGCAACTTCGGCCCGTCGTACGGCCGGACCGACTCGGGCTGCTGGGGCGGCCACACCGCGGCGCACGAACTCGGCCACAACCTGGGCGCGGTGAGCAACAGCGCGCCCAACTCCAGCAAGGGTGGCCACTGCGTCGACGAGTGGGACCTGATGTGCTACTCGGACACCCCGTACTACCCCGCGATGAAGACGGTCTGCCCGGACAACGCCAGTGACGCCCGGCTCGACTGCCACCACGACGACTACTACAACACCGCTCCCACGGCCGGAAGTTACCTGGCCACGCACTGGAACGTCGCCAACAACCGGTTCCTGATCGCGGGCGGCGGCACCGGCCCGAACCCCAACCCGAGCCCCACGGCCACCGCGACGGCCTCGCCGACCCGCACCACCACGCCGAGCCCGACCGCCACGCCGACCGGGACGCCGACCCCGACCGGGAGCCCGACGGCGACCACGACCCCGTCGCCCACCGGCTCGCCGACCCGGACCGCCACGCCGACCCCGACCGCCACGCCCACGGCCGGAACCACCGGCCCTGATGTGACGGCCAGTCAGATCACCCAGAACTCGGCCATGCTGAGCTGGCCGGCCGTTCCGGCGGCCGCCGGCTACGACGTGCTGCTGAACGGCCAGACCATCGGCACCGTCCGCTCCACCGTGGTCGGCCTCGTCCGGCTGGCGCCCGCCACCTCCTACAGCATCGCCGTCGCGGTCCGCGACGGCGCGGGCGCCGTCTCCAAGCCCGGCCGCGCCGCCACCTTCCGCACCCTCGCCGACGGCGGCCAGCCGCAGCCCGGCGGCCGCTACACGCTGGTGAACGGGCTGACCGGCCAGGCCGCCGACCTCTGGGGCAGCTCGCTCAACGACGGCACGGTGGCCATCGCCTACCAGCGCACCGGCTACGCCAACCAGAAGTGGAGCTTCGAGGACGCCGGTTCGGGTGCCGTGCGGATCAAGTCCGCCCGCTCGGACAAGTGCCTCCAGCTGGGCGGCGACCCGGTGGCCGGCCAGTACCTCGCGCAGCAGCCCTGCTCCGGCGCGGCCGCGCAGAAGTGGCGGCTCACCCCGTCGGGTGGCGGGTACACCCTGAGCGCCGATGGTTCGACCCTGGTCCTGGGCGTCAGCAACCGCTGGTACTACGGTGGTTGGCTGCTCGAACTGCAGAAGCCCAACGGCCAGGCCTACCAGTCCTGGACGCTGCAGAAGACCAGCTGACGGCGGGTCGCTCCCGCCGTACCCGTTCGTTCCACCCGCCCGGGTGCGGCCGCCGCTGAGCAGCGGCGGCCGCACCCGGGCCACCCCCACCAGGAAGCCCCCATGCGCATCCGACCGTTCGCCGCCGCCCTCGCCATCGCGGGGGCGGTCGTCCTCGTACCCGCCGCGGTGCCCGCCGCCGCCCACGGCGACACCGTCCACCTGGAGGTCGTCGGCCAGGACAACGGGCACGTCACCACCGTCGCCACCTGGGAGAACGACCACGACCCCGTCACCGAGGAGTTCGCCGGGACGCTCGCCGCGACCTCCGCCGACGGCCGCTCGGCCGGCCCCTGGCGCCTGGTCGCCGTCCCCGGACACCCGGGGTCGTACACCACCCGCGAGATGCTGCCGGCCGGCCACTGGCGGATCGCCGTCGACTGCGCGTTCCCCTCCCTGGGACACGGCGAGCGTGAACTCGACATCGAGGCCGCCGTCATCTCCGACCCGACGCTGCCCACGCCCACCGGGACGTCCGCCGCCACGCCCACCTCGGCGCCGACGGCGGGGCCCACGGTGGGGCCGACGGTGGGACCCACCGGGACCTCCGGCTCGACGTCCGCGCCCGTGCCGGTGTCGCCGCCCGCGCCGCCCGCGCCGACGTCCCCGACGGCCTCCGGCTCCGCCGGACCGGGCGTCACGTCGGCGCGGAGCACGGCCGCCGAGAACGACGACTCGTCGACGGCCACCTGGGCGGCCGTCGCCACCGCCGTCGTCGCCGTCGTCCTGGTCGCCACCGGCTTCGGGCTCCGCCGCCGGGGCCGCCGGCGCTGACCGGCGAGCCGGCGGAACCGCAGGTCGGCGGAACTGCAGGTCGGTGGAACCGTTGCCTCCGCTCACGCCGTCCCCCCATTCACCGGAGGCCATCGGGGCGTCCGACGAGAGCAGGGGAGCACCCGCGTATGAAGAAGGTCCTGATCACCGGTGGCGCGGGATACATCGGCAGCACCGTCGCCTCCGCGCTGCTCGACCAGGGCATCACGCCCGTCGTCCTCGACGACCTCTCCAAGGGCCGGCCGGAGTTCGTCGAGGGCCGCGTCTTCTACCGGGGCGACATCGCCGACGCCGCCCTGCTGGACCGCATCTTCGCCGAGCACCCCGACATCGCCGCCACCCTGCACTGCGCCGCGCGGATCGTCGTGCCCGAGTCCGTGGCCAGGCCGCTGTACTACTACCGGGAGAACGTCGCCAAGACCGTCGAGCTGCTGGAGGGCCTCCAGCGCAACGGCTGCACCCGGGTCGTCTTCAGCAGCTCCGGCTCCATCTACGCGCCCACCCCGGACGCCCGGGTCGACGAGAGCTGCCCGGTCGCCGCCAACAGCCCGTACGCGCGGACCAAGCAGCTGATGGAACAGGTCCTCCAGGACTGGACCCGGGGCGACGGCGCCGAGGACGTCCGCGTGATCGCGCTGCGCTACTTCAACCCCGTCGGCGCCGACCCGCGGCTGCGCACCGGGCTGCAGGACCTCAACCCGACCCACGCCCTGGGCAAGCTGATCGAGGCCCACGCCGACGGCGTGCCGTTCACCGTCACCGGTGTGGACTGGGCGACCCGGGACGGATCCGGCATCCGGGACTACATCCACGTGCAGGACGTCGCCGAGGCCCACGTCGCCGCGCTCACCCGGTTCGACGAGGTCGTCGAGCCCGCGGCCGACGACCGCTACCGGGTGATCAACATCGGTACCGGCGAGGGCACCACCGTCCGTGAGCTGATCGCGGCCTTCGAGGCGGCCGTCGGCGCCGAGCTCGACGTCCGGGAGGCGGACCCCCGCCCCGGCGACGTGATCGGCTGCTACGCCGCCGTCGACACCGCCCGCGAACTGCTCGGCTGGACCGCCCGGCGCACGATCGAGGAGGCCGTCGCCGACGCCCTCGCCTGGCGCGCCAAGTGGACCGCCCACCTCGCCTCGGCCTGACCCCGCCTCAACGCCCCCGCCCCCAGGCCCCCGCTTCGAGGGCCCCATCGACCGGGCCCGCGCGCACCCCGCGCGGGCCCGGTCGTGCTGCTGCGACCACCGACGGGCCGGCCGGGGGTCAGCCCCCGGTGCGGGCCATCCGCACATTGGGCAGCCTGCCCCGCCAGAGCTCCCGCTCCCCGGTGGTCCTGAACCCGTACCGCTCGTAGAAGCGGATCGCCCCGGCGTTGTACTCGGTCACCCAGAGGCGGACGGGGGCGTCCTGCGCCCAGCTCAGGAAGTCGCCCATCAGCCGGCCGCCGACGCCCTGCCCCTGGGCCTGCGCCAGCAGGTACATCGGCCCGAGGGTGACCGCCTCGTCCCGCCGCCCGCAGAGGAAGCCGACGATCTCCGGCCCGGAGCGGACGACACGGCAGAACAGCAGATCCGGCTGCCGCAGGGCGTCCTCGATGAACTCCCGCCACCGGGCGACGCCCTCCGCGGTCGCCGTGGACCCGCGGTGCTCACGGATCCACGCCTCGTCGATCCCCGCCGCCTCGTCGGGGTAGGTCTGGAGCCAGGCGGTCAGCTGCGTCCGGCCCACGGGTGCGGCGTCGTCGGGGTGGGGTACGTCGATCCGGAGGGTCATCGGGCCATTCTCCGGCGCGGCCGGTGGCGTCGTGCGGACTTCTCCCGCCCGCCGCCGGTGATCCGGATCGGCCGTCCTCGCCCTGGACAAGCTTTGACCGAGGTCGCGGTGTTCGAACACCGGGTGCCGGGTACGGATCACCGTGCGGTGGTGGCCGGACCCGCCGTGACGGGCTGAGCCGTTCGGCCGGTCCGGGCTGTCCCGGGCCGGCTTTCGGCCCGGCCCCGACCGGTCGGCCGGCCCGCGCGCACCGCACGGATCAGGGTGTTCGGGTCGTCACTCCGGTCACCGGATTGATCACGATCATCACCCGATCGTGTTCGACATGACGTAGAGTCTGAATCGGCATGGACAGGCCAGATTTGGGCGCGTCCGCGTGCGTCCTTCCCGCGGGGGCGGGGGGCGACGGCCCGCACCGCGGGCGTGGTCGGGCTCGTTCTGGGGTGTCGCACAGCGGGTGAGGCTGCGGGCCGAGGGGGATGAGATGCGTCGTGCGGATCGAGTCACTGCTTGTCGTGGGGCGCGACATGTCTGAACAGGTGCGGCGGCGAGACGGTCTGTTCCACGATGTGGCCGGGCCTTTCCAACGCCTCGGTGTTCTGGGCATGCTCGTGGGGGACCGCCGGCGGGGCACCGCCTTCGCCCGTCGGGGCGACCGGGGGCGCTGCCGCAGTCCCGGTCGCGCGGCGGCACCTCAAGGTACCTGCGGGGAAAGCCTCTTACAGATCGGATGGTGCTCGCTGCCCTACTGTCCGCGGGTGACCGGCTACGGCCCGGTCGCTGCGCCCCCTCTTCTTCGTCTCCCCCCGCGGACCCGGTCCGACGGGCGGGTGACCGTTCAGGGCCCTTTCGAAGCCGTGGTCACACCAGTCGTACCGTGACCGGCTCGGGCTCTTCGGGCTCGTCGTCCGGGTGTCGTCACGCGCTCGGCGGTCGGCGCTCCGTCCCGCAGTGGTCAATCTCGCGTCAGCGCCCCAGGCGGCACCGGCAGGTCTTCCTGGAGCCGAACGCCGGCTCCGTGGAAGGGGGCTGCCGAACGATGTCCCGACCTGGCGGTCCTCCGGGACCGGTGGCTCCGTTCGGCGGACCGCGCCCCGGCCGCCGGGGCCCGGGTGCGGTGGGCTCCTCGGCCTGCCACCGGGGACCGCCGGACCGCCGCCCGACCGGGATCGACCAGGTTCCACCGGCACGATCGTGTTGCAGGCCCCCACATTCCCATGCCGAATCGAGTGGCGCCCGACGATGTCCGCCGAGCAGTCGGACAGTTCAGGGCGGCGCCGGTTCCGAGTCGGAGGATACAGTGTCAATTCGGACTTCCACGACGCCCGGTCCTTCCCTGCAGTTATCCGACGAAGTCGTCCAGCTGGCGGCTCGTTCCGCGCAGTCGTGGCTCGACGGCCAGCTCGGTAGGAGCATGGATCTGGCTGCCGCGGCCACGGGCCGGGCGCGGGCCGGAGCGCCGGGCGCATGCGCGCTGAAGGCGAGAATCTGGCACGCGACGCTGCTGACCCGCGTCCGCGGTCTGGGGGCGGCCACCAACATGCTCGCCGACGACACGTCACCTGTCCACGGTTCGAACCAAGTTGAGAAGCGCGCCGCCTATTTGTTGTGCGGGGCGGAGCTCGACCTGGCCAAGGGCGACCTGGACGGGGCGGTCGCGTCGGCGGAGGCCGGTCTCCGGCTGGCGCAGCAGGCCGGCAACCGGTCGCTGACCCCGAGCGGGTTCCTCGTGATGGCCGTCAGCACGACCCGGCGGCTGGACCTCACCGCGGCCCTCCAGTACGCCAACCGGCTGCGGGACCACGCCCTGCTCGGGCACGCGAATCTGATGGCCGGGCAGTGCGCCTGGGCCGTCGCGCAGGTGCTGGAGGCCCGGGACGGCACGGAGAGCATCGCCCACCTCCTGAAGGGCCTGGTGCACGACGGCGCACTGGCGCGGGAGTTGCTGGTCTCGCAGCCGGCCGCGGCCGCCTGGCTGGTCCGGGCCGCCCAGCGGCTGGGGGACGACGAGATCGCCGTCCGGGTGGTCACCCAGGTCAATGAACTCGCGGCGCGCAACCCCAGCTTCCGCACCGTCCAGGCGGCGTCCGCGCACGCCATCGGCCTGTTCGAGCGGAACGCGTCGGCCCTGGAGCGGGCGTCCGGCCTGCACCTGGACCGCTGGGCGCAGGCCTCCGCGCTGGAGGACGCGAGCGCGGTGCGGTTCGCCCACCGTTCGGAGCAGGAGCGGGCCGTCGAGCTGCTGAAGCGGGCGGCGGACGACTACCTGGCCGTCGGTGCGTCCCGGGACGCGTTGCGGGTGCGCAGCAAGCTGAGGGAGATCGAGGGCAACAGCGGGCAGTTCTCGCGCCGCCCGGGCCGGACCAGGGTGAAGGTCAGTCAGTTGACCGACACCGAGTACGCGGTGGCCGAGCTGGTGAGCCAGGGTCTCACCAACGGGCGGGTCGGCCGGCAGCTCTTCATGTCGCCGCACACCGTGGCCTTCCACCTCAAGAAGATCTTCCGCAAGCTCGACGTCGCCTCCCGGGTCGAGCTGGCGGGCACCTGGAACCGGCTCGTGGAGGAGCGGACGACCGAATTGGGCGCCGAGTCCGCATTCGTGACCGAGGCTCCGGCCGGCCGGCTGGCCGTGTGAGGTCCGCGCGCCGGTGCGGACGGTTCGCGGACGTTCGCGGAACCCACCCTTCCGGTAGGGCTTTCGCGATGCGTCGTTCGGACCGCCGGGACCGGCGCGCGGGCCGGCCGTGCGGCTCCTCGCGGGGCCGGTGGCCACCCGGGCTACCAGACTGAGGGATGCCCCTCCGGGGCGGTTCTCCTTAGACTCGAAGAGAGTTGGAAAAGCAGTTCTCGGTGAATCGCTCAGGACAATCCAGGGGCCTTTTGTGTCTTCTCTTCTCCACATTGATTCGAGCATCCGCGCAACCGGCTCCACGACGAGGCAGCTGTCGTCGTATTTCGCCACGCAGTGGCGGCAGAACCACCCCGGCGACGGCTACACCTACCGCGACCTCGGCGCCCAGCCGGTCCCGCACATCACCCACGCGGTGCGCGAGTCCCTCCTGGACCCCAGCCGTGACCACGGGCTGACGCCGGAGGAGAAGGCGCTCACCGAGGCGGTGGTGGCCGAGGTCCGTGAGGCGAGCACCATCGTGCTGGGCGTGCCGATGTACAACTACGCCGTCCCGTCGACGATCAAGTCGTGGATCGACCTCCTGGTCAGCCCGGCCCACATGGTGCCCCCGGGTGCCGAGTCGGGCCCGCTGAGCGGTAAGACGGTCATCGTGGTCACCGCCCGCGGCGGCTCCTACGCGCCGGGGACCCCGCGGGAGGGCTGGGACCACCAGGAGCCCTACCTGCGCGCCGTGCTGAGCTCGATCGGTCTCGCGGACAACCTGAAGTTCGTGCACGCGGAGCTGACGCTCGCGGCGATCGTGCCGGCCATGGCGGCGCTCAAGCCGCTGGGCGAGCAGTCCCTGGCGAACGCCAACGAGACGCTCAAGAAGCTGGCTCTCTGATTTCACTGCTGCCATTCGTGGCCGGCGGGCACGTCGCGGGCGGGCTTTTGCCGAATTCGCCCGGGCGATTCGCCGGGCCCGCACATCCGCGCGGGCCCGGAGAATCACCGGGAACCGGCTTCGCACCGAACCGGCGGGGCCGCCGTTTTCGTGCGCAGGGATATTTTCGACCCGAAACGGAGAAGGTGCGTCATGAGCGAGGCGATCTCTTACGAGGATGCCTGGGCGCGGACTGACAAGTTCGACCCTCCGGCGATTTTCGACGAGCTGCGGAAGGAGCGCCCGCTGGCGCGGATGGTGTACCCCGACGGACACGTCGGGTGGATCGCCACCAGTCACGAGCTCGCCCGGCAGGTCCTGAGCGACCCGAAGTTCAGCCACAACCTGGAGATCGGGCACTTCCCGGTCACCAAGTACGGCGGCCCGGTCCCGCAGTTCCCGGCCATGCCGGGGATGTTCATCCACATGGACCCGCCGGAGCAGACCCGCTTCCGCCGCCTGCTGACGCGCGAGTTCACCGGCCGCCGGATCAGCCAGCTGGCGCCGGAGGTCGAGGCGGTGGCCGCCGAGCAGATCAAGGTGGTGCGCGAGCACGGTGACTCCGCCGACCTGCTGGAGACCTTCGTCAACCCGCTGGTCCTGCGGGTGCTGTCCGACCTGATCGGCCTGCCCTACAGCGAGCGGGACCGCTACGCCGAGGCGCCGGCGGTCATGAACAACCCGTTCGGCGACGCGCAGGAGTCGATGGCCGCGTTCGCCCAGGTGGGCGCCTTCATCCAGGAGACCATCGCGCGCAAGAAGGAGGAGCCCGGCGACGACATCCTGAGCCGGCTCATCGCCTCCGGGGAGCTGACCGACGAGGAGCTGGGCAACATCACCGCCCTGCTGCTGTTCGCCGGTTACGAGACCACGGAGGGCGCGCTGGCGGTCGGCGTGTTCGCGCTGCTGCACCACACCGAGCAGCTGGCCGCGCTGCGGGCGGACCCCTCGAAGCTCGACGACGCGGTGGAGGAGATCCTCCGCTACATCACCGTCAACCAGTACGAGATCTTCCGGACCGCCCTGGAGGACCTCGAACTCGGCGGCCACACGGTGAAGAAGGGCGAGACGGTCACCGTGTCGCTGCCGGCCGCCAACCGGGACCCGGCGAAGTTCGGCTGCCCCGCCGAGCTCGACCTGGACCGGGACACCGCGGGTCACGTGGCCTTCGGCTACGGCGTCCACCAGTGCATCGGCCAGAACCTGGCCCGCCTGCAGCTGAAGGTCGGTCTGCGCGCGCTGCTGGAGGCCTTCCCCGACCTGCGCCTGGCGGTGCCGGCGGACGACGTCCCGCTGCGGACCCACGGGTCCGTCTTCGCTGTGAAGTCTCTGCCCGTTTCCTGGTAACTCCCTGCTCTCCGGAAGGAGTTCGCGGTAAGGTGCGCCCCGATCTGATCACCCCGCTCCCGGTCATCCTCCGGGAGAACGCGGTCCGTCTCACGGACAAGATCGCTTTCGAGGACGACCGGCACGCGGTCACCTACGGAGAGCTCGAAGCACGGACGCGGAGGCTGGCCGGTCACCTGGCCGGCCTCGGCGTCCGGCGCGGGGACCGGGTGGCACTCTGCCTCGGCAACTCCGTCGCCATGGTGGAGGGCTATCTCGCCGTCGTGCGGGCCGGCGGGATCGGGGTACCGGTCAACCCGCAGGCCACGGCGGCCGAGACCGAGTACCTGCTGACCGACAGCGGTGCGGTCTTCGCCCTGACCGCCGCCGGTCACGCAGAAACGTTCCTGCGCTTGCTGCCTGCCCCGACGGCCGGGCCCCGCGTCCTGGTGACCGGCCCGGCGACGGCCCCGGAGGGCGCCCTCTCCTTCGATGAACTCGCCGTCACCGAGCCCACCACCGAGGCCCCCGACGACCTCGGCCTGGACGAGGTGGCCTGGATGTTCTACACCTCGGGCACCACCGGCCGGCCCAAGGGCGTGCTCTCCACCCAGCGCAACTGCCTCTGGTCCGTGGCCTCCTGCTACGTGCCGGTCCCGGGCCTGTCCGAGCAGGACCGCGTGCTGTGGCCGCTGCCGCTCTTCCACAGCCTCTCGCACATCGCCTGCGTGCTCTCCGTCCCGGTGGCCGGCGCCACCGCCCGGATCATGGACGGGAGTTCCGCGGACGACATCCTGACCGCGCTCCGCGAGGACCGCTCGACCTTCCTGGCCGGCGTCCCCACCACCTACCACCACCTGGTCGCCACGGCCCGGCGGACCGGTCTCTCGCTGCCCGACCTGCGGATCGGGCTGGTCGGCGGCGCCGTCACCGGCTCCGAGCTGCGCCGCTCCTTCGAAGAGGGCTTCGGGGTGCCGCTGGTCGACGCCTACGGGAGCACCGAGACCTGCGGAGCGATCACCATCAACCCGCCGGACGCCGCGCGGGTCGAGGGCTCCTGCGGCCTGCCCGTGCCGGGCGTCGGGGTGCGGATCGTCGACCCGCGCACCGGCCGGGACGTCGCCGCCGGCGAGGAGGGCGAGGTCTGGGTCAGCGGACCGAACGTCATGGTCGGCTACCACAACAGCCCGGAGGCCACCGCCGCCGCCGTCCAGGACGGCTGGTTCCACACCGGCGACCTGGCCCGGCGCGACGAGGCCGGCTACTTCACCATCTGCGGCCGCCTCAAGGACCTGATCATCCGGGGCGGCGAGAACATCCACCCCGACGAGGTCGAGGCCGTCCTGCGCACCGTCGAGGGGGTGGCCGACGCCGGTGTGGCCGGGGTGGCGCACGACACCCTCGGCGAGGTGCCCGTCGCCTGGGTCGTCCCGGGGCCGGGCGGCCTCGATGCCGCCGCACTGATCGAACGCTGCCGCGAGCGGCTGTCGGCCTACAAGCTGCCGGAGCGGGTCTACGAGGTCGCCGGCATTCCCCGGACGGCCTCCGGGAAGATCGTCCGGCGCCTGCTGGCAGAGCAGCCCGCCCGGCTGCGCCACGCCGCGGACGGACACCACGACGGCCTGCTGGCACCGGCCTGGGTGCCGGCGCCGGCCGCGCCCTCGGACGCCCCCGGGGCCGCCGGTCCCGCGGCGCCCGGCTGGGCGGTGGTCGGCCCCGCCGGCGCGCTGGTCACCGGCCTGCGGGCGGCCGGCCTCGACGTCCGGCACCATCCCGACCTCGCGGCCCTGGACGCCGCCGTGGCGGCCGGCGAGCCGGCGCCCGGCGTGACGGTGCTCGCCCCGCCCGCCGGTGACGGCCGGCGGGCGGCCGACCAGGTGGCCGCCCGGCCGGTCCCGGCCGAGGGCCGGCTGCTCGTCCTCACCCGCGGTGCGGTCGCCGCCACCGCCGGGGACGGCGCGCCGGACCTGGCGGGCGTACCGCTCTGGGCCGTCGCGCGGTCGGTCCAGGCCGGCAGCGACCGCCCCGAGGGCGTCACCCTGCTCGACCTGGAAGCCGGGGCCGACCTGGAAGCCGGGGCCGACCTCGACGCCGGCAACGACCTCGCGGCCGGTTCGGACTTCGACGCCGCTGCGGACCTCGCCGGCGTCCTGGCGGCCGCCGTCGCCTCCGGACAGCCCCAACTCGCGGTGCGGGCCGGGGAGCTGCTCGTCCCCAGACTGGTGCGAGTCCCGCTCGCCGACCGTCCGAGCGGCCCGGGCCCGGCCGGTCCGGGCACGACCGTCGTGCTCACCGGGGCCGACACGGCGGCCGGCGCCGCCCTGGTGCGCCACCTGGCCACCGTGCACCGGGTGGAGCGCCTGCTGCTGGTCGACACCCCGGCGACGGGCGACCGCCCCGAGCCGGCGGCCGCGCCCGCCGGGGTGGAGCTCACCCGGGTGACCGCCGAGCCGGCGGACCCGGCCGCGCTGCGGACCGCGCTGGCCGCCCTCGGCCACCCGGTGACCGCCGTCGTGCACGCCGCCGCCGACCCCGCCCTCGCCCTGGCCCTGGACGAGCTCACGGCGGACACCGACCTCGCCGCCTTCGTCGTCGTCACCGGCACGGCGGCCACGCTGGGATCCGCCGAGGCCCCGGAGACGGCCGTCGCCGAGGCGCTGACCGAGGCGCTGGTCCGCACCCGCCGGCTGCGCGGCCGCACCGGCGCGGCGCTGGCCTGGAGCACCGAGCCCCCGTCGACCGGCGACCCGGCCCAGTGCCTGCGCGACGGGCTCGCCGCGTTCGACCTGCTGGTCGAGACCGGAGCCCCGGCGCTGGTGGCGCTGCGACCCGGCCCGATCGCCCCGGACGGCCCCGTTCCGGTGGTCCTGCGCGCCCTCACCGAGACGCCGCCCCCGGCAGCCCGGCCCGACGAGGCCGTCACCGCCGCCCTGCGCGAGCGCCTGTCGGGCCTGGACGAGCGCGCGCAGCTCGCCCTGCTCGAAGAGCTGGTCCGCACCGAGGCCGCCGCCGCGCTGAGCCGGCCGGGCACCGCGTCGATCGCGGCCGGCCGGGCCTTCCGCGACCTGGGCCTCACCTCGCTCGCCGTCGTGGAGCTGCGCAACCGGCTGACCGAGCGCACCGGGCTGCGCCTGCCCGCCACCGTCAGCTTCGACCACCCCACGCCGGAGGCGCTGGCGGCCCACCTGCGGGCCCGCACCCTGGGCCTCCGGGAGGCCCCGGAGGCGGCCGACCGCGCCGTTCCCGCCGACCCGGACGAGCCGATCGCCGTCGTCGGCATGGCGTGCCGGCTGCCGGGCGGCGTCACCGGCCCGGAGGACCTGTGGCGGCTGGTCAGCGAGGGCCGGGAGGCCCTGTCACCGTTCCCGACCGACCGCGGCTGGGACCTGGACGGGCTGTTCTCCGGGGATCCGGAGCAGGCCGGTACCTCCACCGCCGACCGGGGCGGCTTCCTGCACGACGCCGGACTGTTCGATGCCGGCTTCTTCGGGATCTCGCCGCGTGAGGCGCTGGCGATGGACCCGCAGCAGCGGTTGCTGCTGGAGGCGTCCTGGGAGGCCATGGAGCGGGCCGGTATCGACCCGGCCGGGCTGAAGGGCGCGGACGTCGGGGTGTTCTCCGGCGTCATGGGCCAGAGCTACGGGGCGGGTGGCGCGGCGCCGGCGGAGCTGGAGGGCTTCGTCGCCACCGGTACGGCGTCGAGTGTGGCGTCGGGCCGGGTGTCGTACGTGTTCGGGTTCGAGGGCCCGGCGGTGACGGTGGACACGGCGTGTTCCTCCTCGCTGGTGGCGATGCACCTGGCGGCGCAGGCGCTGCGGCGCGGGGAGTGCTCGCTGGCGCTGGCCGGCGGCGCGACGGTCATGGCGACGCCGGACACGTTCGTCGAGTTCTCCCGGCAGCGGGCGCTGGCGACGGACGGCCGGTGCAAGTCCTACGCGGACGCGGCCGACGGGACGGGCTGGGCCGAGGGCGCGGGCGTGGTGGTGCTGGAGCGGCTCTCCGAGGCGCGGCGCAACGGCCACCGGGTGCTGGCGGTCCTGCGCGGGTCGGCGGTGAACCAGGACGGTGCGTCCAACGGCCTGACGGCGCCCAACGGGCTCTCGCAGCAGCGGGTGATCCGCAAGGCGCTGGCGAACGCCGGTCTGACCACGGGCGAGGTGGACGTGGTGGAGGGCCACGGCACCGGGACGGTCCTGGGTGACCCGATCGAGGCGCAGGCGCTGCTGGCCACCTACGGCCAGGACCGGCCCGCCGACCGGCCGTTGCGGCTCGGGTCGCTGAAGTCCAACATCGGCCACACCCAGGCCGCCGCCGGCGTCGCCGGTGTGATCAAGATGGTGCAGGCGCTGCGGCACGGCGTGCTGCCGCCCACGCTGCACGTGGACGCGCCGTCCTCGCAGGTGGACTGGACGGCGGGCGCCGTCGAGCTGCTGACCGAGGCGCGGGAGTGGCCGGAGACCGGCCGGCCCCGCCGGGCGGCGGTCTCCTCCTTCGGTGTCAGCGGCACCAACGCGCACCTGATCCTGGAGCAGGCGCCCGAGGAGGAGCCGGTCGCGGTCGAGGCCGCGCCTACGGGTGTGGTGCCGCTGGTGGTGTCGGCGAAGAGCACCGTCTCGCTGGCCGGCCAGGCCGGGCGGTTGACGGCCCTCGCGGAGGCCGGCGACACGGCGGCGCTGGCCGGTGCGCTGGTCTCCCGGCGGGCACTGCTGGACGAGCGTGCGGTGGTGGTGGCGGGTTCGCGGTCCGAGGCGTTGGCGGGGCTGGGTGCGTTGGCGCGGGGCGAGTCGGTGCCGGGGCTGGTGACGGGCAGTGCGTCGGGCGTGGGCCGGACGGTGCTGGTGTTCCCCGGGCAGGGTTCGCAGTGGGCCGGGATGGGTCGTGAACTGCTGGACTCCTCGCCGGTGTTCGCGGAGCGGGTGGCGGCGTGTGCGGCGGCGTTGGGCCCGTGGGTGGACTGGTCGTTGGAGGAGGTGCTGCGCGGCGAGGCCCCGGCGGAGCTGCTGGAGCGGGTGGATGTGCTTCAGCCGGCGAGTTTCGCGGTGATGGTGGGTCTGGCGGCCGTGTGGGCGTCGGTGGGTGTGGTGCCGGACGCGGTGGTCGGTCACTCGCAGGGCGAGATCGCGGCGGCCTGTGTGGCCGGTGCGCTGTCGCTGGAGGACGCGGCCCGGATCGTGGCGGTGCGCAGCCGGGTGATCGCCGGCAGCCTCGCCGGGCGTGGCGGGATGGCGTCGGTGGCGCTCTCCGAGGCCGACGCGCTGGCCAGGCTGGAGCGTTGGGCGGATCGCGTCGAGGTGGCGGCCGTCAACGGCCCGACCTCGGTGGTGGTCGCGGGTGACGCCGAGGCCCTGGACGAGGCGCTGGAGGTGCTGGCGGCCGACGGGGTGCGGGTGCGCCGGGTGGCGGTGGACTACGCCTCCCACACCCGGCACGTCGAGGCGATCGAGGGCACGTTGGCGGAGGCCTTCGCGGACATCCGCAGCCGCGCCCCGCAGATCCCGTTCTTCTCCACGGTCACCGGCGAGTGGGTCGGCGAGTCCGGGGTGCTGGACGGCGGGTACTGGTACCGCAACCTGCGGAGCCAGGTCCGCTTCGGCCCGGCCGTCGCCGAACTCCTCGGCCAGGGCCACACCGTGTTCGTCGAGTCCAGCGCCCACCCGGTGCTCGTTCAGCCGGTCAACGAGATCGTCGACGAGGCCGCGGCCGAAGCCCTGGTCACCGGGACGCTGCGCCGCGACGAGGGCGGGCCGCGCCGACTGCTGACCTCGATGGCCGAACTCTTCGTCCGGGGCGTCGCCCTGGACTGGACGGGCCTCCTGCCCAGCGCCACCGCCCAGCTGGACCTGCCGACCTACGCCTTCGACCACCGGCACTACTGGCTGCAGACCGCCCTGGCCACCGACGCGGCCTCGCTCGGCCAGGCCGGCACCGATCACCCGCTGATCGGCGCGATCGTCGGGGTGCCCGGCTCGGGCGGTTTCATGACCACCTCGCGGTGGTCGCTCGGCGCGCACTCCTGGCTGGCCGAACACGTGGTGGGCGACGCCGTCCTGGTGCCGAACGCGGCCCTGGTCGAGCTGGCCGTCCGGTTCGGCGACGAGGTCGGTACCCCGACCGTCGCGGACCTGACCGTCGACCGGCCCGTGGTGCTCCCGCTGCGCGGGGGCCGGTCCGTTCAGATGATCGTCGGAGAGGCCGACGACGCACGGCGGCGCACGGTCGAGGTGTACTCCCGGGCGGACGACGCGGCGCTGGACGTGCCGTGGACGCGCCACGCCCACGGCACGCTGACGCCCACCCCGGTGGACGCGCACGCCGCCCGGCCCGCCGTCGGCCCCGCGGCCGAGGTCTCCCTGGACGACGCGGCCGGCCCCGCCGACCGCTACGGCCTGCACCCGACGCTGCTGGACGCCGCCGTCCGCACGATCCTCCCGGAGGGCACGCTCGCGGCCGAGTGGCGCGGGGTCACCCTGCTCGCCTCGGGCGCCTCCGAGGTGCGGGTCCGCACCTCCGGGACGCCGGACGAGGGAGCCCGCCTGGAGCTGGGCGATCCGGCCGGCGGGCCGGTGCTGATCGCCGAGGCGGTGCTCGCCCGGCCCTACGCGCCCGAACAGGACGGCATCGCCCGGGAGCCGGTCCAGGACGCGCTGTTCCGCGTCGAATGGGCCGAACTGCCCCTGCCCGCCGTGGACCGGGCGGCCCCCGTCACCACGGCCGCGGTCGCGACCGCGGCGGACGTCGAGGCCCTGGCCGGGTCGGACGGCCCGGCCCCGGACGTCCTGCGGTACGCGGTCGACCACCCGGCCGGCGACCCCCGGGCCGCCGTGGCCGCCGCGCTGGCCGTCCTCCAGGCCTGGCTGGCCGCACCCGCCCTGGCACCGTCCCGGCTGGTCGTGGCCGCCTCCGGGGACGAGGCCGACCTCGCCGCCGCCGCCGTGTCCGGTCTGCTGCGCTCGGCCCAGTCCGAGCACCCGGACCGCATCGTGCTGGTCGAACTCGACGACACCGCCGAGGCGTTGCTGCCGGCCGTGCTGGCCAGTGGCGAGCCGCGGGTGCGGGTGCGGGCCGGCGTGGCCGAGGCGCCCCGACTGGTGCGCGTCACCGCCCCGGAGCGCTCCGCCGAGGCACCGGGACGTACCGGGGCACCCGGCCGTACCGAGGCACCCGGCCGTACCGACACGGCCCCGGGGCTCGACCCCGCCGGCACCGTCCTGGTCACCGGCGGGACGGGGACGCTCGGCGCCCTGGTCGCCCGGCAGTTGGTCACCGCGCACGGCGTCCGGCACCTGCTGCTCGTCAGCCGGAGCGGCCCCGCCGCCGAGGGCGCCGAAGCGCTGCGCGAGGACCTCACCGCGCTGGGCGCCACCGTCACCGTCGCCGCCTGCGACACGGCCGACCGCGCCCGGCTCGCGGCCCTCCTCGCGGCTGTGCCGGCCGAGCACCCGCTGACCGCCGTCGTCCACACCGCCGGCGTCCTGGACGACGGCGTGGTCACGGCGCTGACCCCGGAGCGGGTCGACACCGTGCTGCGGCCCAAGCTGGACGCCGCCCTGCACCTGCACGAGCTGACCCGGGAGCTGGACCTCGCCGCCTTCGTGCTGTTCTCCTCGGCGGCCGGCGTCCTGGGCAACCCCGGGCAGAGCAACTACGCGGCGGCCAACGCCGGCCTGGACGCGCTGGCCCACCACCGCCGCCGGCTCGGCCTGCGCGCCGTCTCGCTCGCCTGGGGCTACTGGAGCCAGGCCAGCGGCATGACCCGCCACCTCGGCACCGCCGATCTGCACCGCACCCGGCGGCTGGGCATGGTCGGGCTCTCCGACGCCGAGGGGATGGCGCTGCTGGACGCCGCGCTGCGCGCCGACGCCGGCACGTCCCCGGCCCTGGTGGCCGCGCGGTTCGACCTGCCCGCGCTGCGCGCGGCGGCCCGCAGCGGCCCGGTCGCACCGCTGCTGCGCGGCCTGGCACCCACCGGGCGGCGGAGCGCCGGCGCGGCCGCGGGCGCGGACACCGCCTCCCTGCGCGAGCGCCTCGCCCGCCTGGGCGCGGACGAGCAGGCGGAGGAGCTGGTGGCCCTGGTGCGCCGGCACGCCGCCCAGGTGCTCGGCCACGCCGCCCCCGACGCCGTCCGGGCCGACCGCGCCTTCAAGGAGGCCGGTTTCGACTCGCTGACCGCCGTGGAGCTGCGGAACCGGCTGGCGGCCGCGAGCGGACTCACGCTCTCCTCGACCATCGTCTTCGACTACCCGAAGCCGGTGGCCCTCGCCGAGCACCTGCGGGTCAGGCTCTTCGGCAGCACGGCCCCGGCGGACGCGGCCGTCACCGCGGCCGGCGGGCCCGCCGCCGATCCCGACGAGCCGATCGCGATCGTGGCGATGTCCTGCCGCCTGCCGGGCGGGGTGCACAGCCCCGAGGACCTCTGGCGGCTGGTGGCCGACGGCGTCGACGCCGTCACCGAGTTCCCCGAGGACCGCGGCTGGGACATCGAGCGGCACTACGACGCCGACCCGGACAGCGCGGGCAAGACCTACGTCCGGCACGCCGCCTTCCTCGACGACGCGGCCGGGTTCGACGCCGCCTTCTTCGGCATCTCGCCGAACGAGGCGCTGGCGATGGACCCGCAGCAGCGGTTGCTGCTGGAGACCTCCTGGGAGGCGTTCGAACGCGCCGCGATCGACCCCACCGGGCTGAGCGGGCAGGACATCGGCGTGTTCGTCGGCGTCAACAGCCACGACTACACCGTGCGGATGCACGGGGCGGCCGGGGTCGAGGGCTTCCGCCTCACCGGCGGATCCGCCAGCGTCCTCTCGGGCCGCGTCGCCTACCAGTTCGGCTTCGAGGGGCCGGCCGTCACGGTCGACACCGCGTGCTCCTCCTCGCTGGTCGCCCTGCACCTGGCCGCCCAGGCGCTGCGCCGCGGCGAATGCTCGATGGCGCTGGCCGGTGGCGTGATGGTGATGGGCAACCTGGAGACCTTCGTCGAGTTCTCCCGGCAGCGCGGGCTGGCCCCGGACGGCCGCTGCAAGGCCTTCGCGGACGGCGCCGACGGCACCGGCTGGGCCGAGGGCGTGGGCGTGCTGCTCGTCGAGCGGCTCTCCGAGGCGCGCCGGCGCGGGCACCAGGTCCTGGCCGTGATCAGCGGCAGCGCGGTGAACCAGGACGGTGCGTCGAACGGGCTGACCGCGCCGAACGGGCTCTCCCAGCAGCGGGTGATCCGCAAGGCGCTGGCCAACGCGGGCCTGTCGCCGGTCGAGGTGGACGCGGTGGAGGCGCACGGCACGGGCACCGTGCTGGGCGACCCGATCGAGGCGCAGGCGCTGCTGGCCACCTACGGCCAGGACCGGGAACCGGGGCGGCCGCTCTGGCTCGGTTCGGTCAAGTCGAACATCGGCCACACCCAGGCCGCCGCCGGGGTGGCCGGGGTGATCAAGATGGTGATGGCCATCCGGCACGGCGTGCTGCCCCCGACGCTGCACGTGGACCGGCCCTCGACCCATGTGGACTGGTCGGTGGGCGCGGTCGAGCTGCTGACGCAGGCCCGGGAGTGGCCGCAGACCGGCCGCCCGCGCCGCGCGGGGGTGTCCTCCTTCGGCATCGGCGGGACCAACGCGCACGTCCTGGTGCAGGAGGCGCCGGCCGGGGCCGGGATCGTGCCGGAGCCCGCGCCGCAGGACGAGGCCGACGCCGGCGCGGCCGTGGCCGTGCCCGTCCCGGTGCCGTTGTCGGCCCGGACGGCGGCCGCCCTGCGCGGCCAGGCCGGGCGGCTCGCCCGCTTCGTCGACGACCGCGCCGACCTCCCGCTCGCCGGGACGGCCCACGCGCTCGCCACCGCCCGGGCCCGGCTCGACCACCGCGCCGTGGTGCTGGCGGGCGACCGCCGGCAGCTGGCCGACGCCCTGCGCGCCCTCGAGGACGGCGCGCCCGGCGCCGGGACCGTCCTCGGCAACGCCGCCGACGCCGACGGCAAGCTGGCCTTCCTCTTCACCGGGCAGGGCAGCCAGTGGGCCGGCATGGGCCGCCGGCTCGCCGAGGCCTTCCCGGTCTTCCGGGACGCCTTCGCCGCCGCCTGCGGCGCCGTCGAGCGGCACCTGGACGGTCACCTGGCGCGACCGCTGCACGAGGTCGTCTTCGCCGACCGGGGCACCGCGGCGGCCGCACTGCTCGACGGGACGATGTACACCCAGGCCGGCCTCTTCGCCCTGGAGACGGCGCTGTTCCGGCTCTTCACCTCATGGGGCGTGCGACCGGACCTGCTGGCCGGCCACTCGATCGGCGAGATCACCGCCGCCCACGCCGCCGGCATCCTGGACCTCGCCTCGGCGGGTGAACTGGTCGCCGCCCGCGGCCGGTTGATGCAGGCGCTGCCCGCCGGCGGGGCGATGGTCGCCGTGCAGGCGAGCGAGGCCGAGGTGGCCGGACTCCTCGGTGACGCGGTGGAGGTGGCGGCGGTCAACGGCCCCGACGCGGTGGTGCTCTCCGGCGCCGAGGACGCGGTGCTCGCCGCCGCCGCCGAGCTGGCCCGCGCCGGCCGCAAGACCCGGCGGCTCGCCGTCAGCCACGCCTTCCACTCGCCCCTGATGGCTCCCATGCTGGCGGAGTTCGAGGCCGTCGCGGCCCGGCTGCGGTACCGGCCGGGCACCGTCCCCGTCGTCTCCACCCTCACCGGTGAGCTCGCCGAGGACGGGCACTTCGGGACCCCCGCGTACTGGGTCGACCAGGTGCGCCGCGCCGTCCGGTTCGGCGACGCGGTCGCGTCGCTGCGCGACCAGGGCGCCACGACCTACCTCGAACTGGGGCCGGGCGGCGTCCTGACCGCGATGGCGCTCGGCACGCTCGGCGCGCAGGCGCGGGGCTGCCTCGCCACCCTGCGCTCCGACGTCCCCGAGGACACCGCCGTCCTCACCGCGCTCGCCGAACTGCACGTGCGGGGCGTGGACGTGGACTGGCCCGCCGCCCTCGGCCGGCCGGGCGCGGAGGCCGGCCCGGTCGCGGCGGTCGGGGCCGAACTGCCCACCTACGCCTTCCAGCACGAGCGGTACTGGGTCGAGGCCGGAACCGCCGTGGACGCCGAGGCGCTCGGCGCCCGCAGCACCGGTCACCCGCTGCTCGGCACGGTCGTCGACGTCCCCGGGGACGGCGGCGGCAGCGGAGTCGTGCTCACCGGGCGGCTCACCCGGCGCAGCCGCGGCCTGCTGGTCGACCCGGCCGGCGCCGGCGACCGCGCCGTCCCGACGGCCGTGCTGCTGGACCTGCTCGTCCGGGCCGGCAGTGAGACCGCCAGCGGCGCCGTTCGGCAGATCACCGTGGAGTCGCCGCTGATCCTGCCCGGTCACGGGCAGCTCCAGGTGCGGGTGTCGGTGGAGGCCCCGGGCCCGGACGGTGTGCGCCGCGCCGGCGTGCACTCCCGGCCGGCCGGCCGGGAGCAGGATCCGTGGACCTGCCACGCCCGGGCCCTGCTGGCGCCCGGCCTGCCGCAGCCCGCCTTCGACCTGCGCGACTGGCCGTCCGCCGACGACGCCGAGGACACCGCCGGGCCCGCCGCCAAGGTGGCCGGTGTCCGCCGGCTCCGGCAGCGGGACGGCCGGCTCCTCGCCGACATCGAGCTGCCCGCCGAACGGGCCGACGAGGCCGGGGCGTTCACGCTCCACCCGGCGCTCATCGACACCGCGCTGAAGGTGCTGGCCGCCCACACCGGAGGCGACGCCGCCGGCGAGCGCGAGCCGACCGCCTGCGCCGAGCTCGCCGTGTACGCGGAGGGCGCCACCGCACTGCGGCTGCGGATCACCCCGGCCGGCGGCGGGCGCCACCTGGTGGAGCTGGCCGACACGGAGGGCGAACCGGTCGCCGCCTTCGGGCCGTTGACGCTGGAGGGCGCCGCCGCTCCGGCCGAGTCGCTCGGCGCCGACGGTGACCCGGCGGTACCGGCGCACACCCCGGCCGGTGCCCCGCTGGCCCGGCGCGTGGTGCGGCGCGGCACGGCGACGGGCGGTTCGCTGGCCGAGCGCCTCGCCGACCTCGCCACCGCGGAACAGCACCGCCTGCTGATGGACCTGGTGCAGGAGAGCGCCGCCGTCGTCCTCGGCCATCAGGGCGCCGAATCCTTCGACGGCAACCAGCCGTTCCGCGAGCTCGGCTTCGACTCCCTCAGCGCCGTCAAGCTCCGCAACCGGCTGCACGACTTCACCGGCCTGGCCCTGCCCACCAGCCTGGTCTTCGACTACCCGACCCCGTCCGCGCTGGCCGGCCACCTGCGCGCCGAACTGCTCGGCGAGCGGCCGGACGGCGCCCCGGCGCCCACCGCGGCCGCGACGGACCCGGACGAGCCGATCGCCATCATCGCCATGAGCACCCGGCTGCCGGGCGGGGTGACCACCCCCGAGGAGCTCTGGACGCTGGTCGCGCAGGGGCGCGACGGCCTCTCGGCCTTCCCCACCGACCGGGACTGGGACGTCGACAAGCTGTACCACCCGGACCCGGCCCACCCCGGCACCAGCTACACCCGGGTCGGCGGATTCCTGCACGACGCGGCCCAGTTCGACGCCGGACTCTTCGGCATCTCGCCGCGTGAGGCGCTCGCCATGGACCCGCAGCAGCGGCTGCTGCTGGAGACCTCCTGGGAGGCGCTGGAGCGGGCCGGTATCGACCCGCTCTCCACCCGGGGCCAGGACATCGGTGTCTTCACCGGCATCGTCCACCACGACTACGTGACGCGGCTGCGGCAGGTGCCCGACGACGTGCAGGGCTACGTCATGACCGGTACGTCGTCCAGCGTGGCCTCGGGCCGGGTGTCCTACGTGTTCGGGTTCGAGGGCCCGGCGGTGACGGTGGACACGGCCTGCTCGTCCTCGCTGGTGGCGATGCACCTGGCGGCCCAGGCGCTGCGGCGCGGCGAGTGCTCGATGGCGCTGGCCGGCGGCGCGACCGTGATGTCCAGCCCGGACGCCTTCCTGGAGTTCTCGCGCCAGCGCGGCCTCTCCGCCGACGGCCGGTGCAAGGCCTACTCCGCGACGGCGGACGGCACCGGCTGGGCCGAGGGCGTGGGCGTGGTGGTGCTGGAGCGGCTCTCCGAGGCGCGGCGCAACGGCCACCGGGTGCTCGCCGTGCTGCGCGGCAGCGCGGTGAACCAGGACGGTGCCTCCAACGGGCTGACCGCGCCGAACGGCCCCTCGCAGCAGCGGGTGATCCGCCGGGCGCTGGCCGACGCGGGCCTGTCCGCGTCCGAGGTGGACGTCGTCGAGGGCCACGGCACCGGCACCTCGCTGGGCGACCCGATCGAGGTCCAGGCGCTGCTGGCCACCTACGGCCAGGACCGGCCCGCCGACCGGCCGCTGCGGCTCGGGTCGCTGAAGTCCAACATCGGCCACACCCAGGCGGCGGCGGGTGTCTCCGGCGTGATCAAGATGGTGGAGGCGATGCGGCACGGCGTGATGCCCGCGACGCTCCATGTCACCGAGCCGACGCCGCAGGTGGACTGGGCGTCAGGGGCCGTGGAGCTGCTGACCGAGGCACGGGAGTGGCCGCGCAACGGCCACCCGCGCCGGGCGGCGGTCTCGTCCTTCGGGGCGAGCGGCACCAATGCGCACGTGATCCTGGAGGAGGGGCCCGAGGAGGAGCAGCCGGTCGCGGTCGAGGCCGCGCCCGACGCGGTGGTGCCGCTGGTGGTGTCGGCGAAGAGCGCCGCCTCGCTGGCCGGCCAGGCCGGTCGGCTGGTCTCCTTCGTCGAGGCGTCGGGGGCGCCCCTGGCCGGTGCGGCGGGTGCGCTGGTCTCGCGGCGTGCGGTGCTCGCCGAGCGTGCGGTGGTGGTGGCCGGTTCGCGGTCCGAGGCGCTGGCGGGGCTGGGCGCGTTGGCGCGGGGCGAGTCGGCGCCGGGGCTGGTGACGGGCAGCGTGTCGAGCCCGGGCCGGACGGTGCTGGTCTTCCCGGGCCAGGGTTCGCAGTGGGCCGGGATGGGCCGTGAACTGCTGGACTCCTCGCCGGTGTTCGCCGAGCGGGTGGCGGCCTGTGCGGCGGCGCTGGACCCGTGGGTGGACTGGTCGCTCGAAGAGGTGCTGCGCGGCGAGGCCCCGGCGGAGCTGTTGGAGCGCGTCGACGTGCTCCAGCCGGCGAGCTTCGCGGTGATGGTCGGTCTGGCCGCCGTCTGGGCCTCGGCGGGCCTCGTCCCGGACGCCGTGCTGGGCCACTCGCAGGGCGAGATCGCGGCGGCCTGCGTGGCCGGCGCGCTCTCCCTGGAGGACGCGGCGCGGATCGTCGCCGTGCGCAGCCAGGTGATCGCCGGCAGCCTCGCCGGGCGTGGTGGGATGGCGTCGGTGGCGCTCTCCGAGGTCGACGCGCTGGCCAGGCTGGAGCGCTGGGCGGACCGCGTCGAGGTGGCGGCCGTCAACAGCCCGACCTCGGTGGTGGTCGCGGGTGACGCCGAGGCCCTCGACGAGGCCCTGGACATCCTCGCGGCCGAGGGTGTGCGGGTGCGTCGGGTGGCGGTGGACTACGCGTCCCACACCCGTCACGTCGAGGCGATCGAGGGCACGTTGGCGGAGGCCTTCGCGGACATCCGCAGCCAGGCGCCACTGGTGCCCTTCTACTCCACCGTGACGAGCGAGTGGGTGCGTGAGTCCGGGGTGCTGGACGGCGGGTACTGGTACCGCAACCTGCGGAGCCAGGTCCGCTTCGGCCCGGCCGTCGCCGAACTCCTCGGCCAGGGCCACACCGTCTTCGTCGAGTCCAGCGCCCACCCGGTGCTGGTCCAGCCGGTAAACGAGATCTTCGACACCGCCGCGGACGACAGCCTCCGGCTGCGCGCCGTCGTCGGCGGCACGCTGCGCCGGGACGAGGGCGGCCCGCGCCGGCTGCTGGCCTCGATGGCCGAACTCCACGTCCGCGGCGTCGCCGTGGACTGGACGGGCGTGCTGCCCGCCGGCGCCGGCACCGCGCCCGTCGCGCTGCCGACCTACGCCTTCGACCGCCGCCACTTCTGGCTGCAGGAGGGCGAGGCACCCGAGGACCTCGCCTCGGCGGCCGAAGGCGCGGACTCCGACTTCTGGGCCGCCGTCGAGCAGACGGACGCCGACTCGCTCGCCCACCTGCTCGACCTGGCCTCGGCCGACCAGCGCGACGCGCTGCGCACGGTCGTCCCGGTCCTCGCGGACTGGCGCGGCCGGCGGCGCCGCCGGTCGAGCGCCGAGAAGCTGCGCTACAACGTCACCTGGCGGCCGCTGGAACGCGAAGCCGCCGGGGTGCCGGGCGGCCGGTGGCTGGTCGTCGTCCCGGCGGCCGCACCCGCCGCCGACCTGACGGCCGCGCTGGCCGGGCAGCGGCTCGACCTCGTCACGCTGGAGGTCACCGCCGCCGGGACCACCCGCGCCCGCCTCGCGGAGCGCCTGACCGCGACCCTGGCCGAACACGACGTGACCGGCGTGCTCTCCCTGCTCGCGCTCGACCCGGGGACGGCCGCGCCGGACCTGAGCGCCACGGTGGCGACCCTCGCGCTGATCCAGGCCCTCGGCGACGCCGGGGCCGGCCGGCCGCTCTGGTGCCTCACCCGCGGCGCGGTCAACATCGGCATCCAGGACACCCTCACCGCACCGGCGCAGGCCGCGCTCTGGGGCCTGGGCCGGGCCGCCGCCCTGGAGTTCCCCGACCGGTGGGGCGGCCTGATCGACCTGCCCGCGGCGGACGACGCCCGGACGGCGCAGTACCTGCTCGGCGCGCTGAACGGCGCCGCCGGCGACGACCAGCTCGCCGTCCGGCGCTCGGGCGTCTACAGCCGCCGGCTGGTCCGCAAGCCCGCACCGGAGCCCACCGCCGCCGGCGGCTGGCAGCCGAGCGGCACCGTGCTGGTGACCGGCGGCGCCGAGGGGCTCGGCCGGCACGCCGCGCTCTGGCTGGCGCGCTCCGGCGCCCGCCGGCTGATCGTCACCACCGGCCCCCGGACCCCCGAGGAGGCCCTGGCCGGGCTGCGGGAGGACCTCGCCGCGCTGGGCACGGACACCACCGTGCTGGCCTGTGCCGACGCCGACCGGGGCGAACTCGCCCGGCTGGTCGCCGAGACGCCCGCGGAGCACCCGCTCACCGCCGTGCTGCACGCGGCCGACCTGCCCTGGACCGGCACCGTCACCGACACCGGCGCGGCGGACCTCGCCGAGGTGTTCGCCGCCAAGGTGGACACGGCCTTCTGGCTCGACGAGCTGTTCACGGACACCCCGCTCGACGCGTTCGTCGTCTTCTCCTCGATCGCCAGCGTCTGGGGCGGCGGCGGGCAGGGCGTCTCCGGCGCGGCCAACACCGCGCTCGACGCCCTGGTCGAGTGGCGCCGGGGGCGCGGCCTGCGGGCGACGTCGATCGCCTGGGGCGCCCTCGACCAGGTCGGCGCCGGCATGGACGAGGCGACCCTCACCCAGCTGCGCCGCCGGGGCGTCCTGCCGATGGCCCCGCAGGTCGCGATGACCGCCTTCGAACAGGCGGTGGAGGCCCAGGAGAAGTTCGTCACGGTGGCCGACATGGACTGGGACGCCTTCATCCCGGCGTTCACCTCCGTCCGGGTCAGCCCGCTGTTCGCCGACCTGCCCGAGGCGGACGCCGCCCTGCGGGCCTCCCAGCCGGACAGCGGGAACAGCGACACCACCTCCTCGCTGGTGGACTCGCTGCGGGCCGTCCCGGAGGCCGAGCAGGGCCGGATCCTGCTGAAGCTCGTCTGCGGCCAGGCCGCGACCGTCCTGGGCCACAGCAGCGCCGAGAGCATCGGCCCGCTGCAGGCCTTCCAGGAGGTCGGCTTCGACTCGCTGGCCGCCGTCAACCTCCGCAACAGCCTGCACGTGGCCACCGGGCTGCGGCTGCCGGCGACCCTGATCTTCGACTACCCCACCCCGGACGCCCTCGTCGGCTACCTGAGCTCCGAGCTCCTGCGGGACACCGGCGACGACCTCGACGGGCGGGAGGACGACCTGCGGCGCGCGCTCGCGGACGTCCCGTTCGCCCGCTTCAAGGAGGCCGGCCTCCTGGACACCCTGCTCGCCCTCGTCGAGACCGAGGACGCCGCCGCACCCGACGCGGTGGCCGAACCGGCCGCGGACGACGCCGACCTGATCGACGCCATGGACGTTGCCGACCTCGTGCAACGCGCCCTGGGCAAGACGACCTGACCCGGGACGACCCCGGATGCCCCTGATGACCCGGTACGACCAGCTGACCACTGACAGCGGACTGACACGGAGGACGTAGGAACATGACGACGCCGGACGAGCAGATCGTCAACGCACTTCGTGCCTCGCTGAAGGAGAACGCACGGCTCCAGCAGGAGAACCAGAAGCTCCTCGAAGCCCCCGCCGAGCCCATCGCCATCGTGTCGATGGCCTGCCGCTACGCGGGCGGGATCCGCACCCCGGAGGACCTCTGGCGGGTCGTCACCGACGGTACCGACGTCTACACCACCTTCCCCGAGGACCGCGGCTGGGACCTCGAAGGGCTCTACCACCCGGACCCGGACAACCCCGGCACCACCTACGTGCGCGAGGGCGCCTTCCTGCACGACGCCGGGCAGTTCGACGCCGGGTTCTTCGGCATCTCGCCGCGCGAGGCGCTCGCCATGGACCCGCAGCAGCGGCAGCTGCTGGAGGTGTCCTGGGAGGCGCTGGAGCGGGCCGGCATCGCCCCGCACTCCGTCCGGGGCACCGACATCGGCGTGTTCGCCGGCATCGTGCACCAGGACTACGCCCCGGACCTCAGCGGCTACGAGGGCTTCCTCAGCCTGGAGCGGGCCCTGGGCACCGCCGGCGGCGTCGCCTCCGGCCGGGTCGCCTACTCCCTCGGGCTGGAGGGCCCGGCGGTCACCGTCGACACCATGTGCTCCTCCTCGCTGGTCGCCATCCACCTGGCCGCCCAGGCGCTGCGCCGCGGCGAGTGCTCGATGGCGCTGGCCGGCGGCGCGACCGTGATGTCGACCCCGGGCGGGTTCGTGGGCTTCGCCCGTCAGCGCGGTCTGGCCTTCGACGGCCGCTGCAAGTCCTACGCGGCCTGCGCCGACGGCTCCAGCTGGGCCGAGGGCGCCGGTGTCGTCCTGCTGGAGAAGCTCTCCCGGGCCAGGGAGCTCGGCCACCGCGTGCTGGCGGTCATCCGGGGTTCCGCGCTCAACCAGGACGGCGCGTCCAACGGTCTGACCGCGCCCAACGGCCCGGCGCAGCAGCGGGTCATCCGCAAGGCGCTGGACAGCGCCAACCTCTCCACGGCCGACATCGACATGGTCGAGGGCCACGGCACCGGCACCCTCCTCGGCGACCCGATCGAGGCGCAGGCGCTGCTCGCCACCTACGGTCAGGACCGCTCGGCCGACCGCCCGCTGCGGCTGGGCTCGGTCAAGTCGGTGATCGGCCACACCCAGGCGGCCTCCGGGGTCGCCGGTGTGATCAACATGGTGCAGGCGCTGCGGCACGGCGTGATGCCGGCCACCCGGCACGTCGACGCGCCCACCCCGCAGGTCGACTGGACCGCCGGCGCCGTCGAGCTGCTGACGCAGGCCCGGGAGTGGCCGGAGAGCGACCGGCCCCGCCGGGCCGGGGTCTCCTCCTTCGGGGCGAGCGGCACCAACGCGCACCTGATCCTGGAGCAGGTGCCCGAGGAGGAGCCGGCCGCGCCCGCGGCCGCGCCCGACGCGGTGGTGCCCCTGGTGGTGTCGGCCGCCTCGCCCGGTTCGCTGACCGGCCAGGCCGAGCGGCTGGTCTCCTTCCTCGACGCCTCGGAGGCGGTCCCCCTCGCCGGTGCGGCGGGGGCGCTGGTCACCGGGCGGGCGGTGCTCGGCGAGCGCGCGGTGGTGGTCGCGGGTTCGAAGGAGGAGGCGCTGGCCGGGCTGGCCGCGCTGGCCCGGGGCGAGTCCGCCGCCGGGCTGGTGACGGGCGGCGTGGCGCCCGCCGGCAAGCTCGTCCTGGTCTTCCCGGGGCAGGGTTCGCAGTGGGTCGGCATGGGTCGTGAACTGCTGGACTCCTCGCCGGTGTTCGCCGCGCGGGTCGCGGAGTGCGCGGCCGCGCTGGAGCGCTGGGTGGACTGGTCGCTCGAGGAGGTGCTGCGCGGCGAGGCCCCGGCGGAGTTGCTGGAGCGCGTCGACGTGCTCCAGCCGGCGAGCTTCGCGGTGATGGTCGGTCTGGCGGCCGTGTGGGCGTCGGTGGGCGTGGTGCCGGACGCGGTGGTCGGTCACTCGCAGGGCGAGATCGCGGCGGCCTGCGTGGCCGGTGCGCTCTCCCTGGAGGACGCCGCCCGGATCGTCGCGGTACGCAGCCAGGTGATCGCCGGCAGCCTCGCGGGGCGTGGCGGGATGGCCTCGGTGGCGCTCTCCGAGACCGACGCCGTCGAGCGACTGGAGCGCTGGGCGGACCGCGTCGAGGTCGCGGCCGTCAACGGCCCGGCGTCCGTCGTGGTCGCCGGTGACGCGGAAGCCCTCGACGAGGTGCTGGAGGCCCTGGAGGACCAGGGCGTGCGGGTGCGCCGGATCGCGGTGGACTACGCCTCCCACTCCCGGCACGTCGAGGCGATCCAGGAGACCCTCACCGAGGCCTTCGCGGACATCCGCAGCCGCGCCCCGCAGATCCCGTTCTTCTCGACGGTCACCGGCGGGTGGGTCGGTGAGGCCGGTGTGCTGGACGGCGGTTACTGGTACCGCAACCTGCGCGGCCAGGTCCGCTTCGGCCCGGCCGTCGCCGCGCTGCTGGGCGAGGGCCACAGCGTCTTCGTGGAGTCCAGCGCCCACCCGGTGCTGGTCCAGCCGATCAGCGAGATCGTGGACGCCGCCGACGCGACGGCCGTGGTGACCGGCTCGCTGCGCCGCGACGAGGGCGGGCCGCGCCGGCTGCTGACCTCGGTGGCCGAACTCTTCGTCCGGGGCGTCGCCGTGGACTGGACCGGCCTGCTGCCCGCCGGGGCCGCCGACGCCGTGGTCGACCTGCCGACCTACGCCTTCGACCACCAGCACTACTGGCTCCAGCTGACCGGCTCGGCCACCGACGCCGCCTCGCTGGGCCTCACCGGCACCGACCACCCGCTGCTGGGCGCCGTGGTGCGGCTGCCGCAGTCGGACGGGCTGGTGTTCACCTCCCGGCTGTCGCTGCGCACGCACCCCTGGCTCGCCGACCACGCCATGCAGGGCGTGGTGATCGTCCCCGGCACCGTCTACGTCGACCTGGCGGTGCGTGCGGGCGACGAGTTCGGCTGCGGCATCCTCGAAGAGCTGGTCATCGAGGCCCCGCTGGTGCTGCCCGAGCAGGGCGGCGTGCGGGTCCAGGTGGCCGTCGGCGGCCCCGGCCCGAGCGGCTCCCGCACGGTGGACGTCTACTCCCTGCGCGAGGACGCCGCCGGCGAGGACGGCGACGGCGAGTGGACCAGGCACGCCACCGGTCTGCTCTCCGCCACGGCCCCGAGCGGCAGCGGCACGCCCGCCGTGGACTTCGCCGCCTGGCCGCCGGCCGGCGCCGAGCCCGTGGAGATCGAGGACTTCTACACCGACCTGGTCGTCCGCGGCTACTCCTACGGCCCGGCGTTCCAGGGCCTGCGGGCGGTCTGGCGGCGCGGCGAGGAGTTCTTCGCCGAGGCCGTGCTGCCGGCGGAGCAGCGGGAGCACGCCGACCGGTTCGGCATCCACCCCGCCCTGCTGGACGCCGCCCTGCACACCAACGCGTTCACCAACCCGGAGGACGGCCGCAACGTGCTGCCGTTCGCCTGGAACGGGCTGGTCCTGCACGCCCTGGGCGCCTCCGCGCTGCGGGTGCGGGTCGCCCCCCGGGGCACCGACGCGCTGTCCTTCCAGGCCGCCGACGAGGCCGGCGAGCTGGTCCTCACGATGGACTCGCTGGTCTCCCTGCCGGTCTCCGCCGAGCAGTTGGGCAGCGCGGCCGGCCACGACGGCCGGGACTCGCTGTTCCGGGTGGAGTGGACCCCGCTGCCCGCGCCCGAGGGCGCCACGGCCGCGCCGGTCTGGGCCCCGCTGTCCGGCCCGGAGGACGTCGCCGCGCTGGCCGCCCGGGAGAGCGTCCCGGCGGTCGCCGTCCTCGACGCGAGCGGCCACGACCCCGCCGCCGACCCGCTGGCGCCGACCTGCCGGGTGCTGGCCGCGATCCAGGCCTGGACGGCCACCGCGGGCCTGGCGGACTCCCGGCTGGTGGTGGCCACCCGGGGCGCGGTGCCCGCCGGCGGCGACGCCGCGGTGACCGACCCGGCCGGCGCCGCCGTCTGGGGCCTGGTCCGCGCGGCCCAGGCGGAGAACCCGGACCGGATCGTCCTGGTCGACCTCGACCCCGCCGCCGCCACCGGGGCGGGCCCCGTCCTCGGGGCGGTCCTGGCCTCCGGCGAGCCGCAGGTCGCCGTGCGCGGCACCGTCCTGTCCGCCTCCCGGCTGGTGCGTGCCGACGCCGCCCCGGCGGCCGACACCGCCGCCGAGGCCGACGCGCCCGTGGCCTTCGACCCCGAGGGCACCGTCCTGGTCACCGGCGGCACCGGCTCGCTGGGCGCCGTGGTGGCCCGCCACCTGGTGACCGAGCACGGTGTCCGGCACCTGGTGCTCGCCGGCCGCCGCGGCCCCGACGCCGAGGGCGCGCCGGAGCTGGCGGCCGAACTGGCCGGGCTCGGGGCCTCCGTGTCGGTCGTCGCGGCCGATGTCGCCGACCGCGAGGCGGTCGCCGCCCTGCTCACCGCCGTCCCGGCCGCGCACCCGCTGACCGGCCTCGTGCACCTGGCCGGCGTCCTGGACGACGGGGTGATCGGCGCGCTGACACCGGAGCGGATCGCCGGCGTCTTCGCGCCCAAGGCGACCGCGGTGCGCCACCTGGACGAGCTCACCCGCGAACTCGCCCCGGAGCTGCGGGCGTTCGTGGTCTTCTCGTCCGCCGCCGCGCTGCTCGGCTCGGCCGGCCAGGGCAGCTACGCCGCCGCCAACGCCTACCTCGACGCCCTGATGACCCGCCGCCGGGCCGGCGGGCTGCCCGGTGTGTCGCTGGCCTGGGGCCTGTGGGAGCAGAGCACCGGCCTGACCGCGCACCTGAGCGAGGTCGACCAGGCCCGGATGAGCCGCGGCGGCGTCCTGGCGCTGACCCCGGCCGAGGGCCTCGCCCACTTCGACACCGGACTGCACGCCGAGCAGGCGCTGCTCGTCCCGATCAAGCTCGACCTGCGGGCGCTGCGCTCCGACACCGCGTCCGGCGGCGCCGTCCCGCACATGCTGCGCAGCCTGGTGCGGAGCGGGCGCCGGGTGGCGCGGGCCGCCGCCGGGGACGGCAGCGGGCTGGTCCGCCGCCTGGCCGGGAAGTCCGAGGCCGAGCAGGAGAGCATCCTGCTGGGCATCGTCCAGGCCGAGGCCACCGCCGTACTCGGCTTCAACGGCCAGGAACTGGCCCAGGGCACCCGCGGGTTCAGCGACATCGGCTTCGACTCGCTCACCGCGGTCGAGCTCCGCAACCGGCTGAGCGCCGCGACCGGGGTCAAGCTGCCCGCCACCCTCATCTTCGACTACCCCACCCCGGTGGCGCTCGCCCGCTTCCTGCGCGAGGAGCTCGGCGACACCGCGGCCGGCGCCGCCGCCGTCCCGACGGTGGTCGCGGCCGACCCGGACGAGCCGATCGCCATCGTGGGCATGGCCTGCCGGCTGCCCGGCGGCGTCGTCGACCCCGAGGGCCTGTGGCGCCTGGTGCACGAGGGCCGCGACGGCATGGTGGGCTTCCCGGACAACCGCGGCTGGAACCTCGACGGCCTCTTCGACGACGACGCGGCGAAGCCCGGCACCTCCTACGTGCACAAGGGCGGATTCCTGCACGACGCCGGGGAGTTCGACGCCGAGTTCTTCGGGATCTCGCCGCGCGAGGCGCTGGCGATGGACCCGCAGCAGCGGCTGCTGCTGGAGGCCTCCTGGGAGGCCCTGGAGCGCGCCGGCATCAACCCCGGCACGGCGCGGGGCGGCAACATCGGCGTCTTCTCCGGTGTCTCCATCCACGACTACGTCGAGTCCCTGACCAGCATGCCCGCCGAGCTCGAAGGCTTCGTGACCACCGCGACCGCGGGCAGCGTGGCCTCGGGCCGGGTCTCCTACGTGTTCGGGTTCGAGGGCCCGGCGGTGACGGTCGACACGGCCTGCTCGTCGTCCCTGGTGGCGATCCACCTGGCCGCGCAGGCGCTGCGCTCGGGCGAGTGCTCGCTGGCCCTGGCCGGCGGCGTCGCCGTGATGGGCTCGCCGGTCGGCGTCCTCGGCATGTCGCGCCAGCGCGGCCTCGCGGCCGACGGCCGGGTCAAGGCCTTCTCGGCGGGCGCCGACGGCACCATCCTGTCCGAGGGCGTGGGCATCGTGGTGCTGGAGCGGCTCTCCGAGGCGCGGCGCAACGGGCACCAGGTGCTCGCGGTGCTGCGCGGCAGCGCGGTGAACCAGGACGGTGCCTCGAACGGTCTGACCGCGCCGAACGGCCCCTCGCAGCAGCGGGTGATCCGCAAGGCCCTGGCCAACGCGGGCCTGGACGCCTCGGACATCGACGTGGTGGAGGCGCACGGTACCGGGACGGCACTGGGCGACCCGATCGAGGCGCAGGCCCTGCTGGCCACCTACGGCCGGGACCGTGACCCGGAGCGTCCGCTCTGGCTCGGCTCGCTGAAGTCCAACATCGGCCACACCCAGGCCGCCGCCGGTGTCGCGGCCGTCATCAAGATGGTGCAGGCGCTGCGGCACGGCGTGCTGCCCTCCACGCTGAACGTGACCGAGCCGACGCCGCAGGTGGACTGGACGGCCGGCGCGGTGGAGCTGCTGACCGAGCCGCGCGACTGGGCCGGCGGCGGCCGGCCGCGCCGGGCCGGGGTCTCCTCCTTCGGGATCAGCGGCACCAACGCGCACCTGATCCTGGAGGAGTCCGCCGAGGTGCCGGCGGTCGAACCGGCGGCGGACGAGGTGCCGCCGGGCGGTGCGGTGGTGCCGCTGGTGGTGTCGGCGGCCTCGACCGGTTCGCTGGCCGGCCAGGCCGAGCGGCTGGTGTCCTTCCTCGGCACGGCCGACCGGCCGTCGCTGCCCGGCACGGCGAACGCGCTGGTGTCGCGGCGCGCGCTGCTCTCCGAGCGCGCGGTCGTGGTGGCCGGCTCGACGGACGAGGCGCTGGCCGGGCTGGCGGCGCTGGCCCGGGGCGAGTCCGCCCCCGCGCTGGTGACCGGTGGCTCGCTCGGCTCGGCCGGCGCGGGCCGGACGGTGCTGGTGTTCCCCGGCCAGGGTTCGCAGTGGGCCGGGATGGGTCGTGAACTGCTGGACTCCTCGCCGGTGTTCGCCGAGCGCATCGCGGAGTGCGCGCGGGCCCTGGGCCCGTGGGTGGACTGGTCGCTGGAGGAGGTGCTGCGCGGCGAGGCCCCGGCGGAGTTGCTGGAGCGCGTCGACGTGCTCCAGCCGGCGAGCTTCGCGGTGATGGTCGGTCTGGCCGCCGTCTGGGCGTCCGTGGGCGTGCTGCCGGACGCCGTGCTGGGCCACTCGCAGGGCGAGATCGCGGCAGCCTGCGTGGCCGGGGCGCTCTCCCTGGACGACGCGGCGCGGATCGTGGCCGTGCGCAGCCAGGTGATCGCCGGACAGCTGGCCGGGCGCGGCGGGATGGCCTCGGTGGCGCTCTCCGAGGCCGACGCGCTCGTCAGGCTGGAGCGTTGGGCGGACCGCGTCGAGGTGGCGGCCGTCAACGGTCCGGCGTCCGTGGTGGTCGCGGGTGACGCGGAAGCGCTCGACGAGGCGCTGGAGGTGCTGGCGGCCGACGGGGTACGGGTGCGTCGGGTGGCGGTGGACTACGCCTCCCACACCCGGCACGTCGAGGCGATCGAGGAGACGCTGGCGGAGGCCTTCGCGGACATCCGCAGCCAGGCGCCGCTGGTGCCCTTCTACTCCACCGTCACGAGCAGGTGGGTCGGCGAGGCCGGCGTGCTCGACGGCGGGTACTGGTACCGCAACCTGCGGAGCCAGGTCCGCTTCGGCCCGGCCGTCGCCGCGCTGCTGGGTGAGGGCCACACCGTGTTCGTCGAGTCCAGCGCCCACCCGGTGCTGGTCCAGCCGATCAACGAGATCGTCGACGAGACCGCGGCCGACGTCCTGGTCACCGGCTCGCTGCGCCGCGACGAGGGCGGCCCGCGCCGGCTCCTCCTCTCGATGGCCGAACTCTTCGTCCGCGGCGTCGCCCTGGACTGGACCGGCGTCCTGCCCACCGCCACCGCTCAGGCGGACCTGCCGACGTACGCCTTCGACCACCGGCACTACTGGCTGCAGACCGCCCCGGCCACCGACGCGGCCTCGCTCGGCCAGGCCACCGTCGACCACCCGCTGATCGGCGCCGTCGTCCGGCTGCCGCAGTCGGACGGGCTGGCCTTCACCTCCCGCCTCTCCCTGCGCAGCCACCCCTGGCTCGCCGACCACGCCGTCGGCGGCGTCGTGCCCGTGCCCGGCGCCGCGCTGGTGGAGCTGGCCGTGCGGGCCGGCGACGAGGTCGGCTGCGGCAGGCTCGACGAGCTGGTGATCGAGGCCCCGCTGGTGCTGCCCGAGCAGGGCGGCGTCCGGGTCCAGGTCACCGTCGGCGGCCCCGACGAGAGCGGCGCCCGCAGCGTCGACGTCTACGCCACCCGCGAGGACGCCGCCGAGGACACCGGCGCCGACGCGTGGACCAGGCACGCCACCGGCAGGCTCGCCCCGGCGACGGCGGCCCGCACCGAGGCGCACGGCGACCTCGTCGTCTGGCCGCCCACCGGCGCCCGGCAGGCGGGCGCCGACGAGCTCTACGACGACCTGCTCCGCCTCGGCTACGCCCTCGGCCCGGCCTTCCAGGGCGTCCGGGGGCTCTGGCGGCGAGGCGAAGAGGTCTTCGCCGAGGTCGCCCTGCCCGAGGAGCAGCGCGGCGACGCCGGCCGGTTCGGCATCCACCCGGCCCTCCTGGACGCCGCCCTCCAGTCCGGTCTGCGGCACGCCGCCGTGGCGGACGAGGCCGCGGGCGGGCCGCGGCTGTGGCAGCCGGCCGAGTGGACCGGTCTGACGCTGCACGCGGCCGGCGCCTCGGTGCTGCGGGTGCGGCTCGCGCCGTCCGGTCAGGGCGGGCTGTCGCTGGAGGCCGCCGACGAGACCGGCGGCCCGGTCCTGACGCTGGACGCGCTCTCCTTCCTGCCGGTCGCCGCCGAGCAGCTCTCGGCCGCCGCGGCGGACGCCGGCCCCGACTCCCTCTTCCGGGTGGAGTGGGCCGAGCTGCCCGCAGCGCCCGCCGGCGGTGAGACGCTGCCGCCGTGGGTGCCGCTGTTCCACGCGGACGAGGTGCAGATCCTCGCCGACAACGTCACCACCCCGGTGGTCGCGCTGGTGGAGGCGATCGGCCGGGGCGGCGACGCCCTGGCGCTGACCAACCGGATCCTGGAGCTCGTCCAGACCTGGCTGGCCGCACCGAGCCTGGAGGACTCCCGGCTGGTGCTGGTGACCCGGGGCGCGGTGCCCGCCGGCGGCGACGCCGCGGTGACCGACCCGGCCGGCGCCGCCGTCTGGGGGCTGATCCGCGCGGCCCAGGCGGAGAACCCGGACCGGATCGTCCTGCTGGACACCGACACCGCCACCGACGTCACCTCGGGCACGGACGTCGAACCGCTGCTCGCCGCGGTGCTCGCCACCGCGGAGCCGCAGGTCGCGGTGCGCGGCGGCGCGCTGTCCGCGCCGCGACTGGTCCGTGCCACCGGCGGCGGGGCGGCCGCTACCGACCCGGCCTTCCGCCCGGAGGGCACCGTCCTGGTCACCGGCGGCACCGGCTCGCTGGGCGCCCTGGTGGCCCGCCACCTGGTGACCGAGCACGGTGTCCGGCACCTGGTACTGGTCAGCCGCCGCGGCCTCGACGCCGAGGGCGCGCCGGAGCTGGCGGCCGAACTGGCCGGGCTCGGGGCCTCCGTGACGGTCACCGCCTGCGACGTCGCCGACCGCGGGGCGGTGGCCGCGCTGCTGGCGGCCGTGCCGGCCGCGCACCCGCTGACCGGCGTCGTGCACACCGCCGGTGTGCTGGACGACGGGGTGATCGGCGCGCTGACACCGGAGCGGATCGCCGGCGTCTTCGCGCCCAAGGCGACCGCCGTGCGCCACCTGGACGAGCTCACCCGTGACCTCGGCCTGACCACCTTCGCGGTGTTCTCCTCCGCGGCCGGGCTCTTCGGCTCGGCCGGTCAGGGCAACTACGCGGCGGCCAACGCCTACCTCGACGGCCTGATGGCCCGCCGCCGGGCCGACGGGCTGCCCGGTGTGTCGCTGGCCTGGGGCCTGTGGGAGCAGAGCACCGGCCTGACCGCGCACCTGAGCGAGGTCGACCAGGCCCGGATGAGCCGCGGCGGCGTCCTGGCGCTGACCCCGGCCGAGGGCCTCGCCCTGTTCGACGAGGCCCTGCACGCCGACCGGGCCCTGGTCGTGCCGATCAAGCTCGACCTGCGCGCCGCCCGCGCCGACGCGGCGTCCGGCGGCGCCGTCCAGCCGCTGATGCGGGGTCTGGTCCGGGCCGGCCGGCAGGCCGTGCGGGCCGCGGCCGCGCAGCGCAGCGGCGGCGGGCTGGCGGACCGGCTGGCCGGGCTGCCGGCGGCCGAGCAGGAGGCCCTGCTGCTGGACCTGGTCCGCAGCCAGGTGGCGACCGTCCTCGGCCACGCCGGGGCGGACAACGTCAAGGCGGAGAAGGCGTTCAAGGACGCCGGCTTCGACTCGCTCACCTCCGTCGAACTGCGCAACCGGGTGCGCGAGGCCACCGGCCTCAACCTGCCCACCACCGTCGTCTTCGACTACCCGACCCCGCTCGCGCTGGCCCGCCACCTGCACGGCGCGTTCGGCCTGGTGGCCGCCGCGGCGGGCTCGGCGGCGCCGACCGTCCTGCTCGCCGACCCGGACGAGCCGATCGCGATCGTCGGGATGGCCTGCCGGCTGCCCGGCGGCGTGGCGAGCCCCGAGGACCTGTGGCGGCTGGTCGCCGACGGGCGGGAGGCCCTCTCGCCCTTCCCGGAGGACCGCGGCTGGGACCTCGACGGCCTGTTCGACGCCGACCCGGGCCGGGTCGGCACCTCCTACGTCGACCGGGGCGGCTTCCTGCACGAGGCCGGTTTGTTCGACGCCGGGTTCTTCGGGATCTCGCCGCGTGAGGCGCTGGCGATGGACCCGCAGCAGCGGCTGCTGCTGGAGGCGTCCTGGGAGGCGCTGGAGCGCGCGGGCATCGACCCGGCGGCGCTGAAGGGCACCGACGTCGGCGTCTTCTCCGGCGTGATGAGCCAGGGCTACGGGTTCGGCGGCGAGATCCCGCCGGAGCTGAGCGGCTTCACCGCCACCGGCTCCGCCGGCAGCGTGGCGTCCGGCCGGGTCTCGTACGTGTTCGGCTTCGAGGGTCCGGCGGTCACCGTGGACACGGCCTGTTCCTCCTCCCTGGTGGCCATCCACCTGGCCGCGCAGGCGCTGCGCCAGGGCGAGTGCTCGATGGCGCTCGCCGGTGGCGCGACCGTCCTGGCCAACCCGCACACCTTCGTGGAGTTCTCCCGCCAGCAGGCGCTCTCGCCCGACGGCCGCTGCAAGGCCTTCTCCTCGACGGCCGACGGCACCGGCTGGGCCGAGGGCGCGGGCGTGGTCGTGCTGGAGCGGCTCTCCGAGGCGCGCCGCAAGGGGCACCCGGTGCTCGCGGTGGTGCGCGGCAGTGCGGTGAACCAGGACGGCGCCTCCAACGGCCTGACGGCCCCCAACGGCCCCTCGCAGCAGCGGGTGATCCGCAAGGCGCTCGCCAACGCGGGCCTGTCCACCGTCGAGGTGGACGCGGTCGAGGCGCACGGCACGGGCACCGTGCTCGGTGACCCGATCGAGGCGCAGGCCCTGCTCGCCACCTACGGCCAGGACCGCGAGCCGGGGCGTCCGCTCTGGCTCGGGTCCGTCAAGTCCAACCTGGGGCACGCGCAGGCGGCCGCCGGGGTGGCCGGTGTGATCAAGATGGTGGAGGCGCTGCGGCACGCGGTGCTGCCGCCCACCCTGCACGTCGAGGCGCCCTCGACCGAGGTGGACTGGGAGGCCGGCGCGGTCGAGCTGCTGACCGAGGCGCGGGCGTGGCCGGAGACCGGCCGGCCCCGCCGTGGCGGGGTGTCCGCCTTCGGTGTCAGCGGGACGAACGCCCACCTGATCCTGGAGCAGGCCCCGGTCGAGGAGCCGGTCGTCGTCGAGGCCGCCCCCGAGGGTGTGGTGCCGCTGGTGCTGTCGGCGAAGAGCGCGGGCTCGCTGGCCGGCCAGGCCGAGCGGCTGACCGCCTTCGTCGAGACCGCCGGGGCCGGGGCGACGGAGCTCGCCGCCGCGCTGCTGGCGCAGCGGGCGCTGCTGTCCGAGCGCGCGGTGGTGCTGGCCGGCTCCGCCGACGAGGCGGTGGCCGGGCTGGGTCTGCTGGCGCGGGGTGGGAACAGCCCCGCGGTGGTGACCGGGACGGTGTCCGATGCGGACCGGACGGTCCTCGTCTTCCCGGGGCAGGGTTCCCAGCGGGTGGGTATGGGTCGGGAGTTGGCCGAGCGGTACCCGGTGTTCGCGGAGGCGTTCGACGCGGCGTGTGCGGCGTTGGACGCGCGGTTGGCGGGCCGGGTGGAGCACTCGGTCAAGGACGTGGTGTTCGGTACGGCGGGATCCCTCGATCAGACGGTGTTCACCCAGGCGGGGCTGTTCGCCGTGGAGACGGCGCTGTTCCGCCTGGTGGAGTCCTGGGGTGTCCGTCCGGACGCGGTGCTGGGCCACTCGATCGGTGAGATCACGGCCGCGCATGTGGCGGGGGTGTTGTCGCTGGCGGATGCGGCGGCGGTCGTGGCCGCGCGCGGCCGGTTGATGCAGGCGCTGCCGTCGGGCGGCGCGATGGTGGCGGTGGCCGCCACCGAGGCGGAGGTCGCCGAACTCCTGGGTGACGGCGTGGACTTGGCGGCGGTGAACGGTCCGTCGTCGGTGGTGCTCTCCGGCGAGGAGGCGGCGGTGTTGAAGGCGGCCGAGAGCCTGAAGGCGCAGGGCCGGAAGGTCAAGCGGCTGACGGTTTCGCACGCCTTCCACTCGGCGCTGATGGAGCCGATGCTGGCGGAGTTCGCGGCCGTCCTGGCGGACGTTTCGTGGGGCGAGCCGAAGCTGACGGTGATCTCGAACGTCACCGGCCGTCCGGCCGAGCCGGGTCAACTGGCCGATCCCGCCTACTGGGTGGACCACGTCCGCCGTCCGGTCCGGTTCGCCGAGGGCATCGCCGCGGCGGCCGAGGATGGCGGCACGCTGTTCGTCGAGCTCGGCCCGGGCGCCGCGCTCAGCGGTGTGGTGGCCGAGTCCGCCGGCGAGGACGCGGTCTGCGTCGCGGCGCTGCGCGACGGCCGCCCGGAGACGCAGGCCCTGCTGGCCTCGGTGGCCGAACTCTTCGTCCGGGGCGTCGAGGTGGACTGGGCCAAGACCCTGCCCACCGGCCACCCGGCCGCCCACCTGGAGCTGCCGACCTACGCCTTCGACCACCGGCACTACTGGCTGCGGACCACCCCGGCCACCGACGCGGTCTCGCTCGGCCAGGTCACCGCCGACCACCCGCTGCTCGGCGCGGTGGTGGAGGTGCCCGAGACCGGCGGGGTGCTCTGCACCTCGCGGCTGTCGCTGCGCACCCACGCCTGGCTGGCCGACCACGCCGTCGGCGGCGTCGTCCTGGTGCCCGGCACCGGTCTGGTCGAGCTGGCCGTCCGGGCCGGCGACGTGGTGGCCGCCGGCGCGCTCGACGAACTGGTCATCGAGGCACCCCTGGTGGTGCCCGAGCAGGGCGGCGTCCGGGTGCAGGTCGCCGTCGGCGGCCCCGACGAGAACGGCGCGCGCACCGTCGCCGTCTACTCGGCCCGCGAGGACGCGGCCGGCGAGATCGGCCCGGGCGCCTGGACCAGGCACGCGGCCGGCACCCTGACGGCGGCTCCGGCCGACCGCACGCAGGCACCCGGCTTCGACACCACCGCCTGGCCGCCGGCCGGCGCGGAACCCGTGGACCTCGACGTCGCCGGCTTCTACGACGACCTCGCCCGCCACGGCTACGCCTACGGCCCGGCGTTCCAGGGCCTGCGGGCGGTCTGGCGGCGCGGCGAGGAACTCTTCGCCGAGGTCGCCCTGCCGGACGAGCGGCGCGACGAGGCCACCCGCTTCGGCATCCACCCGGCACTGCTCGACGCCGCCCTGCACACCCAGGCGTTCGCCCAGCCCGAGGACGGCCACAACGTGCTGCCGTTCGCCTGGAACGGGCTGGTGCTGCACGCCGCCGGGGCGGGCGCCGTCAGGGTCCGGATCGCACCGCAGGGGCCGGACAGGCTCGGGCTGACCGCCGTCGACGAGGCCGGCGGCGCCGTCCTGACGGTGGACTCGGTGACCTTCCGGCCGGTGGACGTCGAGCAGCTGGACACCGCGGCGGCGGCCGACGAGGGCCGGGACGCGCTGTTCCGCCTGGAGTGGAGCGTGCTGACCCCGGCGCCGCGGGCGGCCGAACCGGCGCCGTCCTGGGTGCCGGTCGCCACCGGCGAGGACGTGGCCGCCCTGGCCGGCGAGGCACCCGCCGTCGCCGTCCTGGAGGCCCACGGCGCCGGCGGCGCCGACGAGGTGCTCGCGCTGACCGCCACGGCACTGGAGGTCGTCCAGGCCTGGCTGGCCGACGAGGCCTTCGAGGACTCGCGGCTCGTCGTGGTCACCCGGGGCGCGGTGCCGGCCGGTGCCGACGCCGACGTCCCCGACCCGGCCGCGGCGGCGGTCTGGGGCCTGCTGCGCACCGCCCAGGCCGAGAACCCGGACCGGATCGTCCTGCTCGACCTGGACCCGGACACCGAGGACTCGTTCACCACGGTGCTCGGCGCCGTCCTGGCCGCCGACGAGCCGCAGGTCGCGGTGCGGGCGGCGGCGCTGTCCGTGCCGCGCCTGGTCCGGGCACAGGCCGGGCAGGCCGCGGCGGTGCCGCAGGCGTTCCGCCCCGACGGGACCGTCCTGGTCACCGGTGGGACGGGCTCGCTCGGCGCGCTGCTGGCGCGGCACCTGGTCACCGAGCACGGCGTCCGGCACCTGGTGCTGGCCAGCCGGCGCGGGGTGCGGGCGGAGGGCGCGCCGGAGCTGGTGGCCGAACTCGCGGGGCTGGGCGCGGCGGTGACGGTCACCGCCTGCGACGTGACCGACCGGGCGTCGGTGGCCGCGCTGCTGGCCGGCGTGCCGGCCGAGCACCCGCTGACCGGCGTCGTGCACACCGCCGGCGTGCTGGACGACGGGGTGATCGGCGCGCTGACACCGGAGCGGCTGGCGTACGTGTTCGGTCCGAAGGTGACCGCGGTGAGCCACCTGGACGAGCTCACCCGCGACCTCGACCTGACGACCTTCGCGGTGTTCTCCTCCGCGTCCGGCCTGTTCGGCTCGGCCGGTCAGGGCAACTACGCGGCGGCCAACGCCTACCTCGACGCGCTGGCGCACCGGCGCCGCGCGGCGGGCCTGCCCGGCACGTCCCTCGCCTGGGGCCTGTGGGAGCAGATCAGCGGTATGACCGCCCACCTGGGCGCCGCCGACCAGGCCCGGATGAGCCGTGGCGGGGTCCTGCCGATCGGCCCGGCCGAGGGCATGCGGCTGTTCGACGCGGCGCTGCGGACCGACACCGCGCTGGTGGTGCCGATCAAGCTGGACCTGCGGTCGCTGCGGGCCGACGCGGCCGCCGGCCGCACGGCCCAGCCGCTGCTGCGCGGTCTGGTGCGCGCCGGACGGCAGTTGGCGCGCACGGCCGTCGGCGACAGCGGCGGGCTGACCCGCCGGCTCGCCGGCCTGGCACCGGCGGCGCAGGAGGCCCTGCTGCTGGACCTGGTCCGCAGCCAGGTGGCGACCGTCCTCGGCCACGCCGGACCGGACCAGGTCGGCCCGGAGACGGCGTTCAAGGACGCCGGCTTCGACTCGCTCACCTCGGTCGAGCTGCGCAACCGGCTCCGCGAGGCCACCGGCCTGAAGCTGGCCGCGACCGTGGTGTTCGACTACCCGGCCCCGCTCGCCCTGGCCCGCTTCCTGCACGGCGAACTCGGCACCACCGACGACGCGCTGTCGATGGTGAACGCCAAGATCGAAGACATCGAGTCACTGATCGCCGGACTGCTGTCCGACGAGTCCAAGAAGTCCGGCATCGTGCTCCGCCTCCAGGGGTTGGTGGCGAGGTTCAACGGAGTCGAGCAGGTCGAAGAGTCCACGGTGGCCGAGCAGTTGGAGTCCGCCTCCGCCGATGAGGTCCTCGACTTCATCAACGACGAGCTCGGAATCTCTTGAGCACCACGCCTTCACGGTCTGCCCAACCCCCGGTGAGGAATTGACGATGGCCACGGACGAGAAGATCCTCAAGTACCTCAAGCGTGTCACGGCCGAACTGCACGACCTGCGCAAGCAGGTCCAGCGGAACGCGGACGAGCCGGTCGCGATCGTGGGCATGGCCTGCCGGCTCCCCGGCGGCGTCACCGGCCCCGAGAGCCTGTGGCAGCTGGTCAGCGAGGGCCGGGACGGCGTGTCGGCCTTCCCGGACGACCGCGGCTGGGACTTGGACGCGCTGTTCGACGACGACCCCGACAAGGCCGGCACCTCCTACGTCGCGCAGGGCGGATTCCTGCGCGACGCGGGGAAGTTCGACGCCGAGTTCTTCGGGATCTCGCCGCGCGAGGCGCTCGCCATGGACCCCCAGCAGCGGTTGCTGCTGGAGACCTCCTGGGAGGCCCTGGAGCGGGCCGGCGTCGACCCGACCTCGCTCAAGGGCGCGGACGTCGGCGTGTTCAACGGCATCATGGGCGTCGACTACTTCTTCGGCGGCAGCGTGCCGCCCGAGCTGGAGGGCTTCGCCGGCACGGGCGCGGCGGGCAGCGTGGCGTCGGGCCGGATCTCGTACGTGTTCGGCTTCGAGGGCCCGGCGGTCACGGTCGACACCGCGTGCTCGTCCTCGCTGGTGGCGATCCACCTGGCCGCGCAGGCGCTGCGGCGCGGCGAGTGCTCGATGGCGCTCGCGGGCGGCGCGACCGTGATGGCGACCCCGCACACCTTCGTGGAGTTCTCGCGCCAGCGCGGTCTCGCCTCGGACGGCCGGTGCAAGTCCTACGCGGACGCGGCCGACGGGACGGGCTGGGCCGAGGGCGCGGGTGTGGTGGTGCTGGAGCGGCTCTCCGAGGCCCGCCGCAAGGGTCACCGGGTGCTGGCCGTGCTGCGCGGCAGCGCGGTGAACCAGGACGGCGCGTCCAATGGCCTGACCGCGCCCAACGGACTCTCCCAGCAGGTCGTGATCCGCAAGGCGCTGGCGGCGGCCGGGCTCACCCCGGCCGACGTGGACGTGGTGGAGGGGCACGGCACCGGGACGGTGCTGGGCGACCCGATCGAGGCGCAGGCCCTGCTGGCCACCTACGGCCAGGAGCGCGAGCCCGGGCGGCCCCTGTGGCTCGGGTCGCTGAAGTCGAACATCGGCCACGCCCAGGCGGCGGCCGGTGTCTCGGGCGTGATCAAGATGGTGCAGGCGCTGCGACACGGTGTGCTGCCTGCGACCCTGCACGTGGACGCGCCCTCCTCGCAGGTGGACTGGACGGCGGGCGCGGTGGAGCTGCTCGACCGCAGCCGGCCCTGGCCGGAGGTGGACCGGCTGCGCCGGGCCGGGGTGTCGTCCTTCGGTGTCAGCGGGACGAACGCCCACCTGATCCTGGAGCAGGCGCCCGAGGAGGAGTGGGAGCCGGTCGCGGGCGAGGCCGCCCCCGACGGTGTGGTGCCGCTGGTGCTGTCCGCGAAGAGCGCGGGCTCGCTGGCCGGCCAGGCCGAGCGGCTGACCGCCTTCCTCCAGCCGTCGGAGCAGGAACTGCCGGAGTTCGCCGCCGCGTTGGTGGCGCAGCGGGCACTGCTGGGCGAGCGTGCGGTGGTGCTGGCGGGCTCGCGCGAGGAGGCGCTGGCCGGCCTGGGCGCGCTGGCGCGCGGGGAGTCGGATGCCGCACTGGTGACCGGCAGTGGCTCGGGATCGGCGCGGACGGTCCTCGTCTTCCCGGGGCAGGGTTCCCAGCGGGTGGGTATGGGCCGGGAGTTGGCCGAGCGGTACCCGGTGTTCGCGGAGGCGTTCGACGCGGCGTGTGCGGCGTTGGACGC
>NZ_JBSFNM010000029.1:0-103194 GCF_053587085.1 Kitasatospora sp. NPDC003701
CGTTTTGTTTTTTTTTTTGGTGGGGGGGGGGGGGGGGGGGTTGGGGGGGGGGGGGGGGGTGGCGGCGCCCCCCCCCCCCCACGACGGGCCGGTACGCGGGCATGCGGGGGCGGCTGGGCATGAGGGCTCCCTTGGTTGCTCTGGGTTCCCGAGTTCTTACCGGGTGTAGCCATGGTGGCCCGACTGGCTCTACGATGGCCAGGGTCTAACCTTGACTGTTCCGTCTGGTTATGGGTGGCAACGTTCATGAAGAGCAACGAGCTTGACGCAGCCTCATCTCCTCTCGTGCGTTTCGGTGTAGAACTACGCAGGTCGAGGCGGGCCATGCGATGGTCGCAAACCGAGCTGGGGCGTCGGATGGGCTACTCGAATGCCATGGTCTCGTACGTCGAACGGGCGAAGAAGGCCGTAACCTCTAACTTTGCGGTTAGAGCAGATGAGGTGTTCGAAACGGGAGGCACGTTCTACGAGCTCTGGTGCCGGTACTCCAAGGCGAGCCTTCTGGAAGGCTTTCCGGAGTTTGCCGATGCTGAGGCTCGATGCCGTCGCCTGCGCGAGTTCGCACTCACCATCGTCACGGGACTGTTCCAAGTGCCGGAGTATGCCGAGGCGCTGGCATTCGCAGCTGTCCAACGCGGTGCGATCACTCAGTCTGCAGCGGAACAGCGAGTCGAGTTCCTGGCTACCCGTCAACGGGTGCTAGACCGGAAGGGCCCACTGCGGATCCACGCTGTGCTGGACGAGGGCTGCCTGGCACGGCCAATCGGTGGGCAGTCCGTCATGCTCAAACAGCTCGACCGCATCGCGGAACTGGCCGCCCGGCCGAACGTCACCATCCAGGTGGCACCTTTCCATCTAGGCGAGAACCTGCCGTTCACAATGCCGGTTACTCTGCTGGACCTCCCAGATGGTTCGGTGGTCGGCTACGCCGAATCACATGCCCGAGGCCATCTCGAACGCGTTCGCGAAACGGTCACGGCCTGGGAGAGCGAGTACGATCAGCTGGTGGTCGAAGCGCTGCCCAAGGCGGCATCCCTGGCACTGATCCACAAGGCTCGGAAGGAGCTAGCCCCATGAACCCCGATCTGTCCGGCGCGTCCTGGGCCAAGTCGTCGTACTCCAACAACGGCGGTCAGTGCGTGGAGGTCTCCGCGAGCTTCCCGGGTGCCGTTCCCGTCCGTGACTCCAAGGACCCCGAGGGCCCTGCACTTGTCTTCCCTGCGGATGCCTGGCAGTCGTTCGTCGCCGGTGTCCAGGCGGGCGACTTCGGCGCCGTCTGAGCTGGCCTACATGAGGGACCCCGACCCAGCATCCTGGTCGGGGTCCTTTCTGCTGGCCTGGTGGGGTGCACCGCTGCGGGGTGTGCGCAGCCCATCGGCATGGGTATGTTGAGCATGTGCCCCGGCGGTCCTCAAGGCTCGCCGGTGTGTGCGTTCCCGCTGCGCGAACAGGGAAGGGGCCCGAGGCCATGCGTGTCGATCTCCGCAGCGCCAGGTGGCGCAAGAGTACGTACAGCGACAATGGGGGAGAGTGCCTAGAGGTCGCTGCCGGTGTTCCTGGCCTGATCCCTGTGCGTGACTCCAAGGACCCCGACGGTCCGGTGCTCGTCTTCCCGGTGGGGACCTGGCAGTCGTTCGTCTTCGCTGTCCGAGCCGGCGAGTTCGGCATCCTCTGAACCGGCGGCCGTTTCAGATCGAGAAGGGAAGCTGGCCCTATGCACCCTGACCTGTCCGGCGCGTCCTGGGCCAAGTCGTCGTACTCCGACAACGGCGGTCAGTGTGTGGAGGTCTCTGCGAGCTTCCCGGGTGCCGTTCCGGTGCGCGACTCCAAGGACCCCGAGGGTCCGGCGCTTGTCTTCCCCACCGACGCGTGGCGGTCGTTCATCGCCGGTGTCCGGACGGGCGAGTTCGGCGCCGTCTGAGTTGGCCTGCATGAGGGACCCCGACCGGCACCTGGTCGGGGTCCTTTCTGTCGGCCTGGTGGGGGTGTGCACCGCTGCGAGGTGTCTGCAGCCGGTTGCCATGGGTATGTTGAGCGTGTGCCCGGCGGTTCTCAGGGTCTGACGATGCGTGCGTTCCTGCTGTGCGAACAGGGAAGGGGCCCGAGTCTTGCGTGTTGATCTCCGTAGCGCCAGGTGGCGCAAGAGCACGTACAGCAACAACGGGGGAGAGTGCTTGGAGGTCGCTGCCGGTGTCCCTGGCCTGATCCCCGTGCGTGACTCCAAGGAGCCCGACGGTCCGGTGCTCGTCTTCCCGGTGGAGACCTGGCAGTCGTTCGTCATCGCTGTCCGAGCCGGCGAGTTCGGCACCGTCTGAACCGGCTGCCGTTTCAGATCGAGAAGGGAAAGCTGGCCCCATGAACCCTGACCTGTCCGGCGCGTCCTGGGCCAAGTCGTCGTATTCCGGTGGCGGAGGCAATTGCCTGGAGGTCTCCACGAGCCTCCCGGGTGTCGTTCCCGTCCGTGACTCCAAGGACCCCGAGGGCCCGGCGCTTGTCTTCCCCGCCGATGCGTGGCGGTCGTTCATCGCCGGTGTCCGAACGGGCGAGTTCGGCGCGGTCTGAGCTGGCCTGCGACGAGGACCCCGACCGGTGGCCCGGTCGGGGTCCTTTCTGCTGGCCTGGTGGGGTGCACCGCTGTGGGGTGTCCGCAGTTGGTCGGCATTGGGTATGTCGAGCGTGTGCCCGGCGGAACTCAAGGCCTGACGATGCGTGCGTTCCCGCTGCGCGAACCGGGGAAGGGGACCCAAGCCATGCATGTTGATCCCCGCAGCGCCAGGTGGCGCAAGAGCACGTCGAGTACCTCTACGCGATCGCCGACGGCGAGGTCGTACCCGAGGAGGCCGAGCCCGAAGTCGTCGTCTGCATGGACGAGTTCGGGCCGCTCGACCTCCAATCCCACCTCGGCCGACAATGGGCCGAATGCGGTGGCAGGCACAAGGACCCCGACCGGGAACCCCGCCCCCGGCGCCGGGCGACCTCGCTTGTCACAGTCCTCACAGGTCCTTTGTGAGGTCCGCCACCTTGTCGGCCACCTGTGAGAGCAAACTCTGCGGACCGGTGCTCGCCGGATCGTCCTGCACCGCGTCCCTCAGGTCAGCGGTCAGCTGCTGCACCTTGTCTTTGACCTCATCGAGCTGGCTGTCCTTGGCTTCGGCATCAAGCGCATCCTCGCTCATCTGACTACTCCTCAAATATGAATCAAAAAGGGATGGATGAGGTGTCTGCGGGCCAGATTACAGGTCAGGGGCCGTTGCCGGCTGGGGGTTCAGGCGAGCCCAGCGCCGCATCGGGCAGCGTTCGGCCGACTGACGACCTCGCGTAGGCGCTCGTCGGCAGTGTGCTTGTTCCGCCATACATGAGGTAGCGGCGGATCATGCTGCCCTGCTCCCTTCAGCGCTTGCCGTCCGACCTTTGTGTGCAAAGGAGCTGACGGATCATCGGACCATGAAGCCCCGGCAGCCCCGCCTCCGGCGCCGCCACTCAGTGGCTGCGGCGGGCGTTGAGGCGGGCGGCCTGGCGCGTGAGGTGGTCGCGCTCGGCGAGGTTGGGGGCCTTGTGGGCCGCCTCGGCGTACAGCCGTGCCGCCGTCGCCAGGTCGCCGTCGCGCTCGTGGAGGTACGCCGCCACCGCCGTGTGGCGGGGCAGCTTGTCGTCCAGCGCCGCGAGCGCCGCCAGCCCGGCACGCGGTCCGTCGGCCTCGCCGACGGCGACCGCGCGGTTGAGCCGCACGACCGGGCTGTCGGTCAGGCGCGTGAGTTCGTCGTACCACTCGACGATCTGCACCCAGTCGGTCTCCTCGGCGGTGGGCGCGTCGGCGTGCAGGGCCGCGATGGCGGCCTGGGCCTGGAACTCGCCCAGCCGGTCGCGGGCGAGTGCCGCCTGCAGGATCTCGACGCCCTCGGCGATCGCCCCGGTGTCCCACCGGCCGCGGTCCTGCTCGGCGAGCGGCACCAGGCTGCCGTCGGGTGCGGTCCGGGTGGCGCGCCGGGCGTGGTGGAGCAGCATGAGGGCGAGCAGCCCCGCCACCTCGGGGTGGTCGATCGCGGTCGCGAGCTGGCGGGTGAGCCGGATGGCCTCGGCGGCGAGGTCGACGTCGCCGGAGTAGCCCTCGTTGAAGACCAGGTAGAGGACGCGCAGCACGGTGGCGACGTCGCCGGGCCGGTCGAAGCGCACGCCGGAGACGGTGCGCTTGGCCCGGCTGATCCGCTGCGCCATGGTCGCCTCGGGCACCAGGTAGGCCCGGGCGATCTGGCGGGTGGTCAGCCCGCCGACGGCGCGCAGCGTGAGCGCGACGGCGGACGACGGTGTCAGCGACGGGTGGGCGCACAGGAAGTAGAGCTGGAGCGTGTCGTCCACGCCGGCCGCGGGCCCGGGCGCCGGCTCCTCCTCGACGCGGTCCTCGCGTCGGCGGCGGGCGGCGTCCGCGCGCGTCGCGTCGAGGAACCGGCGCCAGGCGACGGTGACCAGCCAGCCCTTCGGGTCCCTCGGAGGGTCGGCCGGCCAGACGCGGACCGCCTCGACCAGGGCGTCCTGCACGGCGTCCTCGGCCGCCGCGAAGTCGGCTCCGCGGCGGACGAGGACGGCGAGCACGCTCGGTGTGAGGCTCCGGAGCAGGACCTCGTTCACCTGGGAGGTCACTCCGTGATGGTGGGCGGCTCGGTGAGGAACGGGCGCAGCTCCAGCCACTCGTGGATCGGCTCCCCGCCCGCCCCGGGGGCGGCCGACAGCTCCCCGGCCAGTTCGACGGCGCGGTCGTAGCCGTCGACGTCGATCACCATCCAGCCGGCGATGAGGTCCTTGGTCTCGGCGAACGGGCCGTCGGTGACCGGCGGGCGCCCCTCGCCGTCGTAGCGGACCCAGGCGCCCTCGGGGGCGAGCGCCTGGCCGTCGACGAACTCGCCGGTCTCCTGGAGCCGGGCCGCGAAGTCCTTCATGTACTGCACGTGCGCCGTGATCTCCTCCGGCGTCCACTGGTCCATCGGCACGTTGTTGGCCGGGGCCGGGGCGCCGCGATAGTGCTTGAGCAGCAAGTACTTGGCCATCGTGGTTCTCCTCAGTACTGGTGCGACCCATTGTGGTCGCGTTCAGTGCTGGGACGGAGCAGGTCCCGGGTTCTCGACATCATCGGCCGGAATTTCTTCGGATCTTTTTCGGCGGCCCGCTCCTCGCGGCCGTGGGCGGACGCCAGTGCCGGCGCTCAGGGGGGTCGGCGTTCAGGGGGTCGGCACGACGATCAGCTCGCCGACCAGGGCGGCGGCCGCCGCGCGGTCCTCCTCCGGGAGCCCCTCGTCGGTGATCAGGACGTCGACCTCGTCGAGCGGGGCGAAGGAGACCAGGCCGACGGAGTTCCACTTGGTGTGGTCGGCCACCACGACGACCCGCCGGGCGGTGTGGATGAACGTCCGGTTGGTCTCGGCCTCGGCGAGGTTGGGCGCCATCAGGCCGCCGTCGGCGGAGAGGCCGTGGCAGCCGAGGATCAGCACGTTCACGTGCAGCGAGCGGATGGCCTGGTCTGCGACCGGGCCCACCAGGGCGTCCGAAGGGGTGCGGACGCCGCCGGTGCGGATGACGGTGGCGGAGGAGGGCGCGCCGTCCGGGCCCGGGTCCTCCATGAGGTCGGCGATGCGCAGTGAGTTGGTGACGACGGTCAGCCCGCCGATCGCGCGCAGGCGGCGGGCCACCTCGTAGGTGGTGGTGCCGGCGGCCAGGCCGACGGCCGAGCCGGGCTGGACGAGCTCGGCCGCGCTCCGGGCGATCGCCTCCTTGGCGGGCAGCTGCCAGGACGACTTGGCCTCGAACCCGGGCTCGCGGACGACCGGGTCCTCGATCCGCACGGCGCCGCCGTGGACCTTGTGGAGCAGGTCCTTGCGGGCGAGCACGTCCAGGTCCCGGCGCACGGTCATGTCCGAGACACCGAGCTCGCGGACGAGTTCGTTGACCCGCACCCCGCCGCGGGTGCGCACCAGGTCGAGGATCAGGGCGCGCCGCTGGCCGGCGAGCGGCTGGGTGGTGTCGGACATCGGGTTGGCCTCCTCCGGCGGGTGGTGACCCGGGTGAATGGGTGATCATCGCCATCATGTCAGGTCGAGTCGGTCGCGCGTTCATCCCACACTGTTGACTTCCGTTGAATCTTGTTTGATTGTGACTGTGTCCGGGGCATGCGCGCCGGCGAGCTGAGAGGGAACGATGGCCAAGACCGTGACCACGCTGGCGGACGGCCGCGAGCTGATCTACTTCGACGCGGGCGCGGTCGCACCGCCGCGCACCGCCGTCGACCGCCGTCCGCTGGACCGGTCGGCCCCGGCCTCCGAGGTCCGGCTCGACCGGGCCACCGGCGCCTGGGTCACCATCGCCGCCCACCGCCAGGCCCGTACCTACCACCCGCCGGCCGACGAGTGCCCGCTCTGCCCCTCCCGCGACGGGCGCCTCAGCGAGATCCCGGACGCCGACTACCAGGTCGTCGTCTTCGAGAACCGCTTCCCCTCGCTGGCCACGGCCCCGCCGGACCTGCGCCCGGGAGGCGTGCACCCGGGGGCCGGGCACCCGGACGGCGGGGCCCCGGGGGCCGACCCGATGCGGACCGCCCGCCCGGGCGACGGCCGCTGCGAGGTGGTCTGCTTCACGGCCGACCACGACGTCTCCTTCGCCGACCTGGACGAGGACCGCGCCCGGCTGGTGCTGGACGCCTGGACCGACCGCACGGCCGAGCTGTCGGTGCTGCCCGAGGTGGCGCAGGTGTACTGCTTCGAGAACCGGGGCGCCGAGATCGGCGTCACCCTCGCGCACCCGCACGGCCAGATCTACGCCCTGCCCTTCACCACCCCGCGCACCGCCCGCATGATCGAGCAGGCGGGGCGCCACCGCGAGGCCACCGGCCGCAACCTCTTCGAGGACCTCCTCGCCGCCGAACGCGCCGACGGGGAGAGGGTCGTGGCCGCCGGCGAGCACTGGACGGCCTTCGTCCCGTTCGCCGCCCGCTGGCCGTACGAAGTCCACCTCTACCCCAACCGCCGCGTCGCGGACCTCACCGAACTCACCGAGGACGAGCGCGCCGAGTTCCCCGCCCGGTACCTCGACCTGCTGCGCCGCTTCGACGCCCTCTTCGCCACCCCGCAGGCGCGTCGACCGGCCTCCGGGCGGACGCCGTACATCTCCGCCTGGCACCAGGCCCCCGCCCGCAACGGTGGCGAACTCGCCCTGCACCTGGAGCTGTTCACCGTCCGGCGGGCCGCCGACAAGCTCAAGCACCTGGCCGGGGTCGAGTCCGGCATGGACGCCTTCGTCAACGACATCGCGCCGGAGACCGCCGCCCGGCGCCTGCGCGACGCGCTGGCCCGACCCGCCTGACCCGCCCGGTCTACACTCACCCGCTCCACCCCCACTCGCTCCACCCTGACCCGCTCCACCCCCCACCCGCAGACCGCCCACCCGGAGAACGACGACGATGACGACCTTCCACGCGCTGTACGGCCACCAGCCCGAAGGGGAGTGGGCGGCCCCCGGCCGGGTCAACCTGATCGGTGAACACACCGACTACAACCTCGGCTTCGTGCTGCCGATCGCCCTGGCGCAGACCGTCCGCGTCCAGGCCCGCCGCCGAACCGACGGCCGGCTGCGCCTGTACAGCGCCCAGGGCGACGGCTCCGTCACCGAGCTGACCACCGAGGACCTCGCCGCGGGCACCGTGACCGGCTGGGCCCGCTACCCGGCCGCCGTCGTCATGGCGCTCGTCGAGGCGGGCCACCGGGTCGGCGGAGCGGACCTGCTGTTCGACAGCGACGTCCCCACCGGAGCCGGGCTCTCCTCCTCCGCGGCCCTGGAGTGCGCGGTCGCGGTCGCCTACAACGACCTGTTCGGCCTGGGCCTGGGCGAGCAGGAGCTGGCCCTGCTCGCCCAGCGGGCCGAGAACCGGTTCGTCGGCGTGCCCTGCGGGGTGATGGACCAGATGGCGTCGATGTGCTGCCGGGCCGGTGCGGCGCTGTACCTCGACACCCGGGACCTGTCCGCCCGCCAGGTGCCGCTCGACCTGGCCGGCGCCGGGCTGCGGCTGCTGGTGATCGACACCAGGGTGAAGCACGACCTCGCCGACGGCGCCTACGCGCAGCTGCGGGCCGGGTGCGAACGGGCCGCCGAGCTGCTCGGGCTGCCCGCCCTGCGCGAGGTCCCGCTCACCGGCCTGGAGGAGGCCCTCACCCGGCTGCCCGCCGAGCTGCGGCCGCTGGTCCGGCACGTGGTGACGGAGGACGACCGCGTCCGGCAGGCGGTGGCCCTGCTCGACGCGGGCGACCCGGCCGCGCTCGGACCGATCCTGACGGCGGGCCACGCCTCGCTGCGCGACGACTACCGGGTCTCCTGCGCGGAGACCGACCTCGCGGTCGCGGCCGCCGTCGCCGCCGGGGCCTTCGGAGCCCGGATGACCGGCGGCGGATTCGGCGGCTCGGTCATCGCTCTGGTCACCGCCGACACCGCCGATGCGGTCGCCGGGAGCGTCACCGAGGCCTTCCGCGAGGCGGGCCACGCCGAGCCGGTCATCCACCACGCCGAGCCGGCGAGCGGAGCCCGGAAGCTGAGCTGAGCTGAGCTGAGCTGACCTGGGCTGAGCTGCGCTGATCGGGGGCGGCGGGGCGGGCTCGGATGGGGGCGGGCCCGGCCCTCGCCGTGGCGTCCCGGCGTCCCGGCGGCGCGCCGAGCCCGCCGCTACCGCCGGATCGGCGCCGGGCGGCGATGATCGATGACAGCTCTCCCGGAGCGACGTCGTCCCATCGCTTGTCCCGTACAGGAGGGCTCCGATGCCCCGGCCGTCCCTGCCGTCGCCGACTCTCACGCCCCTGGTACTGGCGCTCTCGTCGCTGGCCACCGCGGTGCTCCCGGTAGCGCCGGGCGCCGGATCCCAGACCGCACGGACGGCGAGCGCGGCGGCCTCCGCGCCCGCGCCCGCTCCCGTCACTCCCTTGTCCGAACGGGTGCCGTCCCCTCTCGCACCCGCGCCGCCCCCCGGTGACGGCCGGGATCGCTTCCCGGCGCGGTTCACCGCGCCGTACGTCGAGGCCTGGGGATCGCCGGACGTGCTGGAGCGGGCCCGCCGGGAGCGGGGCCTGTCGTACTTCACGCTGGGGTTCGTGATCAGCGACGGCGGCTGCGAAGGCGCGCTCGACGGAACCATTCCGGTCGTGGAGCCCGGGTGGCCGGAGGCGGTGGCGGCGCTGCGCGCGGCCGGCGGCGACGTGATCGTCTCCCTGGGCGGCGGCGCGGGCGTCGAGCTGGCGCGGGCGTGCGGCTCGGTGGACGCCCTCGTCGGCGCCTACCGGCGCGTGGTGGATGCCTTCGACCTGCGCCGGATCGACCTGGACATCGAAGGCCCCACCCTGGAGGACGGCGCCGCGAACGATCGCCGCACCCGGGCGCTGGCCCGGCTCCAGCACGAGTACGCGGCGACGGGGCGCGGACTCGCCGTCCAGTACACCCTGCCGACCCACCCCCACGGCCTGTCCGACCCGGCGCTGGACCTGTTGCGCGACGCCCGCGACCGGGGCCTGGACATCGACCTCGTCAACATCATGACGATGGACTACGGCCCCGACTTCGACATGGGCCGGACGGCCGTCCGGGCCGCGAAGGGCCTGCACGAGCAGCTCGCCGGGATCTGGCCGGGCAAGAGCGCCGAACAGCTGTGGGCGATGGAGGGCAATACGCCCATGGTGGGTGTCAACGACGCCGTGAACGAGGTCTTCAGCACGGCCGACGCCACCGAACTGGCCGCCTTCGCCGAGGAGAAGGGCATCCGGATACTGTCCTACTGGTCACTGGGGCGCGACCGGGCCTGTCCCGTGCTCGGCGCCCTGGCCGAGGACTGCAGCGGGACCGCGCAGGATCCGGGCGACTTCACCCGCATCCTCAACCGCGCCGCGCCACCGGCCCCGGGTGCGGCCGGGACCGCCCGGTTCCCGTACCGGAGCGCGGGAGCACGACGAAGCATCGTCCCGCTGCGCGCCGACGGCCGGGTGCGGGCGGAGGTCGAACACAACCCCGCCGGCCTGGCGCAGTCGACGGCCTTCCAACGCCGGCACGGGGGGCCGCACGCGAGGGGGCCCGCGGGACCGCACCGGTAGCCCCCGTTCCCCCGGTGCGGCGGCCCGGATTCGCCGGCGACTCCTCGATGGTGACTCGCCGATCGCGGGGTGCCGGCAGCACGCTTTCGGGCGGCCGGCGGGCTCGGGCGGGCGGGGTCAGCAGGGCGGCGTCACGGTGTGGATCGCCTGGAGGAGCCGGCGCAGGGCGGGCGGGGGCGGGTCGCTGCGGACGGCGAGCGAGGTGGTGACGGCGAGGTCGGCGAGCGGCCGGTAGGCGATCCGGGGGACGGGCGGCAGGTCGGACACCCGGTAGAAGACCGTCCACGACGGGGCGTCGTCGGCGATCTCGGTGAGCGTCTCGCGCAGGGTGGTGAAGGGCGGGCCGGGCGCCGGCGCGGTGGGGCCGGCCGCGCGCCGGGCGGCGGTGACCAGGTCGTGGAAGGGCGGGTTGTGCGCGCGGGGGGCGAGGCGCAGCGGCAGGTCGCCCAACTGCGCCAGGCGCAGCGGGGCGCCGCCGGCGGGGGAGGGCCCGGACCCGGCCAGGGGGTGGTCGGCGGGCAGGGCGGCGTACAGCGGGTCGCTCCAGAGCGGGAGCAGGTCCAGCCCGGGGGCGGTGGCCGGGCCGCGCACGAAGGCGGCGTCCAGCGCGCCCGAGCGGACCTGGGCGAGCCGCTCCGCCGGGGCGGCCCGGGCGAGCCGGACCCGCAGGCGCGGCGCGATGTCCGCCAGCGCGGCCAGGACGCGGTAGAGCCGGTCGCCGGGCCCGTGCACGGCGCCCAGCCGGAGCATGCCGTCGGCCCCGGCGGCGATCTCGGCGGCCACCCGGCGGGTGCGGTCGGCCGCGGCGAGGACGGCCCGGGCCTCGGGCAGCAGGCGCTCACCGGCGGCCGTCAGCCGGACGCGCCGGGTCGAGCGGTCGAAGAGCGGCACCCCGAGCTCGCGCTCCAGCCGCTGGACCTGCTGGCTGACGGCGGACTGGACGATGCCCAACCGCTCGGCGGCGCGGCCGAACCCGCCCTCCTCGGCCACCGCCACGACGTACGCCAGCTGCCGGAGCTCCACGGTCCCCCTCGGTGTGCCGGTCCATCGCGACCGGTGATCGGTGACATCGCCAACTGCTGCTGGTTCGGCCGCTATTCCCGGGCTCGAATGGGACCGGACCAGCCGGCCACCCGAGGAGGACCCACCGATGCCGACCGACCCGAACCCGAACCCGAACCCGGACGTGAACCCGCGCCCCGCCCGCCGCCCCGCGACCGACCACGCCGGCCGCGAGCCGGTGCCCGATGCGGCGCCGGTGCCCGATGCGACGCCGCTGCCCGATGCGACGCCGGTGCCCGATGCGACGCCGGTGCCCGTGGTCCGGGCGGCCGACGCCGAACGCGTCGCCCTGGCGGCGGGCAGCGCCTTCCACCTGCTGGCCGACGGTGACGGCGCCGCCACCCCGCCCGGCGGCGCGTTCGGCGCCAACCGCCTCGTCCTGGCCGAGGGCGCGGACGGCGCCAGGCCGCACGTCCACGCGCGGTCCTCCGAGCTGTTCTACGTGCTCGCCGGCACGGCGGAGTTCCTGCTGGGCGACCGGCCGGCTACCGTCACGGCGGGCGACCTGGTGGTCGTCCCGCCGGGGCTGCCGCACGCGTTCGGCGCGGCGCCCGGCCACCCGGCCGACCTGCTCGTGGTGATGACACCGGCGGTGGAGCGCTTCGGCTACTTCCGCCACCTCGGCCGGATCGCCGCCGGGCTGGACACCTTCGACCGGCTCCTCCCCGAACAGGAGCGCTACGACGTGCACTTCACCGACGCCGGGCCCTGGCGGCGCGCCCGCTCCGGCGGCCCGCGCTGACCCCGGCGACCGGTCCGGGCGTCCGACCCGGCGGTGGACGGAACCCGGGTGTTCGCCACATCACCACGTGCGAAGGGCGGTCGGCTCCGTACGGCTCGCGCCGGAGAGCTGCCGTGGCGTCACCGACCCGCACACGGAGGCCGAGGCCGCGTATGACGCGGACCCGGTAACCTCGGCAGGCGCGCCGGCTCGAGGCGGCTCGTGGCGGTGTCGTGCGCGGTGAGGAAGGTGCCCCCGGCCGTGTTCGCACGACACCTCCTGATCCCGGAAGCGCTGCGGCGGGCCCACCGGCGCACCGGGGAGCATGATCTGACCAGGGACCACGGCGAGCGGCAACCGGCGTGGTTCAGCCCCTCACTCGACGGCGAGGAGAGTCGCCATGCGGACCGGCATCGTGATGGCAGCAGGGCCGGGTGTGGAACGCCTGGCCGCCCGCGCGGAGGAACTCGGCTTCGACAGTTTCTGGGTGTACGACACGCCGATGATCCACGGCGATCCGTTCGTGAGTCTCGCGCTCTGCGCCAGGTCCACCCACCGGATCAGGCTCGGCATCGGTGTCACCTCGCCGGCACTGCGGTCCGCACCCGCCGCGGCGGCGGCCGTCGGCAGCCTCAACGCCCTCGCCCCCGGCCGCATCATCTGCGGGGTCGGCACCGGCAACACGGCGCGCCGGACACTCGGCATGCGGCCCATGACGACGGCGGAGCTGGAGTCGTTCACGGCCGCCCTCCAAGAGCTCACCGCGGGCCGCGAGACGGACCACCGCGAGGGGACCCGGTCCAGCAGGGTGCGATTCCTGCACGTCGGGCCGTACGTCAACACCGAGGCTCCGGTGGAGTTCGTGGTGGCCGCGTTCGGCCCGAAGGCCGCCGCGGTCGCCGGCCGGCTCGGCGCGGGAACGATCTCCTTCGGGATGCACGACCCCGCGGCCTGGTCCGCCCTCGGCGAGGCCCGGCGGGCGGCTGCACGGGACGCGGGCAGCGCCGAGCAGACCCGCTCGTACCTCATGTCCTCCCTGCACGTCCTCGCCGACGGCGAGGACCGCTACGGCGATCCGGTCAAGGACGCGACGGGGCACATCGCCCTGAGCGCGCTGATCCTCGCCGCGGAGAACCCCGCCGTCCGCGCGGCCCTCCCGCCGGAGCAGGCGGCGGCCGTCGACCGGCTCCTCCGGTCGCGCGGCACCACCCCCACCGACCCCGAGCGCCACCAGGCGCTCTACCGCAACTACCTGGGTCGGCTGCTCCCCGAGGACCGCGAGCTCATCGTGCCCTCCCTGGTGGACAGATTCGGCCTGGTCGGCACCGCGGGCGAGGTCATCGAGCGGATCGACGTGCTGGAGGAGTCGGGGGTCGACGAGCTGGTGATCCAGCCCGTCGTGGACCCGGAGAGCGAGATGGCCGCGCTCGCACGGCTGCTGGTCTGACGACCCGGCGAAGGGCGGCCCGCCGGACGGGCGGGACCCTCGTGCACGGCGCCGGCCCCGGGACCGGACGGTCCCGGGGCCGATGGGCGCCCGGCAGGCCGGGCGGACCGTGCGTCAGTGGGCGGGGTCGAGGGCGTCCGCCGGCAGCAGGGGCCCCGGCACCAGGGGGCCGGTGACGTTCTTGGTGTCGTCGTCGTCATCGTCCGTGAAGGTCGACGTGATCGAGCTGGTGCCCGAGGAGAGCACTCCGATCACGATGAACGCCACCAGCAGCCCGCGCCCGCCGCCGCTCATCACCAGCGGGTGGGTCCCCGAGACCGGGCCGCTCACCGGCCCGCCCGACCCCGGCGCCGGCTCGTCGCCGAACAGCCGCTTCGGGTAGGCGGAGGTGAGCATCAGCAGGTAGGCCATGTACCGCATCCGGTAGCGCAGGATCGCCGCCGTGGCCTCGAACAGGGGCTGCGGCATCCGGCCCAGGATCAGGACCACCAGCCAGCTGATGAAGGCGACCGTCCACCAGCCGGCGTACAGCACGGCCTGGATGATCATCGCGGGGATGACGAGCACGATCCGGAAGAACACCGCGAGCCGGTTGAGTTCACCGGGCCGCAGCTCGACCTGTACGGGGTAGCCGGGCGTCCGGAACGCGAACGGTGGGTACCGGTCGTGGGTCAGCAGCAGGTACGTGTTCACCCGGGTCTCGTACGGGACGAAGCCGGACAGGTAGTCGGCGGCGAATCCCGGCAGCCGGCCGAGGAACAGCGCACCGAACCAGCCGATCACGGTGACGAAGAACGCCACCACCGACAACGCCCAGACCACGATGAACTGGGGGATCAGCAGCAGGATCCGCACCAGCACGGTGAGCCGGTTCTGCGGCCCCGGCGGGGGCATGTCCAGCACCGGCAGCCACTCGCTGTCCAACGGAGCGGGCGCGGGGGGAGCCTGCCACATCCGGGCCTCCAGGTCTCGGCACCAGGCGGACGGTGGTGCACCGCCGTGTGCTCCGAAGATCGCAGCCGCCCGCCGTCCGCGCGCGCTGCATTGCGCCGCCCGGGCGACCCCGCTGCGGTGCGGGCCGCCCCCGGCACCGGGCACGCCCGGTCGTCGGAAGGTGTCGGGCCTCGCGTCAGCATGCCGTTGATTCGCACACTCCCGACCATTCGGATGATCACATTCACGCTCCGGACGGCCGGACAACGATCAGAGCCAGGCAATTGCGGGCAACGGGTCCACCCTCGCGACATCGGGAGGGAGGATCGCAGCTGCGGTCGTCCGTGCCGCCGTTGTGTCATGTCTCGGCCATGCAGTGCTCACGTGTGGGGGTGCCCGGTTGCCAACCATCGACGACCACGACGAAGGTGACGACCGCGACCGTCGTGACCGCTACGACGACCGCGGGGAACGCCACGGTGGTGACGGCTCCTACGACGAGCGCGCCGACTACGACGAGCGCGACGACGACAGCGACGGCGCCGACCACGACGACCTCGCCGACTTCGACGCGTTCCTCCGGGTCTCCGCCGGGCTCACGGGCTTCGACGAGGCGGAGCTGCGCGCCACCGGCATGGCCCACGAGCACCACCGCACCCTGCTGGCCCGCCGGGTCCGCGACGAACACGCCCTCATCCACCTCTGGTACGTCGGCGCCTGGCCGGGCGAGCCGCCCTCCTCGCCCCGCGCCCACGACCAGGGGCTGATGTGGCGCACCTTCCGGGGTGCCGCGCCCGGCGCCGCCGCGCCCGGGCACGGCAGCTGGGCCGAGGCGCCGCTCGGAGGCGGCCGGTGAGCGCGCGCTGGGACGCCGTCGTGGTCGGCGCGGGCTTCGCCGGGTCCCTGGTCGCCGAGCGCCTCGGCGCGCAGGGCTGGCGCGTCCTCGTCCTGGAGGCCGGCCACCCGGCCCGCGGCGCCGCCGCCACCACGGCGGCGTACCGCGCCGCCGGCGGCGGGACGCCCACCTCGCCGTACCCGCTCAGCGAGGACGCGCCGTCCCCCGACGTGAGCGACCTCACCGGGCGGCCGGACGGCGGCTTCGAGGCGACCGGCCACCTGGTGCAGCACGGACCGCTGCCCTACGCCAGCGGCTACCTGCGGGTCAACGGCGGCACCGGGCTGCTGTGGACCGGACTCACCCCGCGCATGCACCCCGAGGACTTCCGCACCGGCGACCTCGGCCACGGCCGCAACTGGCCGATCGGCTACCACGACCTCGAACCGTACTACCGCCACGCCGAGCGGGAACTCGGCGTGGCGGCCGACGCCGACCAGCAGCGCGAGGCCGTCGGCCTGCCCATCCCGGACGGCTACGCCTTCCCGACCCGCGCCATCGCCCCCAGCTACCTCGACCGGCAGCTGGCCCGCGCCCTCGACGGCCGTACCGTCCGCGACCCCGCCGTGGCGGCGGCCGCACGCCTCGCCGTCACCGCCACCCCGCACGCCCGCAACGGGCTGCCCGGCCGGCCCGCGGGGGATCCGCCGCACGGCCCGGGTGTGGCCGGCACGCCCTGCGCGGGCAGCGCGAGCTGCGTCCCGATCTGCCCGACCGGTGCCAAGTACACGCCGCTGCGCACCCAGGCCCGCTGGTCCGGGACCGTCGAACTGCGCACGGACGCCGTGGTCGGCCGGGTGATCGCCGACGGCACCGGCCGGATCACCGGGGTCGACTACCTGTCCGGCGGCGCCACCCACCGGGTCGAGGCCGACCTCGTCGTCCTCGCCGCCCACGCGATCGAGAACGCCCGGCTACTGCTCCTCTCCGGCCTGGCCAACCGCAGCGACCAGGTCGGCCGGAACCTGATGGACCATCCGGCCCTGCTCACCTGGGGCCTGATGCCGGACCAGGTCGGCCCCTACCGCGGCCCGGGGTCGACCAGTGGGCTGGAGGCCTTCCGCTTCGGCGCCGGCCGCACGCGCCGCGCGCCCTTCCGGATCGAGATCGGCAACTGGGGCTGGTCCTGGGCCGCCGGACCGCCGCAGGTCGAGGTCGCGGAACTGCTCGCCGCCGGGGTGCGCGGGAAGGAGCTGCGCGAGCGCCTCGGTGACCGGCTCGGCCGGCAGTTCGCCCTCCAGTTCGAGCTGGAGCAGCCCGCCGACCCGGCCAACCGCGTCACCCTCGACCCGGACCGGCGGGACAGGCTGGGGCTGCCCCGCCCCGCCCTGCACTACGACCTCTCCCCGTACGTGCGGCGCGGCATGGCGTCGGCCCGAGCCGTCTCCGACCAGCTGTTCGCGCTGCTCGGCGCCGAGGACCACACCCGCTACGAGGCCGGGCCGCGCTGGCCGGGCCGACTGGAACACGAGGGCCGCCCCTACGCCTACCGGGGCGCGGGCCACGCCGGCGGCACGCACATCATGGGCGACTCGCCGGCCGACTCCGTCGTCGACCAGTGGCAGCGCTGCTGGGACCACCCCAACCTGTACGCCGTCGGCTGCGGATCGATGCCCTCGCTCGGCACCTCCAACCCCTCGCTCACCATGGCCGCGCTCGCGCTGCGCAGCGCCGAACGGATCCACCGCGACCTGCTGGCGCTGCACCGCCCGGTGGCGATCGCCGCACCGGCGGGCCCGCCCGTGCCCGCCCGACAACTGACGGAGTCCTGATGACCGCCCTTCCGCTCCCGCCCGTCCCGGAGCCGTACCACCTGCCGTTCCACTACGGCGCGCTGCACAACATCGGCGTGGACTACCTGGTCGCCCCGGGCCCGTGCCGCGACCTGCTCGCCAAGCGCCACCCGGGCCTGGCCGTCGCCCTGTTCGACGGCATGGCCTGCGTCTCGCTCAACTACCAGCTCTACTTCGCGCAGTACCCGGGCGGCGGCGGGATCACCCAGGAGGTGGAGATCAACGTCATCGCCCACCCGCTGTTCGCCGAGGACCGCCTGCCGGAGCTCAACTACGGCCAGTACGCCCGGGGGTACGACCAGACCAAGCTGCTCGGGATCGCCCGGATGCACGTCCTGTGCGACAACCCGCTCGCCATCGACGCGGGCCGCAGGCTCTACGCCGAGCCGAAGCGGCCCGGCTGGTTCGAGGCCGAGATGCCCTCACTCAACGCCCCGTCCGTGCGCGAGCGGTGGTCGGTCTCCTGCCGCCGGGCCTCGCTCGGTCCGGAGGGACTGAACCGTCACGACCGGGAACTGTTCGCCCTCGAGGCCGACCTGGTGGGCCTCACTCCCGAGGCCGTCAACAACACGCCGATCACGGGCTACGGCACCGACGAGGAGGGCCGGCTGCTGGCCGGACCGCTCAACGTCCACCAGCAGTACCGGTTCTACGGGTTGGACGACCGCAGCGCGGCGCGCGTCCGGCTCTCCCTCGGCGAGCGGTCTGCGGTGGCCGACGCGGCTGACGTGGCTAGCGACGCCGGGGTGGCCGAGGAGGCCGTCGGCGACCTCGACCGGCTCGTCGGGAACGCCTCCGCCGCCGGAGTGTGGACGTACCAGTCCCCGCCGGTCGCCGCGCACAACCGCCCCTACTACGTCCGCTGAGCGGGGTCACCGTTCCGCCCCGGCCGCGGGTGACGGCCGCGCGTCAACTCGGTCCGCCCTCAGGGACCCTGAAAGGCTGACACCCACGCGGGAGGCCCCGCCGGACCGGGGCCTCCCGCCAGACTCCCCTCATGACGGGCAACTCGGAGCAACCGTTCGAGCCGGGCGCCACCGCCGTCCGGCGGGATGTCGTGCGCGGAAGGATCTGGACGGCGATGCCGCTGCACGTCGTCGCCGACACCGGCGCGGCACTCACCCTCGCCGCCTGGCCGGGTGTCGAGAGCCTGGCGCCGACCACCTGGATCGCGGCGCTGCTCACCGGCGACCAGGCGGTCCGCAAGCGGGGCGTCGACGACCTCGCCGCCGGACGCTGGGAACTCGGCCGCTGGGTCTGGCGCGACACCGTCGTCCTCAGCGACTTCACGGCCGGCGAGTACTTCAGCGTGCACCGCTTCTTCGCTGCCGACGGCCGCCCGCTGCGCTGGTACGTCAACTTCGAGCGGCCCCACCGGCGGACGCGGATCGGCATCGACACCTTCGACCTCTTCGTGGACCTCGTCGTCGCCCCGGACCTCTCCTCGCACAGCTGGAAGGACGAGGACGAGTACGCGCAGGCCAGACGGCTCGGCCTGGTCGACGACCCGCTCCACCGGGAGGTGAGCCGGGCGCGCGAGCGGGCCCTCGCCCTGCTCGCGGAGCGCCACGGCCCGTTCGCACCCGGCGCCACGAGGTGGACGGCCCCGCCGCCGCCGTCCCCCCTGCCCGCTCTGCCGCCTACGGCCCTCACCGCCCCGACCGGCTGAGGGTCCGGCCCGGGGCGGTAGGAACGGTGAGGGCCGTCCCGGGCGTCCACCGCGTCGGCCGGCCTCACCCCCGGGCCGATCGCGCGTCCGGCCGGCCGGCCGGAGGTGGCCCGTCACCACCCGGTGCCGCGCCCGCCGACATCGTGGCGACGACGGCCGAGGCACCGGCCTCCCGGGTGACTGGCTCGGCAGCCGGCTCGCCATCGTGCCTCGCCCCCGGAGCGGGCGACTCCTCGGCCGGCTCCGGCGCCCGCGACCAGCGGCCGGCGAGGAGGGTGCCGGCGATCAGCTGGAGCTGGTGGTAGACCATCAGCGGCAGTACCAGGAGCCCGGCCTGCGGCCCGAACAGGACCGTCGCCATCGGCAGGCCGCTCGCCAGGCTCTTCTGCGAACCGCAGAGCACGGCCGCGATACCGGACGCCCGGTCGAGCCCCAGCAGGTGCGCGCCGAGCCGGGCGAGGCCGAGGGTGGCGCCGAGCAGTGCGAGCAGCACCGCCAGCAGGCCGAGCAGTGCGCCGGGGGTGGTCATGGTCCAGATGCCCTGGGCCACCGCCGCACTGAACGCGGTGTAGACGACGAGCAGGATCGAGCCCCGGTCCACCGGGGTCAGGAGGCGTTTGTGCCGGGCCAGGAAGCCGCCGATCCGCGGGCGCAGCGCCTGCCCGAGGAGGAACGGCGCGAGCAGTTGCGCACCGATCCGGAGCAGCCCGTCGGCGGACAGGGCGGTGTGCGCGCCCAGCAGCCAGGCAGCCAGCAGCGGCGTGAGGAGCAGACCGGCCAGGCTGGAGTAGGTGCCCGCGCAGATCGCCGCCGGGACGTTGCCCCGGGCGGCGCCGGTGAGGGCCACCGAGGACTGCACCGTCGACGGGACGAGGCAGAGGAACAGCACCCCGGTCTGCAGCTGCTCGGTGAGCGGGCGGGGCGTCAGTGCGGCGGTGGCGAGCCCGAGCAGCGGGAAGAGGACGAAGGTGCAGGCCAGGACCAGCCCGTGCAGCCGTAGGTGCCGCAGCCCGGCCAGCGTCTCACGGGCGGAGAGCCGGGCGCCGTAGAGGAAGAAGAGCAGCCCGACCGCGAGGTCGCAGGTCAGCTCGGCCGCGCGGGCGGCCCGACCGGTGGCGGGCAGCAGCGCGGCGAGCAGTACCGTGCCCGCCAGCGCCGCCACATACGGGTCGAGGCCGCGCAGCCGGAGCCCCGACCGTGCCCGCCCCGGCCCGGGAGGGGGTGCCGCTGCGGTGCCGGGCACCCCTGCGGTGCCCGGCGCCGCACCCGGTACTGGACCCGGTGCCGGACCCGCCGCAGGGGCCCCGTCCCCCGGGATTTCGGTCTCCCGGACCTCTGGCTCCGAGGCGGCGGCTCTCGGAGCACCGGGCTCGCCAGCACTGGGCTCGCCGGCCCCGGGCCCGGGTGCCCGGTGCCGGAGCCCGCCGCTCACTCGCCGCTCCCTGCCGCGGAGTCGGCCGCACTGACCGGAGCGATCCCCAACAGCGTGCCCACCAGCGCATTGGCGGGGCCGTGGTCGCTGCCCGCCGTGCCCTGTCCGGTCTGGAGGTTGCCCGCCTTGTCGATCTCCAGGAGTGAGTCCGTACTCACCAGCGAGTCCGCATGCGAGTTGTCGATCACGGTGATCAGGCCGCCGCCCGCCACCGCGGGGGAGGCGGCGGCGCCGAGCAGGGCCCACGCCCCGAGCAGCCCGGCGGCGAGCCGCCACAGGGCCGCGGACCCGGCCCGCACCGCCCCGGAGGGCACCGCCGCGCGGCCCGGCACCGGGCCGCGCGGTGCGCACGTCACGCCCGCACCGCCTCGCGCCGGCGGGGGCGGGCGATGTTCCGCTCCAGCAGCTCGGTGGACTCGCGGACACCGATCTGCGGGCTGTCCTCGGCGGGGGCCGGCAGCCGGCCGTCGGCCACCTTCAGCCCGGCCAGCGCCTCGTCCATCGCCCGGTGGGCGGCGAACAGGCAGGGGGTGCTGTAGATGGCGACGTCCACGCCGAGCTCTCCCAGCTCGGACAGCGAGAGCCGGGGGGACTTGCCGCCGGCGATCTGGTTGAACAGCAGCGGCTTGTCGCCCACGACCTGCCGGATCCGGCGGATCCACTCCTCGCTGCGCACCCCGTCCACCAGGACGACATCGGCCTCGGTGGCGGCGAGCGCCTCGGCCCGCAGCAGGATGTCGCTCTCCTCGGTCGCGTCCGTCCGCGCCACCACCACGAGGTCGGTGCGGGCGGCGAGGACCTGGTCGAGCTTCTCCAGGTACTCCTCCAGCGGCAGGACCTGCTTGCCGTCGGCGTGGCCGCAGCGGCGCGGGCGCTTCTGGTCCTCCAGGATGACGCCGGAGGCGCCGATCCGCTCCAGCCTGCGCACCACGTGGCAGGCCACCTCCGGGTCGACGTAGCCGTCGTCGATGTCGACCAGGAGGTGGTGCTGCGGGAACGCGCCGCGCAGCCGCTCGACGAAGGCCACCATGTCCGGCCAGGCGATGAAGCCGATGTCGGGCAGGCCGTAGTAGGAGGCCGCGAAGCCGAAGCCCGAGACGAACATGCCGTTGTAGTGCTCGGCCGCGATCGAGGCCGAGTACATGTCGTAGACGCCGATGAGCGGGGTCGTTCCCTGGGCCGCGATGTCCTCGCGGAGGCGCTGTCCGTAGCCCGGCGCCGTGTCTTCGTGAAGCACTGCCTTCTCCTCACTTGCCAAGGTGGGGCGCGGCGCGAGGGTGGCTCCACCGGCCGGGAGCCGGAGACCACCCGATACGCGACGCGCACGGGACTTTGCCTGAACTTGGCCATTGCTAGGGCCAAATGAGGCGTTCTCACTATGCGGCCTTTAATGTTCCGTGGGCAAATCTTTAAAAGAAGTTCCCTCGTGTGAGTGATGAGGATTCATATTGATAGGAATGGCATATGAAAAGCCTGTGGCGGGGCGCATGACGCCCCGCCACCGACTCCGCGGGCGCCGGGCGAGGAGACCAGCCGCGCACCGCTCCCGGGCGGAGCCTGCGCGGCGGTGCCGGGCGGGCAGCAGCAGGGTCTCGACGCCGGTGCCGGGCACCCGCGGCGCGGGCCGGCAGGCGAGTCAGGACGGCTGTCGGTCCGGTCGCCGGAGCCGGAGCCGGCGGCTCGCCGCGTTGCGGACGCGGCGGGTCCGCCCCCGTTCGGCGGGCAGACCGAGGGCGTCGGTCGAGGTCGAGGCCGAGGTCGAGGTCGAGGTCGAGGTCGAGGTCGCGATCCGTTCGGCCGAGGCCGTGCGCCGGAACCGGTCCGCCGCGCCGGTGAGTTCCCGGGCGGTCCACGGCTCGTCCGGCGCGACCGCCCTGAGCAGGGTCCATCCGCGCAGGCGGCGGGTGAGGAACGGGCGGTCGCCGATCACCGCGGCCGTGCTGCGGCCCAGGTGGTGAACCGGGCGTCGGTCGGCAAGCCGGCGGCCCGGCGGACCCGGGTCCGCGTCAGTCGCGGTCCCCGTCGAGGTTCAGCCACCCGCTGACGACGTACCAGTGGCCGCCCGCGCTCAGGTGGTCGATCAGGGCGCGCTGGAGCGGGGTGTCCCGGGGCAGGGAGTCCAGCGGGCGGCCGGCGCTTCCGAAGACGTAGCGGAGCGGGTTGTCGTCCTCCGGCTCGCCGGGCGGGCGCAGCGGGGTGAACCGCTGCTGGAAGCGGAGGATGTTGGACTCCGCCCGCAGGTAGCGGCCGAGTTGGGGGTCGAGCAGCCAGGAGAAGATGCACGCCGCCGGGTACGGCTCGGTGGGGAAGTGCCGGGCGAAGAAGCCGCGGGCCCGGGCGAGCGCGCGGTCGCAGGCCTCGGGGGAGAGCGGACCGCAGTGGTCGGCGATGTGGATCTGGAGGCACCAGGGGCCGAAACCGGCTTCGGCGGCCGCCTCGGCGTCCGGCCCGGTGAGCCGTTTGCGCTGGAACTGGAGCCGTCCGAGCTGGAAGAGCTCGCCCCGGAAGTGCAGGGTCAGCCAGGCGGGGTTGCGCAGTCCGCCGGGGTGGCCCCGCCGGCGGCTCACCACCAGCTGGCGGCCGAGGTCGGCCAGCGTCGTCCGGGTCACCGCCGGGCTGATCCCGAGCGCGCGGTGGTACGCCCGGGTGTGCGGGGCGAGGGCGACGAAGAGCAGGGTCATGAGGTGCCCGACGCCCTCCAACCCGGTCGGCCGATCGCCGCGGAGCCCGGAGGACCGCCCGACCGTTCCGACCGCCGCCGACTGTTCGCGCAGGGCCTCGTCGAAGGCGGCCCGCAGCCCCCGGTCCCGGGCCAGTCCGGTGCGTGCGGCGAGGACGGCGTTCACCTCCTCGAACGGGACGGCGAGTTCGAGCAGCGCCTCGGGCAACTGCTCCGTGTCCGGCAGCGTGAACGGCTCCACGGGAACCTCCTCAAGGTCCGGCCCGGCAGCGACCCGCCGACCCTATCGGGGAACGGCGGTGGCGGCCGGGGCGATCGGGACACCGGAGGCGCCCGGAGCCGGGCCGGGGCGCGGGGGCTCAGCGCAGCAGCGTGAACACCAGCGCGCAGACGCCGCCGAGCGCCGTCCCGGCGAGTACCTGCGCGGGGGTGTGGGCCTTCAGCACCAGCCGTGACCAGCCCACCGCCGCCGGTGCGGCGGCCGCCACGGGCAGCACGGCCGGGCCGAACGCCAGCACCAGGATCATCGCGGCGCCGCCGGCCACGGCGTTGTGCAGGGAGATCTGCCACCCCACCGTGACGGCCAGCGCCGACACCAGACCGGCCAGCATCGCGACGACCAGCGCGCCGACCTCCGCCGGAGCGTCCAGCGCGTACAGCAGCGCCACACCCGCCACCACCGACAGCAGGCTGGCGGCCATCGGGACGACGCGCTGACGGCGTACGCGGATGTGCTTGTCGGTCAGCGTGCCGCGCCGCACCCCGAGGGCGATGATGCCCAACGGCACCACCCCGCAGAACAGTGCGGCCAGCAGCCCCCAGCCCGTCCCCGACCAGCCCGCGGTGCTGTGCGCACCGACGAGCAGCAGCAGGGCGATGACCAGATGCGCGGGGGCCAGGGTCTCCGTGACGATCCGCGCGGTCCGCTCGCGCGGTGAGGCGGTGGCGAAGGCGGGCGGCTCGGGCGGCACGAAGGCGCTCATCCGGGCAGCTCGGAGCGGGTCGGCAGGGCGTCGGTCGGGTGCATCGCGACACCCTACCGACCGGGGGCGACACCGCCCTCCGCCGGGGCCGGGTACCGGGCGGGGTCGAACCCGGCCCCGCCGGACCAACGCCCGACAGCGCGGCGGATCAGCCGGTCCGGACCACCGGCCGGGCGGCCCGGCGGCTGCGCAGCGCCTGGAGGAGGCGCCTGGTCGCACGGGTGGCGACCGGCGGCAGCAGGTCCAGCGCCAGGCGCCGCGAGGCCGAGCGCGATTGGGCCGAGCCCGGCTTGACCGGGTACTTCAGCCGCACCACCCGCGCCCCGGCGATGGAGTCCTCGTCCACGTTGTAGCCGCCGGCCCGCCAGTCCCGGTCGAGCAGCACCCGCTGCAGCGCCTCGGCGTCCCCCCAGGTGCCGTAGAACTTCATCGGGGTGAGCAGCACCGGCCGGAGCCCGCCGGTGAACACGGCCTGCCAGACCGCCGCCGAGACACCGGGCGTGTGTTCCGAGCGGTAGTCGTCGAGCACGACCAGGCCGTTCTCGCCCAGTGCCGCCCGGGCCACCTCGATGTCCCCGGCGACGTGCTCGTAGAGGTGCGAGGCGTCGACGTGGACGAAGCGGCAGCTGCCGTCCGGGATGCGGCGGTCGGCCAGCACCGAGGTGGGGGCCTGCACGATGACCGGCAACTGCGGGTGGAACTTGAGGTAGTTGGCCTCGAAGGCGCTCCTGGTCAGGGTCTTGCGGTAGGACATCGTCATCTCGGCGGCGTTGTCGGCGTCGCCCGCCTCGGAGTCGAACAGGTCGCAGACGGTCAGCTGCTCGCCGGGCCGGAGGTGGTCGCCGAGCAGGACGGCGCTCCGGCCGAGGTAGGTGCCCAGTTCGAGGATGTCGCCGGTCTGGCCCGCCGCGCTCTGCCCGGCGAGGAAGTGGGCGAAGGCCTCCTGGTCGACCTTGAAGAACCAGCCGGGGATGCCGTCCCGCGTCAGGTGCTGCGGGCGGGCGGTTCCGGTGTCGGCAGTGGGCACGGCGGCCTCCAGGGGTGCGGGCATGGCCCGGCGCGTACGGTTCACCCCGCGGCGGCGCCATGGTGTGAGGCGGATCATCATAGCGACGACAACACCCCGTTGCGCCAGGCCCGGAACGGGATTCGACGGGCCTTTTCGCACTCCTGCGCACCGGCCCCTCACGGGCCCTCGGCGACCGGGCCGGGCAGGCCCGGACCGGAGTCCGGCACGGCGGCCCCGGGACCGTCCCCGGGCAGGCCGCCCCCGCCTCAGGAGGGCCGGCCGCGTTCCAGCCCGGCGATCGTCTCGGCCAGCCAGGCCCGCTCGGCGGCGCCGGACGCGCGTGCGACCAGCAGCATGCCCCGCCGGAACGGGCTGGGCTCCTGCTCCGCCGTGACCGGCCGGCCCTGCGCGTCGTAGAAGAAGCTGCTCGGCGCCTCCAGGAACGCCAGCCGGCGCCGCAGCACCGCGGCCTGCGCGGCGGGGTCGGTGAGGCGGTCGAGGAAGGCGGCGACGGCGAAGAAGCGGATCTGGTCGGAGATCTCGACCTCGGCCGGGTCGGCCAGGCGGCGCTCCAGTTCGGCCCGGCCCTGGGCGGTGAGCTCCAGGACCTGCCGCGGCACGGCGCCGCTGCCCGGTTCAGTGCGGCGCTCCAGCAGCCCGGCCTTCTCCAGCCGGGTGATGGCGGGGTAGAGCGCGCCGTCGCTGACGGGTCGGACATGACCGGTCAGGCCGGTGATCCGTGACTTCAACTCGTAGCCGTGCAGCGGCTCGTCGTACAGGAAGCCGAGGATCGCGAGGGTGAGCACCGGGACAGCCCCCTTCCGTCGTCGCGCGATCCGTCCGGCCGTCATGCTACCTCTTGCCGATGTGCATCGAAACGAGGTATCTCTATTCGAGATAGCGGGACAGCGAGAGGGCGGGACGCGGGCGAGCGGCCGAGCAGGCCGACCGGGCCGTGGAGCCGACGGAACCGGGGGAGCGACCGTGCGAGGACACCTGTCGAGGCTGATCGGACTGGCGGGCCCGGTCTACGCCGGGCTCCTGTCCGGGGTGGTCGCCTCGGTCATCGGGACGTACTGGGTGGGCCGGCTCGGCGGGTCCGCCGTCGCCGCCGTCACCCTCGCGGGCACCGTCGAGAACCTGCTGCTCGGCCTGGTCCTGGTGGTCGGCTCCGGCACCATCGTGCGGATCTCGCACGCCGTCGGCGCCGCGGACCTCGCGGCGGCCGGGCGTACCGCGCGGGCGGCCTGGCGGCTCTGTGCCGGCGGCAGCCTGGTGCTCGCCGCGACCGGCTTCCTGCTGCGCCACCCGATCGCGAACGCCTTCCTGGACGGCCCCGCCGCCGGGTTCGCCGCGGACTACTTCGCGGTCTCCTTCCCCGCCGTCGGCCTCTTCTTCGGCCAGCGGGTGGCCGACGAACTCTTCAAGGGCACCGGTGACACCCGGACGCCGATGCGGATCGCCCTGCTGAGCAGCGCCCTGCTGCTCGTCCTGGACCCGCTGCTGATCTTCGGCGCCGGACCGCTCCCGGCCCTTGGCGTGACGGGGGCGGCCGTGGCGCTGACCGCCTCGCGTGCCGCGGCCTTCGCCGTCACGGTGCTGCTCCGGCGGCGGCACCGGCTGGCCGCCCCGGCGGGCGGGCTGCTCCCGGAGTCCCGCCGGATCGTCTCCGCCGGCGCGCCGTTCGGCTTCGACTTCACCGCCCGGATGGGCGTCGGCACGGCGCAGCTCGGCCTGGTCGCGGCCTTCGGCGTCCCGGCCGTGGCCGGCTACGGGGTGGGCTACCGCGTGCTGTTGATCGTGACGATGGCCTTCTACGCCGTACGGCAGGCCGCCGCCATCGAGGCTGCGCGGCTCACCGGCGCGGGTGACACGGCCGGGCTGCGCACCCTGGGCCGCGACACCGCCCGGCTGGCCGGAGCCCTCGGCGCGGGCGCCGCCGTGCTCTGCGCGGCGCTGGCGGTGCCGGTCACCGCGTTGTTCACCGAGGACCGGGCGGTGGCCGCCCAGTCAGTCGGCTTCCTGCGGATGACCGGGTTCTATCTGCTGCCCTACGCCCTGGTGGTGGCGCTCGGCGGCGTGTTCCAGGCCACCGGCGCGGGCCGCCCGCTGGTGGTGGCCGTCCTGCTCGGGCTCACCGTCCAACTCGTGGCCGGCGTGGCGCTGTCGGGCCCGCTCGGTGTGGACGGCCTCTGGGCCGGCATGGCGCTCGGGGCGGTGGCCCAGCTGGGCCTGATGCGCCTGCTGGTGACGAACCGCCGACGGCCCGCACCGGCGGTCGGGCCGTCGGAACCGTCGGAACCGTCGGAGGAGCCGTCCGTGTCGTCCGTGATGTCCGTGCCGTCGGAACCGGTCGGACCGGGTGCCGGGGTCGACCGGCTGCGGGCGCCGGTGGAATGACACCCGCCCCCGGTGCTGCCGCCAACTCGCCTGCCGGGAAGGCTCTGTGGCCCGCACGGTCAGCCCGGCTGCCGCACCTCGGTGACCGCCGCCCGGGGCCGCGCCGGGAGCCGGGTGGTGAGCAGGGCGCCGACGGCCGCCGTGGCCGCGAGGGCGAGCAGGGCCGGGCCCATGGCGGTCACGAGCGGCCGTCCCGCGCTCAGGAGGGTCGCGGCCGCCGTGCCGAGGGTGGGGCCGATGTTCATCACCGTCTGCTGGAGCCCCCCGGCGACGCCCGCGTCGGCCACCGCGGCGTCGCGGACCAGTACGGCGGTGGCGGTGACCATCACCGTGCCGAACCCGGTGCCCAGGAGGAGGAAGCTGCTGCCGATCGCGACGGCGCCGGACGACCCGTCGAACCGGGCGGCGAGCACGGCGCCGAGCGTGACCAGCAGCATCCCCGCGCCGGCCGTGGCACGGGCCCCGTGGCGGCGCATCAGCACGGCGGAGGCCGGGGCGGCGGCCACCATGGTGACGGCCAGCGGCAGCGCCCGGAGCCCGCACTGGAACGGGTCCAGGCCGAGTACGTCCTGGAGGAAGTAGGTGGCCAGGAACAGCGTCCCGAAGAGCGCCGCGGACGCGGTCAGCAGCACCCCGAGCGCCGACACGACCGTGGGCGACGCGATCACCCTCGGCGGCAGCAGCGGGTGCGCCGCACGTCGCTGCTGGTGGAGGAAGGCGAAGCCGAGCAGGGCGGCGGCGACGAGGCCGAGCCGGGTGGTGGCCGTCCAGCCGTGCTCGGGCACGCCGACGAGGGTGTGCACCAGGCAGACCAGCGCGGCCGCGAGCAGGCCCGCGCCCGCCAGGTCGAGCGAGCGCGGGGAGCCGGCGGCCCGGTCGGTGGGCGGCTGCGGAATCCGTACGGCCAGGGCGGCGAGTCCGGCTGCCACGGCGGGCGCGACGGTGAGGAAGAAGACGGCGCGCCAGCCCAGTTGGGCGGTCAGCGCCCCGCCGACCACCGGCCCGGCCGCGGCCGCCAGCCCGATCGCGCTGGTACGCAGGGCGATCGGCATGGCGAGCCGGTCGGCCGGGTAGGCCGCCCGCAGCATGCCCAGGGTGGCCGGCTGCAGCAGGGCGCCCGCCACGCCCTGGGCGACGCGCAGGCCGATCACCCAGCCGACGCCGGGCGCCAGGCCGATCGCGGCCGAGGTCGCGGCGAAGCCCAGCACGCCGATGGCGAAGACGCGTTGGTGGCCGTAGCGGTCGCCCAACCGCCCTGCGAAGACCAGCAGGCTGGCCACCGCGATCAGGTACGCGGTGCTGGTCCACTGCACGGCGGTGAAGGAGGCGTTCAGGTCGTGTTGCATCGTGGGCCGGGCGACGGTGAGCACGGTGCCGTCCAGCGCCACGATCGAGGCGCCGGTGATGCTTCCGGCGAGGGTGAGGCGTTGGCGCGCGGAGGTGGTCACCGGGCCTCCGGGCCGAGGTGGGCGGTCAGCGCGGCGCGCAGCAGCGGCTCGATGTCGTCGCTGCCGGTGGCGAGTTGCAGGCTGCCCCAGGCCCGGAGCTGGGCGAGGCCGTGCAGATTGGCCCAGAGCGCACCGGCGACGGCCGCGGACTCCGCACCGCTCGGCGGCCGCACCTCGGCGACCAGGCGGGTGAAGGTCCCGAAGAGCGGGAGGCTGGTCTGCCGCAGGCCGATGCCGCTGCCCTCCAGCAGGTCGTGACGGAACATCAGCTCGAACATGCCGGGCGCGGCGGCCGCGTAGTCGAGGTAGGCGCGGGCGAGTGCGGCGAGCCGCTCGCGCGGCCCGGTGCCCGCGGTGTCGTCCGCGTGGGCGAGTGCGGCGGCCAGCTCGTCGAAGCCGTGCCGGGCGATGGCGGACAGCAGCTCGACGTGGGTGGCGAAGTAGCGACGGGGCGCGCCGTGCGAGACGCCGGCCTGGCGGGCGATCTCGCGCAGGGTGAGTGCGTGGACGCCCTCGCCGGTCACCAGCTCGACGCCGGCCGCCACCAGTCGGGCGCGCAGGCCCGTGTCCTGATCGTTCATGGACACTGTCTACCAGGGCGGCGTAGACAGTGTCTACTCGCCGGCGCGGGGGTGGGCCGGGCAGAATCGGCGGTATGGACGAGGGCGGCGAACCGGCGTGTTGGCTGGACCGGGTCTGCCCGGAGTGCGGGCGGTTGCGGGAGCGGAGCGGGCCGGAGCCGTGCGAGAACTGCGGTGCCCGGCCCGAGTCCGGGGCGGACCGCGGGGTGGACCGGGCCGCCCACCCGGCGGCGGGGCCGGAGGCGGCGGTGTGAGCGGACCCCGGGGCCCCGGGGCGGATCGGGCCCGCTGATCCGCCCCGGGGCCGTGGTCAGCGCGGAAGCCCGTTGGCCGGCTGCTCCTGCGCGAGCCCGTCACGCGCGAGCCCGTCCTGTCCGATCCCGTCACGCGTGAGCCCGTCCGGCGCGCCACCCCCCGGTGCGGCACCTTCCGGCGCCGCGCCGTCCTCCGGGTCGGCCGCCGGCAGCCGTTCGGTCCCCGGCAGCCGTTCGACGGCCGGCGCGTCCTGGACGGCGGGTGTCCAGGGCCCCCGCGCATGCCCACGCCCGCGCAGCGCTGCGAGCCGCTCCACGGCGGGCTGGGTGTACCGGGCGGCGAGCGGTCCGGTGACCACCAGGATCAGCACGTACGCGGTGGCGAACGGACCGAGCTCGGGTTCGATGCCCGCGGTGACGGCCAGTCCGGCGATGACGATCGAGAACTCCCCGCGCGAGACCAGCGCCCCGCCGGCCCGCCAGCGGCCGCGCTCGGCGATCCCGGCCCGGCGGGCGGCCCAGTACCCGGTGGCCACCTTGGTGAGCGCGGTGACCAGGGCCAGCAGCAGCGCGGGCAGCAGCACGGGCGGGATGCTGGTGGGGTCGGTGCTGAGCCCGAAGAAGACGAAGAAGACCGCCGCGAAGAGGTCCCGCAACGGGCTGAGCAGGGTGTGCGCGCCCTCGGCGGCCTCGCCGGAGAGGGCGATGCCGACCAGGAAGGCCCCGACCGCCGCCGACACCTGGAGCTGCTGCGCGAGGCCGGCGACCAGCAGGGTGAGCCCGAGGACGACCAGCAGCAGCTTCTCCGGGTCGTCGTGCGACACGAACTTCGAGATCACCCGGCCGTAGCGGAGCGCGACGAAGAGCACGGCGCCGGCGGTGGCGAGCGCGATGGCGAGGGTGATCGAGCCGGCGAGCAGCCCGGCGCCGGCCAGCAGCGCGGTCAGGATCGGCAGGTAGACGGCCATCGCCAGGTCCTCGAGCACCAGGATGCTGAGGATCACCGGGGTCTCCCGGTTGCCGAGCCGGCCGAGATCTCCGAGCACCTTGGCGATGACCCCGGAGGACGAGATCCAGGTGACGCCGGCCAGGACCACGGCGGCGACCGGGCCCCAGCCGAGCAGCAGTGCGGCCGCCGCGCCGGGCAGCGCGTTGAGCAGGAAGTCGACGGCACCGGCCGGGTACTGGGCCTTGAGGTTGGTCACCAGGTCGGCTGCGGTGTACTCCAGACCCAGCATCAGCAGCAGCAGGACGACGCCGATCTCGGCGCCGGTGGCGACGAACTCCTCACTGGCGCTGAGCGGCAGCAGCCCGCCCTTGCCGAAGGCCAGTCCGCCGAGCAGGTAGAGCGGGATGGGTGAGAACCCGTACCGGCCGGCTATTCGGCCGAGCAGGCCCAGCACCAGGATGACCGAGCCGAGTTCGATGAAGACGGTCGCGGTGTGCATCCGATCACTCCCTGCCCAGGATCGCGGCGGCGGCGTCCACGCCCTCGCGGGTGCCGATCACGATCAGGATGTCGCCGCCGGCCAGGCGGAAGTCGGGTGCGGGGGACGGCACGGCACCGGTGCGGCGCAGCACGGCGACGATCGAGGCGCCGGTCGCGGTGCGCATCCGGGTCTCGCCGAGCAGCCGGCCGTTCCAGTGGGAGGTGCCGTCGACGGGGAGGCGCTCGGCGACCAGACCCAGGTCGGTGGTGTGCAGCAGGCCGGGATTGTGGTGAGCGGGTGTCAGGGCGTCGACCAGGGCGGTGGACTCCTCGGCCGTCAGCCGGAAGGCCTGGGCGCAGGCGTCGGGGTCGTCCGAGCGGTAGACGTTGAGGCTGCGTGAACCGTCCCGGTGGGCGATGACGGACAGGTGCCGTTGTTCTCGGGTGGTGAGGTCGTACTGGACGCCGACGCCGGGCAGGGGAGTGGTCCGGACACGGGGGATCGACACGGCGGCTGTCCTCTCGTCAGGGCTTCCCGCTGGCGTGCGCGACAGCTGCCGGAACAGGGCCGGCCCGGCGGGCGACCGGCGGCCCCCGACGGGCCGGCCGGCGCCGCACCGCGTGCGACACGCGGAAGCGCTACCGTGCCAATAGTAATGAGTGTGTAAAGCCCTCCTGGTGGGAGGGGGCCGGAAGGCCTCCGGAGGGGCTCCCGGGGGACGATCCGACGGAGTGTCCGACGGGGTGTCCGACGGGGGGCCCGAGGTGCTCGGGGTGCTCGGCTACCCCGGGCGCGGACGTGCGGAACCCCGGCCGCGGTGTGCGCGTGGTCGCGCACTCCGGACCGGGGTACCGGTTCGACGGGTGGCCGGGCGGTGCCGGCGGGCTACTGGGGCGGCTGGTCGCGGAACTGCTCCTTGGCCTTCTCCTGAGCCGTGTCGACGTGGCCGCTGTACTTGCCCTGGGTCCGCTGGTCGACGGTGTCACCCGCCTTGTCGACGGCCTTGTCGGCCTGGTCCTCGTGGCCCTTCAGCATCTGCTTGATCTTGTCGATCATGGACATTCGGTCACACTCCTGGATGAGACGGCCCCACCCCTCCAGGATCGCCGCGCTGTCGGATGTCCGCATCCGGTCAGCTTTCGCGTCAGGGTTGGAAATGTGGCGCCGAGCATGTCAAATCGGGATCTCCATGGACTCTCGGAAGGACTTGCCGTGAATGCTCGGACCAGCCGCCCGACCGCCTCACCCCGCCCGGGGACTGCCCGGACCCGTCGGGTCGCGAGCTCCGCGCTGGCGGTGGCGGCCCTGGTGACCCCGTTGCTGCTGGTCGGTACCGGGAGCGCCGCGGCCGATCCGGACCCCGGCCGCAAGGGCGCCAAGCTGGCCGCCCGACTGGTCGACGAGAGCAGCGCGGGCAGCGCCCACCGGACGCTGGCGGCGCTTCAGCGGATCGCGGACCGCAACGGCGGCAACCGGGTGGCGGGCTCGCGCGGCCACGACGAGTCGGCCCGCTACGTGTACGAGCAGGCCCGCCAGGCCGGGCTGAAGGTGTCGAAGCAGGAGTTCGAGTACACCTTCTTCCAGGCGCTCTCGCAGCGGCTCAGCGTGGTGTCGCCGCAGGCCGAGGACGTGCCGGTGATCGCCATGACGTACTCCGTCGGCGGCCCGGAGGGCGGTCTGACGGCCCCGCTCGCGGTCGTCCCGGCGGACGACACCACCGGCTGCGAGGCGGGCGACTACGCGGCCGGCGCGTTCACCGGCCGGATCGCGCTGATCAAGCGCGGCGGCTGCAGCTTCGCCGTCAAGGCGGCCGCGGCGGCGGACGCGGGCGCGCTCGGCGCGATCGTGTACAACAACACCGAAGGCGACCTCAACGGCACCCTCGGGGAGCCGACGGCCGGCCGGCTCCCGACCGGCGGGATCACCAAGGCGGCCGGCGAGGCGCTGGTCGCCAAGGCCGCGGCCGGCCCGGTCACCGTCGGCCTGGACATCCGCACCTTCATGGAGAAGCGCAAGACCTGGAACGTCATCGCGGAGACCCGCGGCGGCGACCCGGCGAACACCGTCGTCATCGGCTCGCACCTCGACTCCGTGGTGGCGGGCCCGGGCATCAACGACAACGGCTCGGGCTCGGCGGGCGTCCTGGAGGTGGCGAAGAACCTGGGCAACCGGCCGGTGAAGAACAAGGTCAGGTTCGCCTGGTGGTCCGCCGAGGAGTTCGGCCTCAAGGGCTCCGAGGCCTACGTGGCGTCACTCTCCGAGGCCGAGCAGAAGAAGATCAAGCTCTACCTGAACTTCGACATGATCGCCTCGCCCAACTCGGCCCAGTTCGTCTACGACGGCGACGACTCCGACCACGTCGGCTCCGGCCCCGGCCCGGACGGCTCGGCGCAGCTGGAGCGGCACATCACCGACTACCTGGACCGCCGGGGCCTGCCGCACGAGGGCACCGACTTCACCGGCCGCTCCGACTACGGCCCCTTCATCGACGCCGGCATCCCGGCCGGCGGCACCGACACCGGCGCCGAGGTGATCAAGTCCGCGGCGCAGGCGGCGCGTTACGGCGGCACCGCCGGGGTGGCGTTCGACACGTGCTACCACAAGGCCTGCGACGACCTGCGCAACCTCGACATGAAGGCCTTCGACGTCAACATCGACGTGATCGCCGACGCCGTCGGCACCTACGCCTGGGACCTCTCCTCGCTGCACGCGCCGGTGACGCCGCAGCACACCGACGGCCAGGCCGGCAGCGGCGGCGGCCTCCAGGACGGCCACGCCCACGAGGTCGCGGCCTGACCACCCGGGGCCCCGCCGCCGGGCGGGGCCCCGGCCTCGCGCCGACCTGCCGTGCCGCCCTTCCGCGCTGCCCTGCCGTGCCGCCCTCCGTGCCGCCCTGACCTGCTCCGGTCTGCCGTTCCGTGCCCCGGGTCGCCGGGTCGTACCCGGACGGCGGCCGATCGGCCGGGGCCGATGAGTGCGCCGCCGGGCCTCCTGACACCATGGCACCGAGATCACGTCACCGTGACACCCTCGGAGGAGTCAGCATCATGAGCACGCACTACGACGTCGTCGTCCTCGGCGCAGGCCCCGGCGGCTACACCGCCGCCGTCCGCGCCTCCCAGCTGGGCCTGCGGACCGCCGTCATCGAGGCCAAGTACTGGGGCGGGGTCTGTCTCAACGTCGGCTGCATCCCCTCCAAGGCACTGCTGCGCAACGCCGAGCTGGCGCACATCTTCACCAAGGAGGCCAAGACCTTCGGCATCAAGGTCGAGGGCACGGTGAGCTTCGACTTCGGCGAGGCGTTCCGCCGCAGCCGGACCGTCGCCGACGGCCGGGTCAAGGGTGTCCACTACCTGATGAAGAAGAACGGCATCACCGAGTACGACGGCCGGGGCACCTTCGTCGACGACCGCACCCTCCAGGTCGCCCTGACCGGCGGTGGCTTCGAGGTCGTCACCTTCGACCACTGCATCATCGCGGCCGGCGCCACCACCCGGCTGCTGCCCGGCACCAGCCTCAGCGAGCGCGTGGTGACCTACGAGGAGCAGATCCTCACCGAGGAGCTGCCGGGCAGCATCATCATCGCGGGCGCCGGCGCGATCGGCGTCGAGTTCGCCTACGTGCTGCACAACTACGGCGTGAAGGTCACCATCGTCGAGTTCCTCGACCGGATGGTGCCGCTGGAGGACGCCGAGGTCTCCGCCGAGCTCGGCAAGCAGTACCGCAAGCTCGGCATCGAGGTGCTCACCTCGACCCGGGTGGAGTCGATCGACGACAGCGACCCGGCCGCCAAGGTCAAGGTCACCGTCACCCGCGACGGGCAGCAGCAGGTGCTGGAGGCCGACAAGGTGCTCCAGGCGATCGGCTTCGCACCCCGGGTGCACGGCTACGGCCTGGAGAACACCGGTGTGAAGCTCACCGACCGGGGCGCCATCGACGTCGACGGCCGGGGCCGTACCAGCGTCGACCACATCTTCGCGATCGGTGACGTCACGGCCAAGCTGATGCTGGCCCACGCGGCCGAGTCGATGGGCGTGATCGCCGCCGAGACCATCGGCGGGGCCGAGACCATGGAGCTCGACTTCGCGATGATCCCGCGCGCGACCTACTGCCAGCCGCAGATCGCCAGCTTCGGCTACACCGAGGCGCAGGCCCGCGAGCTGGGCTACGACGTCAAGGTCGCCAAATTCCCGTTCACCGCCAACGGCAAGGCGCACGGCCTCGGCCACCCGATCGGCTTCGTCAAGGTCATCAGCGACGGCAAGCACGGCGAGCTGCTGGGTGCCCACCTGATCGGCCCCGAGGTCACCGAGCTGCTGCCGGAGCTGACCCTGGCCCAGCAGTGGGATCTCACCGTGCACGAGGTGGCCCGCAACGTGCACGCCCACCCGACCCTCGGCGAGGCGGTCAAGGAGGCGATCCACGGCCTGGCCGGTCACATGATCAACATGTGACGCGCGCGCGGGCGCGGGCGCGGGCCGGACCGCGGCCGCACGGGCAGGGCACCGGATGGCGGGACCGCCGCCCGGTGCCCTGCGGGCCGGACCATGGCCAATCACCTTCGATTGGCCATGGTGGGCCGCGGGAGGCGCCGCCTATCGTCCCGGCATGCGCATTCACGTGATCGACGCCTTCACCGACCGTCCGTTCGCCGGAAACCCGGCAGGTGTGTGCCTCCTGCCGGCGGGGGAGTGGCCGGACGACAGCTGGATGCGGCAGGTGGCCGCCGAACTGAACCACTCCGAGACCGCGTTCGCCCTTCCGCTGGCCGGCGATGCCGAGGCCGACTGGGCGATCCGCTGGTTCACCCCCGTCGTCGAGGCCACCCTGTGCGGCCACGCCACCCTGGCCACGGCACACGCCCTCCGCACCGAGCGGGGGACCCTCGGCACCGTCCGGTTCGGCAGCCGGCACCACGGGGTCCTCGTCACGCACACCGACGGGACCGGCGCCATCACCCTGGACTTCCCGGCCGCGCCCGGCACGGAGGTCCCCGCGCCGGAGGGACTGGCCGAGGCGCTGACGGTCGAGCCCGAGTCGACCCGGCACACCGGTCGGCTGGGTGACCTGCTGGCCGTCCTGCCGGACGAAGCCGCCGTTCGCGCGCTGGCCCCCCGACTGGCGGAGGTGGCCGCCCTGACGCTCCGTGAGGGCCTGCGCGGCATCATCGTCACGGCGCCGGCCGCTCGGGACGGCGGCGCCGCGTACGACTTCGTCTCCCGCTTCTTCGCGCCCGCCCGGGGCATCCCGGAGGACCCGGTCACGGGCAGCGCCCACACCGCGCTCGCCCCGTACTGGTCGGCGCGCCTGGGCCGCGACCGGCTCGCCGGCCTCCAGGTGTCCGCCCGCACGGGCCTGGTCCGAACGGCCCTGCACGGTGACCGCGTCCACCTCACCGGCAGCGCGGTCACCGTCCTGGACGGCACCCTGCACGTCTAGTCGTACCGGGCGGTGTCCCGGGGAGGCCGAGGTCGGTCCAGTGAACGCTCGGCCGCGGTTTCGCGGGAAGACCAAGGAAATCAGGGTCAATTGCCGTGGCAGGTAGCGGGACGGACTCGCGTGACATTGCGAGACATACGACCTGAATCAACCGATGCGGGACGTGTGCAATCTTCCGTTCGGAAGAGCGGCTTGCTAGCCTGATTCCCGGGGGGAGCGGAGTGTCTCTCCTGTCACAAAAGGGGGATTTTGTGCGCAAGAAGATTCTTGGCCTGATCGCATTTCCGGCAATTGTCGGAGGCCTTCTCGCTCCCGTGGCACCGGCGGCGGCGGTGGGTGGCGCTCCCGACAGTGTCATCGACCCTCCGGGCATTCACTACCTCTCGACGTGGGTCGGTCAGGGGAGGTGTTTGGCTGTTCCGGCGAACGGTGCCTACGGCTCGACGGCGACCCTCGTCCAGTGCAACCCTTTCGACGACCAGAGTTGGGCCGTGCCCCAGGCGGGCAACACGGGCGTGATCCGCAACAAGTATTTCAAGAATACGTACGGAACGGGTTGCCTGACAGTACAGGGCGGTGCCGAGAACAGCACGGCATTCATCTACAACTGCACCGACCTCAGGGACCAGCTGTGGAGTGCCGAGCTTGTTCCGTTTCACAACGGAGCGGTGCGGTACAGGAATGTCAACAGCGGCATGTGCCTGACCGCACAGGGCACCACCGTGGGTACCGCCGCGATGCAGTACCCCTGCAACGACTTTGCCGACCAGATCTGGGCGGCTTGATTCCGGGCCATCGCAGGATCGAGTGCCTCGGGGGTGAAGCGGAGGGCTGAGGCCCTCGTACCGGGCCCCCACGGGGCGCGAGGACGGTGCTGACGGCAGCAGGTCGAACGGCCCCCGACGTGGTGGCGCCCTTGTGGGTCCTGCCCTGGCCGTCTCCTTCCGGTTGCCGCCGTCGCCGTCGCCACGGTCTGCGGTGTTCGCCCCGGTGCCGGTACCCACCGGCGCCGGGGCGAACGATCGAGCGCTCGGTTCGGTGCCGGAATCCGCCCGGAACCGCAGTGACCCGACCGCCCGGAACGCAGTGACCTGACCGCCCGTGTCCCGGCCGCGACCGTCCCGGCGGACGTGCGTCAGGTGCTGCGCCAGGTCAAGTAGGTGCCGAGCCGGTCATGGTCCGGCGGAGCGGCGTGTCGCGGGGCGGTGGGGAACGACGAGGTGCTGGACGTCGGCATCGAGGAGCCTCCGCGGCGAAGGGACGGGTGGCTGTCCCGGTGAACTGCCGGCCCGACACCTTGTTCCGGGAAGCCGAACACGCAGCGAACGCCACCCGGTGGGGCTGGCCTTCTGCGGCGGCGGGTCAGATGTCGGCGAGGCGGTCGGAGAGCTCGAGGGCTGCGGTGGCAGGGGCGAGGGCGGTGCACAGGCCGATGACCTCGTGGACGGTGGGGCGGACGAGGTGACGACGATGTGCACCGAGCGGTCGAGGGTGCGGATCGCCGCCCACGGGTAACCGTTCGGATCCCGCCGCCCGCACAGCGCGCCCCCGCCGGCCCCGCGAAAAGCGCTCGCCGGACGCGTCGTCGCCCTGTTACCGTCGGAGACATGAAGCGCGCTGCAGCCGTCCTGACGACGACGCCGGAGAGAGTCCCGGTGCGCTGACTGCTGACCTAGTCCGAAGCCCCGGGGCCGAGCGCCCCGGGGCTTCGTCGTACCCGGCCCGCTCGGCCCGGAGCGCCGCCTGCGGATCCCCACCGCAGGCGTCACCCCGCAGAATCGAGTGGAGACCGCCACCATGAACGACCACCGCCGGCTCGGCCGCGAACTCGACCTCTTCGACACCGACCCGCTGATGGGCGCCGGTCTGCCGTACTGGCTGCCCGACGGTGCCGCCGTCCGGCACGCCCTGGAGGAGTTCGTCCGAGGGCGCGAGCAGCGGGCCGGCTACCGCCATGTGTACTCGCCGGTGCTCGGCAAACGTGAGCTGTACGAGATCTCCGGCCACTGGTCGCACTACCGGGACGACATGTTCCCGCCGATGGACCTGGGGGCCGAGCAGGTCGTGCTGCGCCCCAGCCTCTGTCCGCACCATGCGCTGATCTACCGCTCCCGGGCCCGCAGTTACCGCGAACTCCCCCTGCGCATGGCGGAGTTGGGCGGCATGTACCGCTCCGAGCTGTCCGGTGTGCTGGGCGGGCTCACCCGGGTCCGGGCGATCCAGCTGAACGACGCGCACATCTTCTGCACCCCCGAGCAGGCCGCCGACGAGGCGGTGGCCGCGCTGGAGCTGATCCGCGAGGCGCATCGCGCGCTCGGGATCCGGCCCGTCCGCTACCGCCTCTCGCTGCCCGGCGAGGGCGGGAAGTACGTGGCCGACCCGGCGCTCTGGCAGCGGGCCACCGCGCTGCTGACCGAGGTGCTGGAGCGCTCCGGGGTGCCGTTCGAGGCGGCCGAGGGGGAGGCGGCGTTCTACGGGCCGAAGATCGACGTCCAGATCGCCGACGCCGCCGGGCGCGAGTCCACCCTCTCCACCGTGCAGATCGACTTCCACCAGCCGGAGCGGTTCGGCCTGCACTACATCGGCGCCGACGGGGCCAAGCACCGGCCGGTGATGGTCCACCGCAGTGTGATCGGCAGCGTCGAGCGGGTCGTCGCGCATCTGATCGAGCTGTACGGCGGTGCGTTCCCAGCCTGGCTGGCGCCCACCCAGCTGGTCCTGCTGCCCGTCTCCGAGGGTGAGGTCGCCCGGGCCGAGCAGCTGCGGAGGCGCTGTCTCGACCAGGGGCTGCGGGCCGAGGTCGCCGGGCCCGAGCACGGCAGTCTGGGCGCGCGGATCCGGGAGGCCCGGCTGGTCCCGTACCAGGCGGTGATCGGGCCCAGGGAGGCGGCGGACGAGCGGGTGGCCCTGCGGCTGCGCGACGGGCGCAGGCTCGACCCCATGCCGGCCGAGGAGGCGCTGGCCCGGATCGGGGCCCTGGTCGGGGCGTTCGCCGCCCAGCTGTGGGAGGCGGCGGCGCCGGCCGGGGAGTAGGGCGCCCCGACGCCCCGGGCCCGGCCCGCCCGGGGCGTCGGGGCCGTCGGGGGCATCCGGCGCCGGCGGTCAGTAGGACTGCAGCTCGATCAGGTGGCCGTCGGGGTCGCGCAGATGGGCGCTGCGCAGGTTCGGGCCCCACTCGGGGCGGTCGGTGGGCCCGCTCACCGGGGTGCCGCCGTGCCCGAGGCAGAAGGCGAGCGCGCCGTCCACGTCGTCGACGCGGAAGACCAGCATCGCGCCGTCCTGGGCGGCCGGCGGCCGGGCCGGGAGCCCGTCGGTGCCCAGGGCGGCGGCCATCATCGCGCGGTCGTACAGCGCGAGCACGGCCCGGTCGTCGACCTCCCAGTTGGCGTACGGGCCCGCAGGTTCGCCCTTGGCCAGGACGGCGCCGGTGAGGCGCGGCAGGACCGCCCGGTAGAAGCCGAAGCACTCGGCGAAGCGGGAGACGAGCAGGCGGTTGTACGGGGTGTCCACAAGGGCTCCTGGGCTCGGGGGCGATCACCGGATATTAGTAGGTGGGCACCCACTATAGGACCAGACCCTAGACTTCTCCCGTGACCGACGAGAGCTCCACCCCGCCCACGCTGCTGGACCTCAGCACCTACCTGCTCTCCCGGGTCGGCCGGACCGCCCGGAGCCGGCTGGCCGAACGGCTGGCCGAACGCGGCCTGCGGCTCTGGGACATGGCGGTGCTCGCCGCGCTGGCCGACTTCGGGCCGCACGCCCAGCGGGACCTGGTCCGGCGGCTCGGCGTGGACCCGAGCGACATGGCCAAGGCCGCCGACCGGCTGGCCGCCGCCGGCTGCGTCGAGCGCGTGCGCGACACGGCGGACCGCCGGCGCGTCTCGGTCAGCATCACCGCGACCGGCCGGGCGGCCCTGGCCGAGCTGGACGCCCAGGCCCGCGAGGTGCAGGACGAGATCCTCGCCCCGCTCGACGCGCAGGAGCGCCGCACCCTGCACGACTTGCTCCGCCGCGTCCACCACGACCTGCCGGGAGCGCCCTGAGGTGGCCCGAGGTGGCCCGAGGTGGCCCGAGACGCGCTGAGGCGGCCCGGGCGACGGTCGGTCAGCCGAGCGCCTGCGGGCGCCGGGCACCGGCGAACTCGGCGGCCCAGCGCGGGTCTTCGAACACGCCCGGGAGGCGGGTGACGAGGGTGCCGGTGCGCTCGGCGTGGATCATCGCGCCATCGCCCGCGTGGACGCCGACGTGGTGCAGTGGCGCGCCCGGGCGCGAGAAGAAGAGCAGGTCGCCGGGGAGCAGGTCGGCCCGGGCGACCGGGGCGGAGCGGTGGTACTGCGCGACGGTGTAGTGGGCGAGGTCGACGGTGCCGTCGCTGGCCCGGTACCAGCTGTAGAGGGCGAGCCCGCTGCAGTCGAAGCCGACGGTGTGCTCGCCGAGGCACTCGCCGTCCAGGTAGCCGTTCTCCTCGTCGCAGAAGCCGATGCTCGCGCCCAGCCGGTCACCGCCGCCCCAGGCGTACGGGACGCCGATCTGCGCGGCCGCCACCTCGGCGACCCGGCGGCCCAGGGTGGCGGGCGGCGCCGCGGCCGGCGCCGCCCGTGCCGCGGCGGTCGCCAGCACCGGTACGACGCCCGCGCCCAGCGCCAGCCCCAGGACGTGGCGGCGGCCGACACCCCGGCCCGGCAGTCGCAGCACCATGGCGGACCTCCTCTTCTCGGTGGAGTACCAGGATCGGGGGCGGATGACGCGACCCGCCATCACCCGCAACGGTGAACCGGGAGTGCGGGGGCGCAGGGGCGCGGGCGGCGCGGGGAGAGACGTCGAGCGCCGTTGGCCGGCAAATGGTTTGACGTGTGATCAGCAGGGTGCCGACGATGAGGGGAAACACCCGTTCGACCTACGGAGCCCCCATGAGCGGTACCGTCCGGCTGATCCGCAACCACCGCCTCACCCAGGCGGTGGACTACGCCTACGCCGCATCCGTGGACGCGCCGGTCCGCTCGCTCTGGCTGGCGGGCGCCTGCCCGCTCGACGCCGAGGGCCGGACGGTCGCGGTGGGCGACTTCGAGGGCCAGGCCCACCAGGTGATGCGCAATCTGATCACGGTGCTGGAGGACGAGGGCGCCGCGCTGACCGACCTCGTCCGGACGACCGTGTACGTCGCCTCCTCCGACCAGGCCGACCTGGTGAAGGCGTGGGAGGTCTATCGCTCGTACCTGGGGAGCCACGACGTGCCCAGCACCCTGCTCGGCGTCGCGGTGCTGGGCTACTCCGACCAGCTCGTCGAGGTCGAGGCGGTGGCGGTGCTCTCCTGACCGCGTCCTGGCACGCGGAGCCCCGCAGGGCGGGCCCGGGGCAGCCGGCGCCGAGGAGCGCGTCGAGCTGCTCGTAGCCCTCGATCACGCCGCGGTCCATCCCACTGGCCATGATCGCGTCGCGGGTGGCCAGGTTGTCGACGAGGGAGAGCGAGCTGACCCGGGTGCGGCCTTCGCCGACCGGTTCGAAGACCACGGTCTCCAGGGAGACGCCGTCCGGTACGCCCTCGAAGGTGAAGGTCTGGACGAGCCGGGTGTTCGGGCGGACCTCGTGGAAGGAGCCGTAGAAGGAGGCGATCACCTCGCCCGCCTGTCCCTCCCCGTCCGTGCCGCCCTCCTCGGCCAGCGCCGAGTAGCGGTAGCTGCCGCCGGTGCGGGCGTCCCAGACGTCGATCCTCATCACGCGGTTCTTGGGGCCGAGCCACTGCGCGACCAGCTCGGGCTCGGTCCAGGCGCGGAACACCCGGGCCGGCGGGGCGTCGAACTCGCGGACGATGCGGATGACGGGAAGTGCCGGGTCCGCCTCGATGCGGGTCCGGCGGTCGTCGGTGGTGGTCATGACGTTGCTCCTTCGTTCTGCTCGGGTGCGTCCGGTCCGGTGGATCCCGGGCGCTCGCCGGTCTCGTTCCGCGCGTCGGTCCTGTCCTGCGCGTCGGTCCTGTCCCGTCCGCCGGTCTCGTCCCGTGGGTCGGTCTCGTCCCGCTCGCCGTCCATTGCCGCGAGGACGGCGTCCAGGCGGTCGAACCGCTCCTCGGCCTGCCGGCGGTACCGCTCGATCCAGACCGTCATGAGGTCGAGCACCCGGGGTTCGAGGTGGCACGGCCGGCGCTGCGCGTCCCGGCTGCGGCTCACCAGCCCGGCCTCCTCCAGCACCTTGAGGTGCTTGGAGACGGCCTGCATCGACATGGCGTAGGACTCGGCGAGTTCGCCGACGCCGGCGTCGCGCACGGAGAGCCGGGCGACGATGTCGCGCCGGGTCGGGTCGGCCAGGGCGACGAACGCCCTGGACAGCTGGTCGGCGGCCATCGCGCACCTCTGCTTCTCTTCGCAACCGTTTGGTTGAGTACAAGGCTACGCCGCTCGGGGGCCTTGTTCAACCGATTGGTTGAGTTCGCCTGGCGTCCGCCGTCCCGGGCATGCCGAGGGCCTGTGGCGGGTCTCCGCCACAGGCCCGGGGGCACTCCTGTCCGGCCGTCACTCCTGCTTGATCGCGGAGATGTCGAACTCCAGCACGACCTTGTCGCCGACCAGGACGCCGCCGCCTTCGAGGGCGGCGTTCCAGGTGATGCCGTAGTCCTTCCGGCTGATGGTGACCGACCCCTCCAGGCCGACCCGGAGGTTGCCGTAGGGGTCGCGGGCGTTGCCGGTGTACTCGAAGTCGATGGTGATCGGCCGGGCGGTGCCCTTGATGGTCAGATCGCCGCTGACCCGGTACTCGGTGCTGCTCAGCTGTTCGACACCCGTCGAGGCGAAGGTGATCTTCGGGTGGTTCGGCGCGTCGAGGAAGTCGTTGGTGCGCAGGTGACCGTCGCGCTGCTCATTGCCGGTGTCGATGCTCTCGGAGGTGATCGACACCTGGGCGGTGGAGCGGCTCGGGTCGGTGCCGTCGAGGTGGGCGGTGCCCTCGATGGTGGTGAACGCGCCGCGCACCTTCGTCACCATGGCGTGGCGTGCCACGAAGCCGATCCGGGTGTGCGCCGGGTCCAGGACGTAGTCGCCGGTGAGATCGGACAGCGGGGTCGTCGTGGTCACGGGAATCTCCTGAGGGGGACGGATGCGGAGCCGGAGGTCGGAGCCCCGCGGCGCCGGCCGTGCCTGCCCGGGGGAGGCGGCGGGCCGGGCGGTGGTGCCCCGGGCCACGCTAGGCGCTCCCTCCCGGTGTCGCACGCCGTGCTCACCCGGACGGATGCACGCACGCACGCCCACGCACGCGCGAACGCACGGAGGGAGGAATGCACGGGCGGGTCGGGCCGCGGCCTTCAGGGGCGTCCGGTTCCCCGCAGCGCCCGCCGACGCCCCGGCCACCCTCTCGTACCACGACCCGTCCACGGTCGGCGGCTCTTCGGCACCTCCCGCGCTCGACCTGGTCGTCGCCCGGCCGTCCCCCAAAGTCCCGTTCGTACAGTTATTCCTGACGTTCAGGAACCATCTGAGCGCAGGTCCGGCTCAGGGCTCGATGACGAGGCGTTCGATGAGGTCGTCGCGGAGCGCGAACCGGTAGTGCAGATCGACGGTGCCGCCGGGGAAGTCGCCTTCGAGGTGGTGCGTGGCGACGTAGTGGGACGGGTCGGCCTGCTGGGCGCCGGTGAGGCGGATGGTGTACGTGAACTCGGTCGCGGCCCGATCGAGCCACCGCTCGATCGCGGCGGCGCCCTCGTAGCTGTTCCCGTCGTCGACCACCGTGGCGTCGCGGGTGAACGCGGCGACGGCGGAGGCGGTGTCGTGGGCGCGGTGCGCGTCCAGGTAGCGCGTGATCACCCGGGGCAGGGCGTCCGGGGTGATGGTCCGGGGCTGGCTGTCGTACATGACGGTCCTCACGGTGGTGTCGGGTGCGGACGGGGGCGGGTGCTGTTCCCGGATGGGGGCGGGCAGGGCATCGCCCCGCGTCGGTACTGCCGGACATTGAAACTGCTAAAATAGAAGCTACTAACTTCGACTTTAGCAGTAACCGAGAGGACGGTCACCGTGGCAAGCCGGATCAGGCTGGAGGACCGGGAGTGCCCGCTCTCCACGACGGTGGAGCACGTCGGCGAATGGTGGACCTTGCTGATCCTCCATGACGCCTTCGACGGCTACACGCGCTTCGACCAGTTCCAGGAGAGCCTGGGCATCTCCTCCAGCATGCTCACCACCCGGCTGAAGACCCTCGTCAATGACGGGCTGCTGGAGCGCCGGCCCTACCAGGCCAACCCCGTCCGCCACGAGTACGTGCTGACCGCGCTCGGGCACTCGCTCCGGCCGGTGATCGTCGCCCTGGCCGCCTGGGGCAACTCCCGCCTCGCGCCGGCGGAGCGCAGCATGATCCTCGTCGACGCGCACAGCGGGGAGGAGGTCGAACCCGTCGTCGTCGACGCCAGGACCGGCCGCCGGCTCGACGACAGCGACGCGTACGTCTTCACGGCCGGCCCCGCGGCCGGCGCCGCCATGCGGAACCGCTATGCGGCGCGACCGGTGACCCCCGAGGCGTCGCAGCTCTCGGACGCCTCGGATGTCTCGGACGTCTCGGACGTCTCGGAGGCTTCGGGGCAGGAGGCGTAGGGCGCACGCGACCGGCCGGCCTCGGCCCGCCCCGCTCAGCCGCCCTCCGCCCGGTCGTGACACCACCCAAAACAGCATGTTCGGTACGCGAATCAGCGCCGGTTAAGATACGGGCTGTCTGGTTTTGTTCAATCGGTGCGGTGGGCGGGGTGGTCGTGTGGTGCGGCAGGAGCGGGCGGTGCGGACGCGCCGGCTGATTCTGGAGGCGGCGGCATCGGTCTTCGACGAGTGCGGGTACGAGGCGGCGACGATCGGCGAGGTGGTGGCCCGCGCCGGCGTCACCCGGGGGGCGGTCTACTTCCACTTCGCGTCCAAGCGGGACCTCGCACAGGGGGTGGTGGAGGAGCAGTTCGCCCACGACGCCGTGCCCGAACGGGCCTGCAGACTCCAGGAGTTCGTCGACACCGGCATGGTGGTGGCGCATCTGATGCCGCGTGACACGGTGCTGAGTGCGGGCGCCCGGCTGTCGTTGGGCCAGGACGGCCTCGGGGACTTGGGCGGCGGCGCCGTCCCCGGGTGGATCGCCCGGTTCGAGGCGCTCCTCACCGGCGCGGGGGAGCGGGGCGAACTGCTGCCGCACGTCGTGCCGGCCGACACCGCCTGGCTGGTGACGGCGGCCTGGTCGGGCGTGCAGATCCAGTCGCAGAAGCTCTCCGGCCGGACGGACCTGGAACGACGGGTCGCCGCCCTCTTCCAGCACCTGCTGCCGAGCGTGGCCGTGCCGGGCGTGCTGGCCTCGCTGGAGATGGGCGCCGACCGGGGTGCGCGGGTGGTCGCCGAGGTGGCCGCGGCCCGCGCTGCCGCCGACCGGGCCGGGGACGAACGCGCGGTGGCGGGGCTCGTCACCCACTGACTCCGCGCCCCGGTCGGCGGCTCCCGATCAAGGGCACCGCCGCCGGTCAGAACCGTACAGCGCGTCCGGTTTGGCAAAGAACAAACCGCTCATCCCGTTTCTGGCGGCCCGGTGCGCGCGGGGTGTCCGCACGGGGATCGTCGCCCGGGCGCCCCGGACGATGCGCCGGGACCTGCGCGCCCACCGGATCGGCCGCCGGACCGACCGGCCCGGCAAACCAATGTGCCAAGGATGCGTCGGCAGATCACCGGAGGGGTTACCTGGTGACCATCAGTCACGGCATCGTCGACGCGCGGGAGTTCGACCGATCGGCACGGCCGGCCGTGGAGCCGCGGGGGAACGGGATCGTTCCACCGGCGGCGCGGCAACGGCCCGGTGCCGACCCCGGTCGGCCCCCGCGGAGCGGTGACGAACGGCGGAGGTCGCCGTGGAGGTCCTGGCGTGTGCGGGCGTGAGGATGAGGAGTGGAGGGCCGGTTGGTGCAGGAGAGATCGGAGCGGACGCGCGGGCGTCTGGTCGCGGCAGGGGCGGAGCTGTTCGACCGGTCCGGCTACGCGGGCGCGACGCTGGCGGACATCGCCGCGGCGGCGGGGGTGACGAAGGGCGCGCTGTACTTCCACTTCAGTTCGAAGGAGGAGCTGGCACGGGCGGTGGTGGAGCACGCCGAGCGGGCGCTGCGGACCGCCTGCTGCGCGCTGCGGGCGGAGACCTCGTCGGTCCAGGCGCTGATCGACGCGGGGTACTGGCTGGTGGCGGCGCTGGAGTCGGACGCGGTGGTGCGGGCGGCGTTCCGGCTGGGCCGCGAGGACGGGGCCTGGCAGGGCGCGGGCGGGCCGGTCGTCGGGGTCCGGGGCTTCCAGGGGGTCTGGGCGGGCGCCGTCCGGGAGCTGCTGGCGGGCGCGCGCAAGGCGGGAGAACTGCGCGAGCGCTCGGGCGGGGTGGGCCCGGAGTCCCTGCTGGTGGCCGCCGCGTGCGGGCTGGAGGTGCTGGGCGGCGCGGCGCGCGGCCGGGAGGAGCTGGCCGAGCGGCTGCAGGCGTTCTGGGACTGGCTGCTGCCCTGCCTCGTCCCCGCCGAGGCGGTCGGCTCCTACCGGACGGTGGCACCGCCGGCCGGCTGAGCACGGGCTGCCCGGCGGGCTTCGGCGTCCGCCCGGCTGGACGGACGTCCGGCCGGGCGGCCCGGTGCAGGAGGGGGAGGCGGCCCGCGCTCACCGGTCGAATGTCAGTGCCAGGATCCATGATGGCGGTATGAACGACGCAGCCACCAAGGCCTCTCCCGTTGCCCTGGCATCTCCGGACGCCTACGCCGATGCCGTCTCCACGGCCGTACGGGCCGCCGCGGCGTACTACGCCGACGGTGCCACCCCGCTCGGCGACGACGAGTACGACGCCCTGGTGCGCGCCATCGAGGCGTACGAGCGCGAGCACCCGCAGGAGGTGCTCCCGGACTCCCCGACCGGCAAGGTGGCCGGCGGCGCGGCGGTCGGGGACGTCCCGCACTCGGTGCCGATGCTCTCGCTCGACAACGTCTTCTCCGCGGCGGAGCTGGAGGCCTGGGCGGAGGGCCTGGAGCGCCGCCTGGGCCGGCCGGTGACCGGCTGGTGCGTCGAGCCGAAGCTGGACGGTCTGGCGATCGCCGCGCGGTACCGGGCCGGCCGCCTCACCCAGGTGCTGACCCGCGGCGACGGCCTCGCCGGTGAGGACATCACCCACGCCGCCGACGCGGTGCTCGGCCTGCCCGCCCGGCTCGCCGAACCGCTGGACATCGAGCTGCGCGGCGAAGTCCTGCTCACCCAGGAGCAGTTCGACCACGCCAACGCCGTCCGCACCGAGCACGGCGCGACCCCGTTCGCGCACCCCCGCAGCGGCGCGGCCGGCACCCTGCGGGCCAAGGACCGCGCGTACCGCGTCGAGCTCACCTTCTTCGCCTACGGCGCCATCGGCCTGCCCGGCCTCGGGCACGGCGACCTGCTGGACCGCCTCGCCGCGCTCGGCGCCAACACCGCGGCCACCACCGCGGCCCACCCGCAGCGCTGCGCCACGATCGCCGAGGTCGGGCAGCGCGTCGACGAGATCGCGGCCCTGCGCGCGGCCCTGCCGTTCGGCATCGACGGCGTGGTCGTCAAGGCCGACTCCGCCGCCGACCAGGAGCAGGCCGGCTCCGGCTCGCGCGCCCCGCGCTGGGCGATCGCCCGCAAGCTCCAGGCCCAGCACAAGGTCACCCGGCTGCTCGGAGTGGAGTGGAACGTCGGCCGGACGGGCATCATCGCGCCCCGCGCCGTCCTGGAGCCGGTGGTCATCGACGGTGTCACCGTCACCTACGCCACCCTGCACAACCCGGCCGACATCGAGCGCCGGGGCCTGATGATCGGCGACCAGGTGTTCGTCTACCGCGCGGGCGACGTCATCCCGCGGGTCGAGGCCCCGCTGGTGGACGAGCGCACCGGTGCCGAGCAGCTGATCGCCTTCCCCGAGGCGTGCCCGCGCTGCGGTGACGCCATCGACACCTCCGAGCAGCGCTGGCGCTGCGTGCGCGGCCGCGCCTGCCAGGCCGTCGCCTCGATCATCTACGCCGCCGGGCGCGACCAGCTGGACGTCGAGGGCCTGGGCGGCACCCGCGCCGTCCAGCTCGTCGAGGCCGGGCTGGTCGGTGACCTCGCCGACCTCTTCACGCTCACCAAGGAGCAGCTCCTCACCCTGGAGCGGATGGGCGACACCAGCGCGGACAACCTGCTCGCGGCGATCGGGACCGCCCGTACCCAGCCGCTGAACCGGGTCTTCTGCGCGCTCGGCATCCGCGGTACCGGGCGGACGATGTCGCGCCGGATCGCCGCGCACTTCGGCAGCATGGCCGCGATCCGCGCCGCCGACGCCGAGGCGCTCGCCGGGGTGGACGGCATCGGCGCCGAGAAGGCCACCGTCATCGTCGCCGAACTCGCCGAGGTGGCGACGCTGTTGGACCGGCTGGCAGCCCTGGGCGTCGGCACCGCCGTCACCGTGCCGACCGCGCCCGCCGCCTCCGCCGACGGGACCGGGGAGCAGGCCGAGGCGGCCGGTGCGGCGGCCGGCCCGCTGGCCGGTGAGAGCGTCGTCGTCACCGGCGCCATGACCGGCCCGCTGGCCGAGCTCTCCCGCAACGCGGTGAACGAGCTGATCGAGCGGGCCGGCGGCAAGGCCTCCTCGTCCGTCTCCAAGCGGACCACCCTGCTGGTCGCCGGGGAGAAGGCCGGCTCCAAGCGGGCCAAGGCCGAGGAGCTCGGCATCCGGATCCTCACCCCGGAGGAGTTCGCCACCCTGGTCGCGGACCACCTCGCCTGAGTGGCGGCCGCTCACACCTCTCCGGTGCCAGGGGACGGGTGATCGGCGACGTGTTCGCCGCGATCGACCGGATCGGCTTCCGGGCGCCGCTCGGAGGCTCATGGTGACGTCGCTGTCCCGCAGGCCCCGGAGACCTGGGAGTGCCGCCTGCTGCTACGTTCTGATGACCGATCAAGTCTCTTCCGGCACAGGTAGGTTCCGCCATGTCCGCGTACACCCGGTGCTCCGCTCTGCGCTGCTTCGACCAGGCGACGGAGTATCTGTTCGATGTGCCGCTGTGCGCTGCTCATGCGGCGAAGTTCGGCAGGGTGCCCGAGGCTCCGTCGACGGTCTGTGCATCACTGGGCTGCCCACACGGGGCCGAGTTCCACCCGGCCGGCGTCGCTCTGTGCGATCGGCATCGCGCCGAGCTGGCGGCGGAGATGGTGATACAGCACGTGAAGAACACGACCAGGGCGGCGCGGAAGCAGGCGAGCGCCAGGGGTGTGATCGGCCGACCGCGCGCCCTGACCAACCTGGTCTACGACCCGGCCGCCGAGCATCTCCACAGCAACGGCGTCGTCTATTACGTGACTTGGCGTAACCGGCTGGATCGCATCAAGATCGGCACCTCGACCGACTGCCGCCAGAGGTTCCAGTCCGGCGAGCTGCGACCGTTCGGTGAGAAGCCGCAGCTGCTCGTCGCGGAGCCGGGAGGCTCCTACGAGGAGAACCAGCGGCATCTCCAATTCCATCACCTGCGGCGGGGCGGGGAGTTCTTCGAGTACACGGACGAGTTGGTGGAGCACGTGCATGAGCTGCGGCAGCGTTCCCCCGACTACCGCGACCTGGCCGAGGTCGGCTACACCTACGGATGACCACGTCATGTGCGGCCCGGACGGTCCGACCGGCCCGCTGGGCGAGCTCTCCCGCAACGCGCTGAAGGGGCTGATCGAGTGGGCCGGCGGCAAGGCCTGCTCGTCCGTGTCCAGGCGGACCACCTCGCCTGAGCGGCGGCCGGCCGGTCGAGAATCATCCGCTGTGCGGGTCACCGGAGTGCGGGCCGTCGAGGAGCGGGGCCAGTGCCCGGCGAAGGTCGGCGGGCTCGCGGTAGAGCAGCCCGGTCATCCCGAGCCGGGCGGCCGCCTCGACGTTCTCCGGGCGGTCGTCGACGAAGAGGCAGCGGCCGGGTGTCGCCCGGGCGCGCTCCGCCGCGACCTCGTAGATCCGCCGATCGGGCTTGGCCGCACCGACCCGGGTGCTGTTGATCACGCCCTCGGCGAGGTCGGCGAGCCCGAGCGCGGCCAGGTCCTCCTCCAGCCACGCGGTGGCGTTGGTGACGAGCAGGACGGAGCAGCGCTCCCGGGCCCGGCGGAGCAGGTCGACGACGGCGGCGTCCGCGCGGGCCGGTGCGTGCGTGAACGCGGCGGCGAGCTCCCGGGCCGGCTCCGCCGGCAGGCCGGTGGCGGCGAGGTCGCGGGCGATGGCCCCGGCCCACTCGCTGCGGGAGAGCCCGCCGAGGACCAGCGCCGTTCCGGCGTCCCCGGCGAACGCCAGCTCGGCGGTCCGGCCCTGCGGCAGCCCGGCGGCGTGTTCGAGGCGGGTCACCTCATGGTGGTCGAAGAAGCGGAGCACGCCGTCGATGTCGCACAGCACGGCGTCGAAGGGGGGTTTGCCCGTCATGGTCGAGGTCGTCATCACACCTGAATACCACCGGCGGAGGGCGCGCCGCCGGTGCCTTCCGGGTCCGGAGGGTGCGGTAGGGTGGCGGCGCCGAATAGGACCACGAACCTCGGGAGGTGAGACCCATTACCGGTACGACGGAGCGGGTGCTCCCCGGGAACGGCTGTGAAGGCGTGGCGCCGAGCGCGTAGTGGCGCTCTGCCGGTACGGCGACGGTCCCTCTCGGGGAGCCCTGGCGGATTGATCCTTCGCCTGCTTTCTTGATGGGGTTCTTTTGTCTGTTTTCTCTTCTGCGCTGCTGCGTTCCTCGGTGACCTCCCGCCTCCGGGCGGCCGGTTGTGTGTTCGCCGAGGACGAGGCGCGCATCCTGCTCGATGCCGCCACCACTCCCGCGGAGCTCGCCGCGATGGTGCGCTCCCGGGCCCAGGGCCACCCGTTGGAGCACGTGGTCGGCTGGGCGGAGTTCGGGGGCCTGCGGATCTCCGTGGACGCGGGTGTCTTCGTCCCCAGGCGCCGCAGCGAGTTCCTGGTCGAGACGGCGCTCGGGCTGACGCCCGCGCACGCCCTGGTCGTCGACCTCTGCTGCGGAAGCGGCGCCCTGGCCGCAGCCCTCGCGGCGGCGACCCCGCACCCGGTGGAGGTGTACGCGGCGGACGTCGACGCGGCCGCCGTCCGGTGCGCGCGCCGCAACCTCGCCGCCGCCGGCGGCCGGGTGTTCGAGGGCGACCTGTTCGAGCCGCTGCCCGCCACCCTGCGCGGCCGGGTCGACGTCCTGCTCGCGAACGTGCCCTACGTGCCGACCGCCGACATCGCCCTGCTCCCCACCGAGGCCCGCGTGCACGAGGCACGCCCGGCCCTGGACGGCGGCGCCGACGGGCTGGACGTGCTGCGCCGGGTCGCGGGGGAGGCGCCCCGGTGGCTGGCCCCGGGCGGGGCGCTGTTCTTCGAGACCAGTGAGCGCCAGGTGCCCGAGGCGCTCGCCGTCGTCGGCGCGGCCGGGCTGGACGGCGCGCTCTCCTCGTGCGCCGACCGCGACGCGACCGTGGTGACCGCGACCCGCCGCTGACCGCTGACCGCTGACCGCTGGCCGCGCTGACCGTCGCCCGCCTGCGGCCGCGCCCGACCGCAGGCGGGCGACGGCCGGGTGCCCGAGGCACGCCCTCCGGGCATCCGGCCGCGCGGGCCCCGGCCGCGCACCCCGGAATTCCGATTGCCCCGCTGCTCCCGGGGATGGTGGAGTACCCGGCATGAGTACGGATCATGAAACGCTGCTGGCCCTCCTCGACTCCCGGATGCGCCGCGGCGCCGGGGGCGAGACCCCTGCCGCCCGGATCGAGCACACCCCGGCCGTCGTCCGGCAGAGCGGCCCCGACAGCGTCTGGAACGGCATCATCTGGTCGGACCTCGACGCCGCCGTCGCCGACGAGGTGATCGCCGAGCAGGTCCGCCACTACGCCGGACTCGGCCAGGACTTCGAGTGGACGGTGTACGGCCACGACCGCCCGGCCGACCTCGGCGACCGGCTGACCGCCGCCGGGTTCACCCCGGACGAGCCGGAGACCCTCATGGTCGCCGACATCGCCGACCTCACCCGCCGGATGGCCGGTACGGGGGAGCCGGCGGGTATCGAGCTGCGCGAGGTCACCGACGAGGCGGGCGTCGCCCAAGTCGTCGCCGTCCACGAGGAGGCGTTCGGCACCGACGGCACCCGGCTGGGCCGCCGCATCCTGGCGCAGCTGGAGGAGAGCCCGGACACCTTCAAGGTCCACCTCGCCGTCGCCCACCACGAGGGCCGCGAGACCCCGGTGAGCTCGGCGCGGATGGAACTGCACCCCGGTACGGGCTTCGCGGGGCTCTGGGGCGGCGGGACGCTGACCGCCTGGCGCGGCCGCGGCGTCTACCGAGCGCTGGTCGCGCACCGGGCCCGGATCGCCGCCGGCCTCGGCTACCAGTACCTCCGGGTCGACGCCTCCGACCAGAGCCGCCCCATCCTGGAACGCCTCGGCTTCGCCGTCCTGACCACCATGACGCCCTACCAGTACGAGCAGCGCTCGCGGTCCTGACCCGCCCGGCCGGCAGGTCCGGACCCGGGCGGGCGCCCGGCGGACCGCCGCCGCCACGTACCGGTCGGAGCCGAAGCCGCCCGGCGTCGGACCGTGCCCGGTGTCGGACTGTGCCGGGCGGACCGCACCGCCACGGTCCGCCCCCGCCGCCGCGAGGCCCCGTCGCCGCGTGGTCCGGGGGCCGTTCGGGGGATGCGCGGCGTGTGAGGGCCGGGCCGGTGCCGGTTCGCCCGGATAGTGGGCTGGTCCGTTCGGCACGGGGCCGGGCGCAGGAGGGAGCGGACCCATGACCGGAACGGCCGGGGCGCCGGACGCGGGGTACTCCCCGCGGCGGTGGACGGCGATGACCGGTATGTGCGTCGCGGCCGGCATGGTCTGGCTGTCGTTCGCCGACTTCGGGGTCGCGGTCCCGACGATCTCGGACGAGCTGTCGGTCTCGCTGCCCGCCCTGCAGTGGGCCAACAACGCCTTCAGCCTCTCCACCGGCGCCCTGGTGCTCGCGGCCGGGAAGCTGGGCGACGTGTTCGGGCGCAAGCGCATGCTGGAGATCGGCCTGGTGGTCCTGGGCGCGATCTCGTTGTTGGCGGCGTTCACACCGGGGGTGTCGGGGATGATCGCCGGACGGGCCGCGATGGGCGTCGGCGCGGCGCTGATCCTGCCCGCCACGCTGGCGCTGATCCCGCCGATGTTCCCCGTGCGGGAGCAGCCGCGTGCGTTCGGGGCCTGGATGGCGGTCGCCTGGGTCGGCCAGGCCGCCGGACCGGCCGTCGGCGGGGTGCTGACCGGCCTGGCCGGCTGGCGGTCGATCTTCTGGATCAACGCTCCGCTGGCCGTGGTCGCCTGGTGGCTGGTGCGCCGGTCGGCGGTGGAGTCCACCGATCCGAACGCCACCCGGCACATCGACCTCGTCGGTCTGGTGATCAGTGCCACGGCCGCGTTCTGCCTGCTCTACGGGTGCACGGCCGGCCAGGAGGACGGCTTCACCGACCCGGTGATCATCGGTCTGCTGGTCGGGTCCGTCGTGCTGGCGGTGCTGTTCGTCCTGGTGGAGCGGCGGGTCAGGGATCCGCTGCTGGACCTGCGACTGTTCGCCTCGCGGCCGTTCGACGGGGCGCTCGCGGCGAACTCCGTGATGAACATCGTCTTCGCCGGGGTGAGTTTCCTGCTCACGCTCTACCTCCAGGAGGTCCGCGGCTACGGTCCGGTCGCGGCCGGGCTGCTGTTGCTGCCCTCCACGGTGACCATCCTGCTGTTCAACCCGTTCGGCGGGCGGGTGGCGGCCCGGCGCGGGGCGCGGCTACCGGTGGCCGTCGGCCTGTTCCTGCTGGGCATCGGCACCCTGGTGGCGGCCGTGATCGGCGACGCCTACCACTACGCGGTCCTGGCCGCCGGGCTGCTGGTGCTCGGCGCCGGCCTCGGGCTGATGTCCGTGCCGCTGTCCGACACCGCCGTGGCCGGACCGCCGGAGGAGCTGGCCGGGACGGCCTCCGGGATGTTCAAGGTCACCAGCATGCTGGGCGGCGCCTTCGGCGTCGCCGTGATGGTGGCCGTCCAACAGGCCGTGGAGACCAACCAGGCGGTCAACCGGGCGCTGGCGGCCGGGCTGTCGGAGGCCGACGCCCAGCAACTGGGGAACGCCGTCACGGACTCCAAGCTCGCCGACCAGATCCTCGCCTCGGTCGACCAGTCGACGGCGGACGCGATCAACGCCGCCTTCCGCGACGTCGAGGCGGTCGGCACCGGCCGCGCGATCGGCCTGGCCGGCCTGCTCGCGGTCGTGGCGGCGCTGGCCCTGCCGCTGGTGTGGCGGCAACGGGCGGGGCACCGGGAGCCGTCGGCGATGCCCGAGGACCCGGTGGAGAAGCGGTAGCGGACGGGCGGGCCCCACTGTCCGCCGCACCCGCCCGAGTCGGCGAATCGGCCGTCCCGCCGGACGGAGCGGCGACGCCCGGTGGACGCGCGGACATGGAACTGAGCTCGGCGACGATGGCCCCTCGGGTCGGGGCGGGCTTGACTGGGTGTCATGACAGCCGACGCGCAGGGCACCGGAACCACCCGGCAGGCTCGGCTGCCCCGCACCCCCGCCGAAGGAGCCCCGATGCGTCCCGACCCGACCACCCTCACCGCCCCCGCCCCCGCGGTCGCCCCCGCCCCTTCCGGCGGCCGCGGGAGCCGGGCCGCCGGTCCGCTGCTGGCCGTCGGCACCGTGGCGACGGGCCTGATGGCCGGGCTCTTCTTCGCCTTCGACGTGTCCGTCATGCCGGGCCTGGCCGACGGCGACGACCGCACCTATGTGACCGCGATGCAGCACATCAACAAGGCGATCGAGAACGGGGTCTTCGGCCTCGTCTTCGTCGGCGCGCTCGTGGCCACCGGCCTCGCGGCGTTCCTCCAGTACCGGGCGGGGCGGCGCACCGTCGCGATCTGGGCCGCCGCCGCGACCCTGCTGTACCTCGGTGCGCTGGTCGTCACCGCGGCCGTCAACCTCCCGCTCAACAGCGAACTCGCCCGGGCCGGCGATCCCACGCAGATCCAGGACTTCGCCGCCGTACGGGCCGCTTTCGAGAGCACCTGGACGGCTGGCAACCTGGTGCGCACCCTGCTCTGCACGGCCGGCCTGGCCGCGCTGGTCCGCGCCCTGCTCCTGCACGGCCGCGCCGCATCGCGGACGGTCGCCGCCGGATTCCGGACGTCCTGAACCCTGGCGACGAGGGGCCCGCCGCCCTGCGGCGGGCCCCTTCGGCGTGCGCCCTCTGCGCCCCTCGTGCTGTCGGCCAAGTCCGTTGTGATGCCGGTGACTTGGCCGCTGTCGGCGGTTCTAGAATCATGTCGGAACCGGCAGGAGTCCAGCGAGCACCGGGGAAGAGGCGACAGCCATCGTGAGTCCCGCACTGCGACCGTTCCGTGTCGAGGGGAAGGCCATCCAGCTCGCCAAGTACCTTGCGGAGGAGGAGATCGGCGATCTCGTCGGCTGTTCGTGCATCGGCAACGATGTCACCATCGACCTGTCCGACACCCATTTCCTGATCAGCCTGGTCGATCTGGGCGGCGGGCTGCGGTTGAACTTCCACATGGCCCACGACGGCCCGGCCCGGGCCCGTTCCTGGAGCCGCCGGCTGCCCGCCGAGGCCGGCCCGCGCGACATCGCCCGGCGCATCGCGCTGGACGTCGCCACGCTGGACCGCGAGATCGCCCCGCTGCGCAGGAATCCACCGACGCCCCCGGCCGCACGCTGATCGCGGCCGGGGGCGTCGGTGGATCGCGGGGCGTGGAGCCCTTGCGAGGCGTCGGTGTCAGGGGGCCCGGACCGGTGCCGGGCCCCCGGCTCAGCCGGTCGCGTCGCCGTGCAGCACCAGGGCCCAGCAGAGGCAGCCGAGCGCGGCGGTGCAGAGCAGCGCCCGCGCGACGTTCCAGCGCACCCAGCGTGCCTCGAACCGCCCGCGCACCGCGGCGGGGTCCGGGATCCGCCCGGGCTCCCCGGCGGCGGCCAGGGCGTCGTTCAGCGGGATGTTGATCTTCCGGGTCACCACCAGGGCCGCCGTGTAGCAGACCAGCGCCGCGACCACGGCCGGCAGCACGTGCTGCCCGTCGGACGGCAGGTGCAGTGCCACCGCCACGCCTGTACAGAGCAGCGCCCCGACGAACCCGAACAGGAACCAGCCGTTCAGGATGGCCACGTTGATGCGCTGCATGACGTCGATGAACGTCCGGTCCTCCGTCCCGCGCAGCCCCGGCATCACCGAGCAGGCGTAGGCGTAGAACAGGCCCGCGCTCAGTCCGGTGGTGATCGTGGCGGCCACGAGTGCGATCACGCGTGCCAGTTCCATCGGCTCATCCCTCTTTCCGTCCGGCGGCGTGGCCGCGCGGGTCGGGCACCGCCTGCTCCGTCCCGGTCACGACTCTCTCAAATGACGTGGTGTCAATCCATGTCCACGCGTCTACTCTTGCCCCATGGACACTCTCACGGGGCTGCTGGACGGGCCGAAGGCGCGCGGGGCGTTCCTGCTGCGTTCGGTCCTCAGTCCGCCGTGGTCCCTGCGGATCGAGGACGGTGCCCCGCTGTCGGTGGTCACCCCGGTCCGGGGCGACGCCTGGATCCTGCCCGACGGGGGCGCACCGGTCCGGCTGAGCCCCGGCGACGTCGCCGTCCTGCGCGGCCCGGAGCCCTACACCGTGGCCGACGCCCCCGACACCCCGGTCCAGGTGGTGATCGGCCCGGGCCAGGTCTGCTCGCGCGACGGCGTCGACGTGGCGGCCTCGATGTCCCTGGGCCTGCGCACCTGGGGCGAGGTCCGGCCCGGTGACGAGGACTCCGCCGTGCTGCTCTCGGGCACCTACCAGGCCGAACACGAGATCGGCCGGCGGCTGTTGGCCCATCTGCCCGCACTCCTGGTCCGCCCGGCCGGGCGGGGCGCCGAAGCGACCGAGGACACCCTGGTCCGCCTGCTGACCGCCGAGATGTCCCGGGACGAGCCCGGTCAGGAGCTGGTCCTGGACCGCCTGTTGGACCTGCTGGTCGTCGGGGTGCTGCGCAGCTGGCTGACGGCCCCGGACAGCGGCGCCCCCGCCTGGTACCTGGCCCAGCACGACGGCGTGGTCGGCCCGGCCCTGCGCCTGCTGCACGACGACCCGGCCCGCGCCTGGACGGTGGCCGCGCTGGCCACCGAGGTCGGCGTCTCCCGGGCGGGCCTGGCCCGCCGCTTCACCGCCCTGGTCGGCGAGCCGCCGATGGCGTACCTCGCCACCTGGCGGCTGGCGTTGGCCGCCGATCTGTTCCGGGACCCCGAGTACACCGTCGCCTCGGTGGCCCGCCGGGTCGGCTACAGCAACGCCTTCGCCCTCAGCACCGCCTTCAAGCGGGTTCGCGGGCTGACCCCGCAGGAGCACCGGCGGCGGGCCGGCGCCGCACCGGCCCCCGCCGCCGCTCCGGCACCCGCCGCGACCACGGTGGTGCTGTCCGGCTGACCGGCCGGCCTCGTCCCGGGGGCGAGGCGTACGAGCCCGCCGCGGCGGGAACGCGGCGGGAACGCGGCGCGGCGCCGGCGAGGGACCTGTGCGCCGCTGGGCGGCAGCGACGCCCTGCCGCCCTCCGCGCCGGCCTCCCGGGCTCCCCGGCCCCCCACCGACACCGTCCAACGGATGACCCGCCGCCCCGGCCGCATCACCCCTGATCCGTCCGGCGGGACAGGTGCCGTGCGCTCCGGGCCGACCACACGACGGGCCCGGTCCGCGGGTGGCGAGACCGGCGATGGGACAGGGCCGCCCGGCCCCGCCCGCAGTGGGCGGGGCCGGGCCCGACCGGCCGATCAGGCGTGGATGCCCTGGCCGGGGGTCAGGATGCCGGCCGGGTCGTACCGGTGCTTCGCGGCGGTCGCCGCCTGCCACTGCGCGCCGTAGTGGCGGCGCCAGTCCGCGGGCGTCATGCCGGGGATCGCGCCGATCAGGTAGCGCTTGCCGCCGAGGGCGACGGCGCGCTCGTAGAGGTGCCGGTTGCGGCGGAGCATGGCGGCGGTGTCGGCGCCGGGGGCGGGGAAGGACAGCAGGTCGAAGTGCCAGCCCACCGGCTCGTCCGGCATCACGGCCAGCGGGCGGGTCAGGGTGGTGGTGGTGTAGGGGTAGAGCAGCAGGATCCCGGCGCCGAGGTCCGCGGGGGTGAGCAGCGCGGTGGCCTCACGGACGAAGGTCCGCGCGGTGGAGGCGGGGAGGAAGAGGCTGAGCCAGGGCTTGGGCTGCGTCCAGAGGCCGGTGGCCTTCAGATAGGCGGCGAAGCCGTCGACACGGAAGGCGTAGTCGCGGGCGCTCTGGTCGGTGACGGTGGTCTCGGCGGGTATGCAGCGCAGTCCGCGCAGCAGGGCGGCCCGGTCCGGGGGCGTGGCGCCGTCGTAGTGGGCAACGGTCTCGATCTTGTACCGCCAGGCGCTGCCCTCGGCGTTGCGCACCACCTCGCCGGCCTGGAGGTCGAAGCGGCGCTCGGCCAGGAGCCGTTCCTGGTCGCTGAGGTAGGCGGCGAGGTCGTCGTAGAACAGGGTGAACACCAGGGCGCGCTCGCGGGCCGGCACGAGGCGCAGGGTGGCGCGGACGATGATGCCGGCCTGGCCGCCGCCGGCCAGCACGGCCTCGAACAGCTGGCGGTTGCTGGTGGGCGAGGCGGTGAGGAGCCGGCCGGTGCCGGTGACCACGTCGACCGATTCGACGGTGTCGGCCTGCAGGCCGTGCCGCTGCACTCCCGAGCCGATCCCGCCCACGCTCAGCGTGCCGCCGACGGACAGGTGCAGGTAGTCCGTCAGGCACGGCGGCATCCAGCCCCGGGCGAGCGCGGCGTCGGTCAGCTGCGCCCAGGTGACGCCGGCCTCGACGACGGCCCGGCCGGGGGTGATGGCGATGATGCGGTCCAGACCGCGGGCGTCGACGGCGATGCCGCCGGGTGCGGCGGCCTGCCCGTAGTTGGAGTGCGACTCCAGCTCCGCCGTCTCGCCGCCGCCGCTCTGGCCGTTCACGGCGACCGGGATCCGGTGCCGGTGGGCGAAGCCGACGACCTCGGCCACGTCGCGTACCGAGCCGGGCCGCAGCACGGCCCGTGGCGCGGCGGTCACCAGGTGCCCGAAGTCACCGGCGAACCGGGTGAGCGTGCCGGGGTCGGTGACCAGGGTGCCGTCCAGCCGGGGCAGCGCGGCCACCACGTCCGGCGCGGCCGCGACCCCGCCGGTGGTGGTGGCGCCCGGGTCGGCGGCGACGGCCCAGCTGCGGCCGGCGGTGTTCCACCCGATGACCGTGGCCGCCGTGCCGACGAGCAGACCGCGGCGGGGCAGAGCTGACTTGCTCATTACAGATTTCTCCGATCAATCGTCATATGAGCAGTGTTGTACCGCAGTCAGCACGTACACGCGCAATCCCCCTTGGTCGGAGGCGGCGCGACCGGGGTGCGGGCCGGCGGGAACCGCCGGGCATGAAGGGGCCCGGACGCGCTGCCGGAGGTGGCGGCGGGCCCGGGCCGGCCACGCTCCCTCGGCGATGCCGGTCGGGGAGCGGAGCACTGTGCTCGATGCGATCGTCGGTGCGGGAAGAGGGGCAAGGCGGTTCGGCCGGTTGCCCCGGCCGGTGGGCTAGCCTTCCGCCGCCCGGTCGGACCCGCCCCGCCGACCGGCGGGTGCCGGGGTGCGCGGCAGGAGCGCGGCGGCGGCGAGGCCGATGAGTCCGACGGCCGCCAGGGTGATCATCGCGGCGGCGTAGGCGTGGCTGGTGAGACCGGCGACGAGGATGGTGCCGGCGACCGCCGTGCCGAGGGAGGACCCGAGGTTCGAGACGCTGCGGGACAGGCCCGAGATCTCGCCCTGCTGCTCCTCCGCGAAGCTCGACTGGACGATGTTGACCGAGGGGGTGAGCATCACGCCGAGGCCGAGGCCGATCAGGAGGAGTCCGGGGGCGAAGGCCCAGGGGCTGGGCGAGCCGCCGACCACCAGGACGAGGACGACGATGCCCACGATCGTGCCGGCGAATCCCGCCAGGATGAGGGTGCGCTGCGGGCGCCGCTCGGCAAGGCGTTCGGCGGCGAGCGAGGAGACGAGGATGCCGAGGGTGGCCGCGGTGAAGATCACGCCGGTCTGGATCGCGTCGTAGCCGCGGACGACCTGGAGGTAGGAGGCCACCGTGAAGGACACGCCCATCAGGAGCAGCCACTGGGTGTTCTGGGTGACCAGCCCGAGGTTGGAGGTGCGGCTGCGGAACAGGCTGGTGGACAGGAGCGGCTCCTTGCCCGCCCGCTCCCTGGCGCGGACCCACCGGAAGAAGCCCACCAGGAAGAGCGCGCCGAGGGCGAGCAGGGCGAGCATCAGCCAGCCGTTGTCGTCGGCGGCCAGGATGCCGGTGACGACCAGGACCAGCCCGGCGGCGGACAGGACGGTGCCGACGGTGTCGAACGGGCGGGTCGGGTCGGGCGGAAGGGGGTCGTCGATCCGGCGGATCAGGATGACGATCACGACGATCACCAGGGCCTGGAACACGAACGCGGCCCGCCAGCTGAGCGCCGAGGTGATGAGCCCGCCGATCAGCGGGCCGGCCGCCGCGCCGATGCCTCCGAGCGCCATGATCGTCCCGAACGCGCGGGCGCGCGAGGTCGTCTCCGTGAAGAACAGCGTGGTGAGGATGTAGACGGGCGGGATGAGCAGTGCCGTTCCGACGCCTTCGAGGATCGAGTTGCCCAGGATGAGGACGCCCAGGCCCGGCGCGGCGGCGCTCAGCAGCGCGCCGACGCCGTACACGACGAGGCCGACCAGCAGGCAGCGCTTGCGGCCGTAGCGGTCGGTCAGTTTGCCGCCGGGGATCATCAGGGCGGCCATCACCAGCAGGAAGACGGTGATCGCGACCTGCACGCCCTGCACGGTGGTGTCGAGGTCCTCGCTGATGTCGTTGATCATCACGTTCATGTTCGAGCCGGCGAAGCTGCAGATGAACTGGGCGAGGGCGAGCGGGGCGATGATCCGCCGCGCGGCGGCGGGTGTTCGTGCGGCCGGGGCGGTGTCACTCATCGCTGCCGCCGGGTTCCGCCCGGTCGAGTTCCTCGTCGAGGGCGATCGCCGCGGCGACCAGCGCCAGGTGCGTGAACGCCTGGGGGAAGTTGCCGATCTGCTCCCCGGAGGGGCCGATCTCCTCGGCGAACAGGCCGACGTGGTTGGCGTAGGTCAGCATCTTGTCGAAGGCGTAGCGGGCCTGGTGCAGCCTGCCCGAGCGGGCCAGCGCTTCGACGTACAGGAAGCTGCAGAGGTTGAACGTGCCCTCGGATCCGCGCAGCCCGTCCGGCGAGGCCTCGGGGTTGTACCGGTAGACGAGGCTGTCGCTGACCAGCTCCTGTTCCATGGCGTCCAGCGTGCTGAGCCAGGCCGGGTCGGTGGGCGAGAGGAATCCGACCCGGGGCATGAGCAGCAGGGAGGCGTCCAGGACGTCCGTGGCGTAGTGCTGGACGAAGGCCTGCCGCCGCTCGTTCCAGCCGCGCTCGACGATCTGCCGGAAGACGGCGTCGCGCTCCCGCGTCCAGCGGGCGGTGTCGGCGGGCCGGGAGTAGGCGGTGGCCAGCCTGACGCCCCGGTCGAAGGCGACCCAGGTCATCAGGCGGCTGTAGGTGAACTCCTGCTGCCCGCCGCGGGTCTCCCAGATTCCCTCGTCGGGCCGGTCCCAGTGGTCGGCGAGCCAGTCCAGGACGTCGGCGAACGTCTTCCAGCCGCGGATCCCGCCCATCTCACCGGCTTGCGCCAGGGCGTCCGCGGCCTCGCCGTAGATGTCGAGCTGGATCTGGTCGGCGGCCGCGTTGCCCGCCCGGACCGGGGCCGACCCTTCGTAGCCCTCCAGGTGGTCCAGGACCTCCTCGGTCAGGTGGGGGTCCCCGTCGATGCGGTACATGATCTGCAGCGGCTCGCCGGACGCGGTGCCGCCGGCGTCGAGGCGCGCGCGCAGCCAGCGGCGGAAGGCCGCCGCCTCCGCGGTGAAGCCGAGGTCGGACAGGGCCCTGACGACCAGGGAGGAGTCGCGGATCCAGGTGTAGCGGTAGTCCCAGTTGCGCTCGCCGCCGACCTGCTCGGGCAGCCCCATGGTGGCGGCGGCGATGGGCGCGCCGGTGGGCGCGTAGGTGAGCAGTTTGAGGGTGATGGCCGACCGGTTGACGATGTCGCGCCACCGCCCGCGGTAGGTCGAGGTGCGCAGCCACCGGTGCCAGTACCTCCGGCACGCCTCGACCTCCGCCCGGATGTCCTCGGCGGACACCGGGGTGGGTGCGGCGGCCCCGCTCGCGTCGCTGGTCAGGACCACGGCGGCGGTCTCCCCCGCGGAGAGGGTGCAGCGGGCGGTGAGGTCGTCGTCATCGGGGTGGAGCACGAACGGGCCGGTGACCTGCAGGTGCAGATCGGTGCCGGGCCCCCGGAAGACCGCCGCCGCCTCGCCGGTCCGTTCGAGGTCGTGCGAGGCGCGTCCGTAGTCGAACCGCGGCCGGCAGGTGAGGCGGAAGTCGAGGCTGCCCCGTACCACCCGCACCAGCCTGACCAGGCGGTGCCGCTCCGTCGGGGAACCGGTGACCAGGGGGCTCATGAAGTCGGCGACCTCGCCGACGCCGCCCGGTGCCATGAAGCGGGTGACCAGGACGGCGGTGTCGGCGAGGTAGAGCTGGCGGACCACCGGCTCCCGCCCGCCCGGGAGGTGGGCGGACAGCCGGCAGTATCCACCGCGTTCGCTGTCGAGCAGGGAGGCGAACATGCTGGGGGAGTCGAACCGCGGTGCGCACCACCAGTCGATCGTCCCGTCGGAGGAGACGAGCGCGGCGGTCTGGAGGTCGCCGATGATCCCGTGATCGGCGATCGCCGGGTAGGCACTCATGGAGGACTCCTTCGTTCGATCGACCGGGACCGCCCGCGGCGTCGTGCCGGGGCCGGCCGTGCCGGAAGGCCCGCGTCGGGCCGCTCCCGCACGGCGGACCGACCGGGCCACGGCCCGTGCCGCGCGACGGACGCGGTGCCGGCCGCGTGAAGCCCGTCCTCGGCCGCGGTCGTACGTCTCCCACCACGGTCGCACCGGAGCAGGTCGGACGCGCGGGGGCGTGGCCGCTCCCGGCGGCCGTTCGGCGGACGGCCCCGCCGGACACCTCCCGACCGCGCCGCCGCGACCGGTGCGGCCGCGGTCGCCGCCGGCCGGGCGACTCGCGGAGTCCGGTGCGGGGCGATACACCTTGGAGCGAGGGCCCTCGGCTGTCGGCGAGCCCGGAGCCCACCCCGGGAGGTGACGTCGGTGACGCGAGGCGAGCACGACGGAGGTCCGGCAGCGGCGAACGACGCCGAGCGGGCACTGCTGGACGCCCTGCTCACCCTGTCGCCGGTGGGTCTGCACGTGCTGGACACCGAGCTGCGGGTCGTCCGGATCAACACGGCCACGCCCGCCATGCGGGGCGTCCGCGTGGAGGACCTCCTCGGCCGCCGCTTCACCGAGGTGTACCACCTGGCCGACCCGGTCGAGGCGGAGGCCGTCGCCCGCGGTGTGCTGGAGACCGGCGTCCCCGTCCTGGACCGCATCATCCGGGTCCACCCGCGGCAGGCCCCGGAGGACGAGCACCTCCACTCGATCTCGGCCTTCCGGCTCGCCGACCGCGAGGGCCGGGCCCTCGGACTCGCCATCTCGGTGGTCGACGTCACGGACCGCGAGCGGACCCGCGCCGGCATGGCGCTGCTGGAAGCCGTCCACCGGAGCGTGGGACGGACCCTCGACACCGTGGTGACCTGCCAGGAGCTGGTGGACGTGCTGGTGCCCGGGTTCGCGGACATCGCGGTCGTGGAGGTGGTGGACGCGGTGGTGCGCGGCGAGGACCCGCCGTTCGCCCCGCTCCCCAACGACGTCCCGCTGCGCCGCGTCGCGTTCCGCAGCGGCGCGGACGGGCAGCAGCCGCAGGCGTACCCGGTCGGCGACGTCCGCGCCCTCCCCGCGCCGACCCCGTTCGCCCTGTCCCTGGCGGACCTGGAGCCCCGGAGGGTCACCCTCGGCGGGGACGTGGCCTGGCTGGCGGCCGCCCCGGCGCGCGCCGAGGCGATCCGCACCTCCGGCGCCCACACGCTGATCACCGCGCCACTCGCCCTGCGCGGCACCGTGCTCGGCCTGGTCAGCCTCTACCGCACCGCGCCGACGCCCGCGTTCCGCGAGGACGACCTCGCGGTGGTGCGCCAACTCGCCGACCACGCCGCACTGTGCATCGACAACGCCCACCGCTACACGCGCGAGCACGCCGTCGCGGCGACGCTGGAGCGTCATCTGCTGCCCCGGCGCCTGGTCTCGCACACCGCCCTGGAGACCGCCGTCGCGCCCTTGAGCCCCTCGGGCAGCGGCGGGTGGTACGACACCATCGCGCTGTCCAGTGCCCGTACCGCCCTGGTCGTCGGCGACGTCGCCGGGACGGGCATCAACGCCACCGCCGCCATGGGACAGCTGCGCACGGTCATCCATTCGCTGGCCGCCTTCGACCTCGAACCCGACGAGCTGCTGGCACGCCTGCACGACGCGTCCCGCTTCCTGGCCGCCGAACGGGCCTCGCTCCCCCCGACCGACCCGCTGCACCGCGAGGCGCTGGCGGCGAGCTGCCTGTACGTCGTCCACGACCCGCTGACCCGCCGCTGCACGGCGGCGCGGGCCGGCGCTCTTCCGGGGCCCGTGGTCATCCGTCCCGACGGTGGCGTCGACGTCCCCGACATCCCCGGCGGTCCGCCGCTCGGCGGGGCGGACAGCACTCCGTTCGCCGCCGCGACCTTCGAGCTTCCGGAGGGCAGCGTCCTGTTCCTGGCCGGCGTTCCGGACGCCGCCGAGGATCGGGCCGACCTCCCCGAGGCCCTCCGGGGGGTACGCGCCGGCGCCGACCGGCCGCTGCGGGACCTGTGCGACGACATCCTCTACCGGCTCCGCACGAGCGATCGGGAGCGCGAGACGATCCTGCTCCTCGCCCGCACCCGCGCCTTTCCCGCCGACCGGGTCGCCGTCTGGCCGCTGGAGGCCGCGCCGACGGCCGCCGCCACCGCCCGGCGGCACGTCCGGGCCCGGCTGGAGGCCTGGCGGGTGGACGAGGAGACGGCCTTCAACACCGAGCTCATCGTCAGCGAACTGGTCACCAACGCGGTCCGCTACGGAGAGCCGCCGCTGGAACTGCGGATGATCAACGACCGGATGCTCACCTGCGAGGTCAGCGACAGCAGCCCGGCCGCGCCGCACCTGCGCCATGCCCACACGGTCGACGAGGGCGGGCGCGGGCTGTTCATCGTCTCCCAGCTCGCGCAGCTCTGGGGCACCCGCTTCACGGCCGACGGCAAGACCCTCTGGACCGAGCAGCGGCTCCCGACGCCGCCCGGCTGATTGGACCCCGTCGGGGGCGGCACGAGGTCCGGACGAGACCGGGGTGCGGGCCCGCACCGGCCGCCCGGTCAGGAGGCGTCCTCGTCCACCTCCACGATCACGAGCGTGCCCCGGCTGCCCGCCGCCACGGCGTGCGGGACGCCGGCCGCCACCACGTACAGCTCACCGGGGCCGAGGGGGACGGCGGCGCCCGCGACCAGCAGGTCCATCCGGCCGTCCAGGACGAGCAGCGCCTCGGCGTGCTCGTGCCGCTCCTCCGCGAGCGGCAGTCCGTCCATCCGCAGCACCTTGACGGCGGCGGTGCCCACCCGGCCCAGGACGCGCGAGTGCCAGGCCTGCGGCAGGGCGGCGGCGGTCGCGGGGACGTCGATCCGGTTCATGGCACACCTCTTCCGGCGCGGTCTGCCCGCGCCCGTGGTCAATGGGATGTCCGCACGCTATCGGGGGCGCGGGGCCCGTTGGTCGACCGTTCGGCAAAATCTCCGGGCAGCTGACGGTCCCTCGGGGGCGGGGACTAGCCTGGGACGCATGTTCGTTCTCGAGTTGACCTACACCGCGCCCCTGGACCGTATCGACGCCGTGCTCCCGGAGCACGTGGAGTGGCTGAAGGAGCACTACGAGGCCGGGACCTTCCTCGCCTCGGGCCGCAAGGTCCCCCGCGACGGCGGTGTGATCATCGCCGTGGCCCCGGACCGGGCGGCCGTCGAGGAGATAGCCCGGACCGACCCGTTCAGCCGGGCCGGCCTGGTCGAGTACACCGTCACCGAGTTCCTCGCGACCACCACCGCGCCCGCGCTGGACGCCTACCGCCAGCAGTTGCCCGCCTGATCCCACGACGGCCGCCCGCCCCGGGACCGCGCGGGGCGGGCAGGCGCGTCGCGGGCGGCGTCCTCGTTCGGGTGATGCTCGCGCGGCCCCGGTGACCGCGCCCGGGCGTCACCCCGCCGAGGTCCGGACCCGCACCGGGGCCGGACCTCGGCGGGCGTCACGCCAGGGGCGGCACCTCTTCGGCCAGCCGCCGCACCAGGCGGTCCAGCCAGCCGCGGACGGTGGCCCCGTCGAAGAGGTCGGCGTCGTACTCGGCCAGGCCGGCCAGGCCGCCCCCCTCGGGGGTGAGCATCAGCAGCAGGTCCGACCGGGCGCTGCTGCCGGGGACGTCCTCGACCACGACGTCCAGGCCGGTCAGCTCCAGGACCGGCGCCGGGGTGGTCTGCACGGCGAGCAGCACCTGCGGGAAGGACGGCGGGAGGGCCAGCCCCAGCGCCCGAAGATCCTCCGTGACCAGGCCGAACGGGATGTCCGCCTGGTCGAGCGTGGTCGCCAGGGCCTCGCCCGCCCGGTCGATCAGCGCGGCGAAGCCGCCCGGCGCGCGGCCGGGCAGCCGGACCGGCAGGTTGGTGGTCAGCAGTCCGACCAGCCGCTCGTGCTCCCGGCGCCGCCGGTTGGCGGTCGAGAGCATCACCAAGGTCTCGTCGTCGCCGGTGAGTTCGCCCAGCAGATCGCCCAGGGCGGCCAGCACCACGGCCGCCGGGGTGGTCGAGCGGCGGGCCGCGCACCGGTTCAGCGCCGCGGTGAGCTCGGGCGTCAGCGCGAAGTGCAGCACGCCGCCGTGCCCGGAGCGCCGCTCCGGGCGGGGCCGGTCGGTGGGCAGCGGCACGGTGAGCGGCAGCCCGGTGAGGCGCTCGGCGTAGCGGGCGGTGGCCCGGCGCACCGCCTCGCGGGTCACCACCGTCCGCTCCCAGCAGGCGTGTTCGGTCATCGAGCCGGGCTCGGGCAGGACGGCCAGGTGGTCCCCGTACAGCGCGCCGAGGTCCGCCAGCAGGGTGGCCAGCGACCAGCCGTCCAGCACGATGTGATGGACCGTCAGCAGCAGGACGTGGTGCTCGGGGGCCACCCGCAGCAGCCGGGCCCGCAGCAGGGGCGGTGCGTCGAGGTCGAACGCGGTGGCGGCCTCCGCGCGGGTGGCGGCGGCCACCGCCGCGCCGTCGTCGCCCACCGCGACGACCGGCAGTGGCAGGGCCCCGGGGGCGGGCAGGACCTGCTGGAGCAGGCCGAGGTCGGTCGGCGTGTAGCGGGTGCGCAGGCTGCGGTGGCGGGCCGTCAGCGCGGTCAGGGCCCGTTGCAGGCGGGCGGGGTCGAGCGGACCGCGCAGGGTGATCCGCTGGGTGATGTTCCACAGGCTCGGGTCGGCCACCCGGCCGTGGCTGCGGTGCATCCGGGCCTGCGCGATGCCGGCCGGCGCGGCGGCCTCGGCGGCGCCGTCACCGGTCAGGGTGGCCAGCAGGCGCTGCCGTTCCCCCTTGACCAGGGCGACGAGGTCGGCGTCCATCGCCCCGGGCGGCGCGAGGTACTCGAGCCGGTCGCCCTCGGTGGAGAGCACGACCTCCCGCTCGTCCAGCAGCCGGACGAGCCGCTGCCAGCCGTCGGTCACGGCGGGTCCGGCGGGCGTGGTGGTCACAGCGTCCCCCGCTCGAAGGTCTCGGCCGGCTCGGCGGTGCGGGCGCGGTCGGCCATGCCGCGGATGGTGGGGCGGCGGAAGAAGTCGAGGATGCCGATCTCCAGGCCGGCCTCCTCGCGGACCAGGTTGAGCAGCCGGGTGGCGGCCAGCGAGTGCCCGCCCAGGTCGAAGAAGGAGGTCTCCACGCCCGGCGCGGGGACGTCCAACTCCTTGGCCCAGAGCTGCTGGAGGAGCTGTTCCAGGGCGTCGGCGGGGGCCGTCTCGGCGGCGGCCCCGATCGGTCCGGCCGGCGGCAGCGCGGCGCGGTCCAGCTTGCCGTTGCGGGTCAGCGGTACGTGTTCGACGCGGGCCCAGAGCCGGGGCACCATGTGCTCGGGCAGCCGGTCGGCGAGCTCGTCGCGCAGCTGGGCGAGGCCGGCGTCGGAGGCGGACCCGCCCTCCGTGCTCCCGGCGGTGTCCCCGGCCGGGGCGAGCACGACGTACGCGGCGAGCGCGGTGCCCTGCGGGCCGTGCAGGGCGGCGACGGCGGCGGCCCGCACCCCGGGCAGGGCGCGCAGCACGTTCTCCACCTCGCCGGGTTCGATCCGGTAGCCGCGGATCTTCACCTGCTCGTCGATCCGGCCGAGGAAGTCCAGCGTGCCGTCGGGCCGCAGCCGGCCCAGGTCGCCGGTCCGGTAGCGCAGGCCCTCCGAGGTGGCGACGAAGACGGCGGCGGTCTCCTCGGGGCGGTTCAGGTAGCCGAGGCCGACCGCGTCGCCGAGGATGTGGATCTCGCCCGCCGCGCCGTCCGGCACCGCACGGCCGAGCGGGTCGAGCAGCTGGACGCGGCTGCCCGGCACCGGGCGGCCGATCGGGGCGTGGTCGGGGCCGTCGGCGGACAGTTCGATGCTGGTCATCGCATGGGTCTCGGTGGGCCCGTAGTGGTTGAACAGCCGGCACTGCGGGTTCTCCCGCAGGAACGCGCGCAGCGCCGGGGTGAGCAGCAACTGCTCGCCGCCGGAGACGATCTCGCGCAGGTCGGGCACCGGGGCCTCGGCGAGGGCGCCGAGCAGGCTGGCCAGCGTGGTCTGGGGGAGGTGGATGCGCTCGGTGCGGGTGCGCCGGAGGTACTCGGCCAGCGCGCGGGCGTCGTAGCGGGTCTCCTCGTCGACGAGGACGAGCGTGCCGCCGCCGGCCAGGGCGGTGAGGACCTCCTGGACGGAGACGTCGAACCCGCAGGAGGCGTACTGCAGGGTGCGCAGCGGGCCGTGCTGGTCGGTGTTCCAGTCGACCAGCGACTGCAGGCCGCGGTAGGGCATCAGGACGCCCTTGGGCCGGCCGGTGGTGCCGGAGGTGTAGAGGCAGTACGCGGGCGACTCGGGGTCGGGGTCGACGGCGGCCGGTGCGGGCGGCACCGGGCTGTCGTCGTCGGCCAGGACGACGGGCAGGGCGATGCCGAGGCGGTCGGTGCCGGTGCGGGTGAGCAGGAGCGGCGCGCCGCTGTCGGCGGCGATCAGCCGGCAGCGCTCGGCGCCGTGCACCGGGTCGATCGGCACGTGGACGGCGCCCAGCCGGATCACGGCGAGCAGCGCGGCGACCTGGTCGGTGGAGCGGGGCAGCAGGGTCGCGACGGGGGTGCCGGCGGTGACCCCGGCGGCGGCCAGGCGCGCCGCCAACTGTTCGGTCCGGTCGGTGATCTCGCGGTAGCTGACGGAAACGCCGGCCGGGGTGAGGACGGCGGTGCGGTCGGGGTGTTCGGCGGCCGTGCGGGCCAGCCGCTCGCGCAGCGGTGCGGTGCCGGGCAGGGCGGGGGTGGCCGTCCCGCGGCCACCGGGCAGCAGCGCGGCCACCGGCCGGGCGGGGTCGGCGACGGCGGCGGCGAGCAGCTGCTCGAAGGCGGTCAGCAGGCGCTCGACGGTCTCCCGGTCGAACAGCGCGGTGGCGTACTCGACGTGGCAGCGGATGCCCTCGGGCAGGTTGGTGAGGAAGAGGGTGAGGTCGAAGCCGGCCTTGTCGACGACGTCGTCCAGCGGGCGGGCCTCGACGCCCGGCAGGTCGAGTTCGAACAGTGCGTGGTTCTCGAACTCCACCATCACCTGGAAGAGCGGGTTGCGGCTGGTGTCGCGGGTCGGGTTCAACTCCTGCACCAGCACCTCGAACGGGAGCCGCTGGTGCTCGTAGGCGTCCAGCGCGGTGTTCCGCACCCGGGCGAGCAGCCGCTCGAAGTCCGGCTCCCCGGACAGGTCGAGGCGCAGGGCGAGGGTGTTGACGAAGAACCCGACCAGGTCCTCGGTGCCCTCGTCGCGGTTGGCGACGGGCGTGCCGAGCACGATCTCGTCCTGGCCGCTGAAGCGGTGCAGCACGCCGGCGAAGGCGGTGAGCAGGACCATGAACAGGGTGGAGCGCCGGGAGCGGGCCAGTTCCCGCACCCGGGCGGAGAGTTCGCCGTCGAGCAGGTGGACGAAGGCGCGGCCCCGGCCGTCCGGCAGCGCCGGGCGCGGCCGGTCGGTGGGCAGGGCCAGCACCGGCAGCTCGCCACCGAGGACCGTCCGCCAGTGCTCCAGGCTCGCGGCGTGCGCGCCCTCGGCCACCAGCGCCCGCTCCCGGGCCGCGAACTCGGCGTAGCTGGTGGGCAGCTGCGGGAGCTCGGGGCGGCGGCCGGACCGCACGGCCCGGTAGAGCTCGCCCAGCTCACGGGTGATCACCACGGCGGAGAGGGTGTCGATGACGATGTGGTGCATGGCGAGGACGAGCACATGCCGCTCCCCGCCCAGGCGCAGCAGCCGGGTGCGCAGCAGCGGTCCGGCGGCCAGGTCGAAGCGGTGGGCGCCCTCCTCGGCGACCAGCGCGCGGACGGCCTCCTCGCCGTCCCGGCCGGCCGGGACGTCCTCGGCCACCAGCGGAGTGCCGGCGGCCGGCAGCACCACCTGGTACGGCTCGCCGTCCTGCTCGCGGAAGACGGTGCGCAGCGCCGGGTGCCGTTCGGCCAGGGCGTGCAGGGCGCCGGCCAGGGCGCGGTGGTCGAGCGGCCCGTCCAGGGCGATGGCCTTGACCTCGTTGTAGCGGGAGCTGTCGGGCAGCATCCGGTGCAGGAACCACATCCGCTGCTGGGCGTACGACAGCGGGGCGCGCCGCTCGCGCGGCTGCTGCGCGGTGCGGCGCAGCTCGTCCAGGTGCGGCAGCGCGGCGGCGACCAGGTCGGGGGCGAGGCCGAAGTCGACGAAGGCGGCGATCTCGTCGGCGCCGGCGGCACGCAGCGAGTCCAGCACGTCCTGCACGCTCTCGGGGGTGCCGATCAGCGCGCGCGAGGCGCAGTACCGCTCGTAGGCGCGCTCCAGGACGAACTCCAGGTCCTCCTCCGGGGTGTTCTCGTAGTCCAGCGTGAGGCCGAGGCTGTTGGCGACCTGTCCGAAGAGGGAGAGCGAGGAGCGCAGGTAGCCGCAGAACGGGCGGTAGGCCTGCTCGCGGGCGGTGGCGAGGTCGGCGCCGAGGTAGGTGTGCACCAGCACGACCACGCGTCCGGCCTCCGGGTCCAGGCCGTGCTCGGCCCGGGTGCGCCGGTAGAGGGCGACGTTGGCGGCCAGCTCCTCGACGCTCTGGGTCATCAGGTTGGTGATCACGCCGAGGTCGTGGCGGGCGGCCTCGCGGAAGCTGTCCGGGTTGCCGACGATCGCCGTGTACATCGGCGGCAGCTCCTGGAGCGGCCGCGGGTGCAGGTGCACCTCGATCTCCTCGCCGTTGCCGCTGCGGCCCCGGTAGGGCTCGCCGCGCCACAGCGCCCGGATCGTGTCGACCTGCTGGTGCATCAGCTGCTTGTGGGTGCCGTAGCGGTCGGGGAAGAAGAGGAAGTCGTTGGGGTGCCAGCCGCTGGCGCAGCCCAGGCCCACCCGCCCGCCGGACAGGTTGTCGACCACCGACCACTCCTCGGCGACCCGGACGGGGTGGTGCAGCGGCAGTACGGCGCAGCCCGCGTTCAGCCGGACGCGCTCGGTCTCCCGGGCGAGGGCGGCGGCCAGCACCGAGGGGTTGGGGAAGATGCCGCCGAAGGAGTGGAAGTGCCGTTCGGGCAGCCAGACGGCGTGGAAGCCGTTGCGGTCGGCGAACCGGGCGCTCTCCAGGACGATCCGGTAGCGGTCCTCGGGCCGGGTGTCGAGCGGGTAGTCGCCGAAGAAGTAGAGGCTGAAGTCGACCTTGCGGTCCGGGTCACCGGCGGGTGCGGGTTCCGGTGTCGGAGCCTGCGGCTCCGACTGCGCTGCCGGCAGCGGCAGTTCGCGGCGCGGCGCGGGGACGGCCGGGACGGCGACCGGGCGGGTGGAGGGGAAGTGGGTGGAGGGGAAGCGGGTGGAGGGGAAGAAGCCGCCGCGCCGCATGTCCCGCAGGGACGATCGGACGGCGTCGGCCACGAACTCGATGTCGCCGTCGGAGTGCGCGGTGGAGAGGAAGAAGTTGCGCCACTCCCAGACGTAGACGCCCTTGACCAGCAGGTGGTGGAAGAGCAGCTCCATGTCGGCGCGCGGCTCGAAGCGGAAGAGCGAGCCGAAGTGCGCCAGCCGCAGCGGGAACTCCTCCTCCTCGAAGAAGCCGTTGAGGGAGGCGGCCAGCTCCCCGGTGCGGGCGTTCAGCCGCTCCTGCAGGGCCGGCCCCTGCTCCTTGAAGTGCCGCAGCACGGCGCGGCAGGCGGCCATCGACAGCGGGTGCTGGATGTAGGTGCCGCCGAAGAAGGTGGTGTCGTTCGGCGGGTAACTGGCGTCCCCGTACTGCCAGAAGCCGCCGTCGATGCCGTCCATCACGGCGGCCCGCCCCGCGATGGCGCCGATCGGGAAGCCGCCGCCGAGCACCTTGCCGTACGTCGACAGGTCGGGCTCCACACCCCAGAAGCCGCGGGCACCGCGCAGGTGCGGGCGGAAGCCGGTGAGCATCTCGTCGAAGACCAGCACGATGCCGCGGCGCGTGGTGAGCTCGCGCAGCTCGCGCACGAACTCGGCCGGCTGCCGGGAGGGGTGGCGGCTCTGCACCGGCTCGACGAGCACGGCGGCGATCCGGTCGCCCAGCTCGTCGATGACCCGCAGGCTCTCCGGGTCCCCGTAGGGGAGGACGACCAGGTCGGCGACCGCGCTGCCGGGGATGCCGATCGACACCGGTACCGTCTCGCGCTCGGCCCCGTGGCCCACCGGGCGGCCCAGCGTGTGGTCGAAGTGCCCGTGGTACGAGCCCTCGAACATCACGATCTTGTCCCGCCCGGTGTACGCCCGGGCCAGCCGGATCGCCCCGGCGTTGGCCTCCGTCCCGGAGTTGGCGAACGCGACGCGCTCGGTGCCGGTCAGCTCCGCCAGCAGCTCGGCGGCCTCGCCGGTCTCCTCGCCGCGCGGGCCCAGCCGCAGCCCGCCGGCCAGGTGCTCGCGGACGGCCTCCTGGACGAAGGCGGGCTCATGGCCGAAGAGCAGCACCCCGAAGCCCATCGTGATGTCGACGTAGGAGTTGCCGTCGACGTCCTCCAGGCGCGAGCCCTGCGCCCGGCGGGCCGCGAGCGGGTAGAGCATCTCCTTGGTCGCCGAACGGAACCCGACCACGGCCCGGCTGTCGGCGAGCACCCGGCGGTGGCGCTGGGTGAGGGCCTTGGAGGCGGCGGTGCGGGCGGTGAACCGCTCGACCAACTCGTCCAGGTGGGCGCGCTGTTCACCGGTCAGGCCGCCGCCGGACATCCCGGAGTCCCGGGACACCGTGACGCGCGGGCCGTGCACCTGCGGCGCGGGGGCGGCGTGGGCTGGAGCGGCGTGGGCCGGTGCGGCGTGGGCGGGAGCGGTGTGGGCCGGTGCGGGCTGCGCCGGGACGGGCTGTGCCGTCACAGCGGCGGGCCGTGCAGGCGCGGCGGGCAGGGCCTGCGCGGCGGGGAGGGCCGGTGCGGCGGGGGTGCCGGCGAGCAGGCCGAGCTGGTCGGTCATCAGCTGGGAGAACTGGCTCATCAGGGCGAGCTGGCGCTCGATCACCGCACCGGCCCCGCCCGGCGCCGACGCGGCGGCAGGGGCCACGGCGGCCGGCGGTGCCACCGGGACCGGGGCGGCGGGCACGGCCGGCGGGCCGACGGGGGCCGGGCCGAGGGCGGCCGGCTGGACCGGCGCCGGTGCGGGCACGGCGACCGGCTCGGGTACGGTCGGCGCCATCGTGACAGCCGGAACCGCGGCCGCAACCTCAGCGGGTACCGCAGCAGGCACCGGAACCGGCACCGCCTCGGGCGCGGGCACCAGGCCCGCCAGCGCCTCGGCACTCATCCGCCCCGCGATCAGCCCGGCCAGCCGCGCCGGGGTGTCCGCGTCCTCGAACAGCTCACGCATCGGGACCCGTACCCCGAAGGCCCGCTCCAGGTCCCGGATCATGTTGATCATCGACAGCGAGTCGGCCCCGAGGTCGAAGAACGGATCCTCGGCACCCACCGCCTCCTCGGCGACGCCGAGCTGACGCGCGGTCTGCGCCACGACCCGGCTCAGGACCAGGCCGGCCGCCTGCTCCACCGGGTCCGGCGTGGGGGTGTCGGTCATGACGTGCTCCTCCAGAACAGTGCGGTCAGGTTCGGCTACGGCTACGGGTGCGGCCGCGGCGCCCGGGTGGGCTCCGGTCACGGGCGGCGGTACGGGCCCGGCGTCGCTCCCGGGCGGCGTGAACCAGTGGTACGTGCGCTGGAACGGCCGGCCCGGCAGCGGTACGCGCCGCGCGGCGCCGTCCGGCCGGTGCCGGGCGGCCGCGGCCGCCGCCCAGTCCACCGGCACCCCGTGCGTCCACAGCGTGCCGAGTGCGGTGAGCAGTTGGCGCTCCGGCCCGCGTCCGCGCCGGCCGCTCGGCACGAACACCGCCCGCGCGAGTTCGCGCCGGCCCAGCCCGCTCAGCGTGTGGTGCGGACCGACCTCCAGGAACAGGCCGTGGCCGAGCCCGTCCAGCGTGGCGAGCACCCGGTCGAAGCGCGCGGTCTCCCGGGTCTGGCGGACGAAGTGCCCGGGCTCGGGCACGGTGCCGGGGGCCAGCACCACGCCGTCGAGGTTGCTCACCAGCGGTAGCCGCAGCGGGCGCAGGGCGAGCTGTTCCAGCCGGGCCCGGAAGGGCTCCAGCACCGGCTCCATCAGCCGGGAGTGGAACGCCCGGTCGGCGGCCAGCCGCTCGGTCTCCACGCCCTCCAGGGCCAGGACCGCCTCCGCCGCGGCCACGTCCCCGGGCCGCCCGGCCAGCACGCACTGCCCGGAGCCGTTGACCACGGCCAGGTCCACCCCGGGCAGCCACTCGGCGAGCGCGCCCAGCCGTTCGGCGGACGCGGTGGCCACCGTCATCGCCCCGGGCTCGGTCGAGCGGTGCATCAGCCGCCCGCGCACCCCCGCCAGGAAGAGCCCGTCGGCGAGTGAGAACGCCCCGGCCGCGTAGGCCGCCGCGTACTCGCCCGCGCTGTGCCCCGCCACCGCGGCCGGCCGCAGCCCGAACTCCTCCCAGAGCGCGGTGTACGCGGCTTGTACGGCGAACAGCGCCGGTTGCGCGGCCTCGGTGCTCCAGGCCGGCTCCTCGCCGTCGGGGGCCGGTTCCAGCAGCAGGGGCAGCAGCGCCTCCCCCCAGGCTTCGCGGTGCAGCCGGTCGCAGGTGTCCAGCACCTCCCGGAACACCGGGTACGCCTGGTACAGCCCGGCGGCCATGCCCCGGTACTGCGCGCCCTGCCCGGTGTACAGCAGGACGGGCGCCGCTGTGCCGCGCCCGGCGTCGCGTGCCGAGTGCGCCGGGCCGGAGGTGCGCCCGGCGACGAACGCGGCGAGCGTCTCGGCGAGTTCGGCGGGCCCGGAGCCGGTGGCGACGAGCCGGTGGCGCAGCGGGCGGCGGCCCGCGCCGAGGGTGAGCAGCAGGTCGGCCGGGCGGGGCGGCGCCTCGCCGCGCAGCCGGTCGAGCACGGCGGCCGCGAGCCCGGTCAGTGCCTGCGGGCTGCGGGCGGACAGCGGCAGCAGGGCGACCGGCGGCTCAAGGGCGTCGGCGGCGGCCGGTCCGTCCGCCCGGGCGGCCGGCGCCTCCTCCAGGACGAGGTGGGCGTTGGTGCCGCCGACGCCCAGCGCGCTGACCCCGGCCCGGCGCGGGGAATCCCCGGCGGCCCAGTCCGTGAGCCCGGTGGGGAGCACGAAGGGGCTGCCGTCCAGGCCGAGCGCCGGGTTGGGCCGGGTCAGGTGGGCCAGTGGCGGGATCGTCCGGTGGCGCAGCGCGAGGACGGCCTTGATCAGGCCCGCCATCCCGGCGCAGGTGTCCAGGTGGCCGATGTTCGGCTTGACCGAGCCGAGGGCGCAGAAGCCCACCGCCTCGGTGCGGGCCCGGAAGGCGCGGGTGAGGGCCTGGACCTCGATCGGGTCGCCGAGCGGGGTGCCGGTGCCGTGCGCCTCGATGTAGCCGATGCTGTCGGCCGGCACGCCCGCCACGTCCAGGGCACGGCCGACCACGGCGGCCTGGCCGTCCAGGCTGGGCGCGGTGTAACCGACCTTGCCCGCACCGTCGTTGTTGACGGCGGAGCCGAGGATGACGGCGTGTACCGTGTCGCCGTCGGCCAGCGCCCGGTCGAGGCGCTTGAGCAGGACGGCGGCGACGCCGTTGCCGCCGACGGTGCCGCCGGCCCGCTCGTCGAAGGCCCGGCAGACGCCGTCGGGCGCCAGGATCGAGCCCTCCTGGTAGCGGTAGCCGGCGGCCTGCGGGATGTGCAGGGCGGCGGCGCCCGCGAGGGCGAGGTCGCTGTCCCCGGTCAGCAGGGACTGGACGGCCAGGTGCACGGCGACCAGCGAGGTGGAGCAGGCGGTCTGCACGCCGACGGCGGGGCCGGTGAGGCCGAGCCGGTAGGCGACCCGGGTGGCGGCGAAGTCGGCCTGGTTGCCGATCGCGACCTGCAGCGCCTCCACCGGCCGCGCCGGGTCGGCGGCCGTGCCGACGGCGTGCTGGAGGTAGGTGCGCAGCGAGTACAGCGTCATTCCGGTGCCGGCGAAGACCCCGACCCGGGTGTCGGGCGCGGTGTCGCCGTAGCCGCCGTCGTCCAGGGCGCGGGCGCAGGTCTCCAGCAGCAGCCGCTGCTGGGGGTCCATCAGGGCGGCCTCGGCGGCGCTGATCCCGAAGGCCTCGGCGTCGAAGTGGCCGATGTCGGCGATCGGTGCGGTGACCGGGACGAAGTCCGGGTGGGTGTACTCCTCGGGCCGGATGCCGGCGGCGGCGAGCTGCTCGGGGGTGTACCGGGTGGTGCTGACCACGCCGTCCACGATGTTGCGCCAGTACTGCTCGGGGGTGTCCGCGCCGGGCAGGCGCAGGGCCAGGCCGATCACCGCCACCCGCCGGTCGGCGGGCACCACCTGCGCGGTGTCGGGCGCGGTGCGCACCCGCTCCTCCGGGCCGCCGGCCAGGTGGGCCGCCAGCGCGTCCACGGTGGGGTGGCGGAACAGTGCGGTCGGCCCGAGCCCCGGCGCGGGACCGGCCGTGAGTGCGGCGTGGACCCGCATCAACTGCACCGATCCGAGGCCGAGTTCGTGGAAGGCCCGGTCGGGGTCGACCGGCTCGCCGAGGACGGCTTCGAAGGTGTCCAGCACGGCCCGGCGCAGCTCGGTCGGCGCGGGCGCCGCCGCGACGGGCCGGCGGGCCGCCCCGGTGGCGGGCGGCTCGTCCGCCTCGGCCAGCAGCCGCGGCTCGCCCGCCAGCATCCGGCGGCGGGCGGCGGGGCGGGTGGTGTCGGGGCCGGCGTAGTAGTGACCGGGCGGGGCCGCCAGCAGCGCGGTGGCCAGCTGCCGGCCCTGCGCGGCGTCGAACACGGCGATCCCGCGCTCGGCGGCGGCCTCGTCGTGGGCGGTCTCCCGGTTCATCCCGACCCCGCGCCACAGGCCCCAGGAGACCGTCCAGGCGGGCACCCGGTGCTCCCGGCGCAGCCGCTCCGCGGCCGCCTCCAGATAGCGGTTGGCGGCCGCGTACCCGGCCGAGCCGACCACCTCCTGGAAACCGATCATCGAGGAGTAGCCGACGAACTGGGCGCCGGGGCGGGCCGCCACCAGCTCGGCCAGCGCGTCGGTGCCCGCGGTCTTGGCCCGGACGGCCTGCTGCCACTGCTCGGGGCCGAGCTCCTCCAGCAGGCCGATCCGGTAGTCGCCGGCCAGGTGCAGGACGCCCTCCAGCGGTGCGCCCCAGGCCTGTTCGGCCTCGGCCACGGCGGCCGTCAGGGCGGCGCGGTCGGTCACGTCCGCCGTCCGGTACTCGACCCGGCCGCCGGCCCGGACCAGCCGTTCCAGTGCGGCGCGCCGGTGGGCCGCCGCCGGCCCGTCCGCGTACGGGTCGGTGCGCCCGACCAGCAGCAGGTGCGGGCCGTGCCGGCGGAGCAGCTCCGGGAGCAGCTCGCCGGCGAGCCCGCCCAGCCCGCCGGTCACCAGCCAGCGGGCGCCGGGGGAGAGCAGCGTGCAGGCCGGCGCGGTGGCGTCCGGCGGGGCGAGCGGGCCGAGCCGGGGCACGTACGCGCGCCCGTCGCGCCAGGCGGCCTCGGGCTCGCGCCGCGGGTCGGCGAGGAAGGCCAGCACGGCCTGCGGGTCCGGCGGCGCCCCGGCGGGCAGGTCGAGGTGGCGGGCACCGGCGAGCAGCTGCTCGGCCCGGACCCCGGCGGTGAGGGCGGCGGTCAGCGCGGCGACCGGGCGCGGTACGTCGCCGTCGGCGAGGGTGTGCAGGCCGGCGCTGACGGTGGTGAGTTCGACGGCGCCCGGTCCGCGCTCGCCGTAGCGGTGGGCGAGCGCGCGGGCCAGCCCGAGCAGGGCCTCGCCGCACAGCGCCGCGTCCGGCTCGGTGGCCTGCGCCCACAGGTGCAGGACCCGCCGCGGGCGGCGGCCGGCGGCCTCCAGGTCGGCCAGCAGCCGAGGCCAGCCGTCGGAGCGCCGCTGGTCGAGCGCGTAGCCGTCGCCGACCCGGGCGTAGGAGTCCGCCTGGGCGGCCTGGACGGCGCCCGGCAGCAGGGCGGCGAGCGCGTCCGACAGCGTGCCGGGCCCGACGGGACCGAGCAGCAGGACGGTCTCCGGCGGCACCGGGGCGGGGGCGGCCGGCGCGGGCCGGGGCTCCCAGACCGGGCGGCGCACGATGTCCGGCAGGGTGCGGGCGTTGCCCTCGGCGAGGTCCAGCCGGGCGATCAGCGGGTCGAGGTCCCCGGCGAGCAGCCGGGCGCGGATCGCGGTGCGTTGGATCTTGCCGCTGGTGGTGCGGGGGAAGTCGGCGGCGGGCACCGGGAGCACCAGTGCGGCGGAGAGCCCGAAGCGCTCGGCCAGCGCGGCCCGCACGGCGCCGGCCACCCGGTGCGGCTCGCCCGCCTCCGGGGCGGTCACCAGGAAGACCGCCAACTGCTCGCTGCCGCTGCGCTCGTCGGGCACGCCGCACGCGGCGACGTGGCCGGAGAGCACCCCGTCGACGGCGGAGACCACGTCCTCCAGGTCGTGGCAGAAGTGGTGGACGCCGTTGATGATGATGATCTCCTTGCGGCGGCCGGTGAGGATCACCTCCCCGTCGCGCAGGTAGGCGAGGTCCCCGGTGTCGAACCAGCCGTCGGCGGTGGCGGATTCCCGGTCCGCCCGGGGGTTGTTGAGGTAGCCGGGGGTGACCCGGCCGGAGGAGACCTGCAGGCGTCCGATCCGCAGCTCGGGCAGGACGGCGCCCCGGTCGTCGGCGACCCGCAGCCGCGCCCCGGCGGCCGGCCGGCCCATCGAGAGGAAGCGGGTGGCGGGCTCGGCCGAGCCCTCGGGCAGCGGCCGCAGGGCTCCGGTGAGCGAGTCGGTGGCCAGGACCTGGACGGCGCCGGCCTCGCCGTAGCGCTTGTAGGTGATGACGGTGCAGGTCTCGGCCATGCCCCAGCCGAGCAGCAGGTGTTCGGGCCGCAGCCCGGAGGGGGCCAGCCGGGCCAGGAACTCGTCGGCGACGCTCTCGGTGCACTGCTCGCCCGCGTTGATCAGGGACTTGACGGCCGAGAGGTCCCAGCGCCGCTCGGGGGCGGCCCGCAGCGCCTCGGCGACCAGCCGGTAGCCGAAGTTGGGCGACCAGGAGTGCGCGGCGCGCCGGCGCTCCAGCGTGTCCAGCCACAACAGCGGCTCGGTGAGGACGAGTTCGGTGGGGATGTGGGTCTGGTCGCAGGCCGCCACGACGTCGCGCAGGTGGAACATCAGCAGGCCCGCGACATGGTCGAGCGGCAGCCAGTTGACGGTCGCGTCGCCGGGCGCGTAGCCCTGTTCGCAGGCCCCCGCGACGTACTCCAGGATGCCCCGGTGGCTGACCTGGATGGCCTTGGAGCGCCCGGTGGAGCCGGAGGACAGCTGAAGGATCGCGACGTCCCCGCTCGCGCCGTGCGGTGTGGCGGGCGGCTGCGCGGCGGAGCGGTCGACCGGCACCACCCGCATGCCGGCCGCCCGCGGGTGGAGCGCGCCGATGCCCGCGAGTCCGGCCACCGCCTCACCGGCGGCCAGCACCGGCGGGTGCTCCAGCGTCTCCCAGGCGTTGACCAGCTTCTCCAGGACCGGGCCCGGGTGGTCGTAGCCGGGTGGGCGGGCCACCGTGACGGGCAGCAGGCCGCCCAGCAGGCAGGCCCACAGCGCGGGGAAGTAGTGCTCCAGGTCGGGGACTTGGAGGATCGCTCGATCGCCCGGGCCGAGGCCCGCCGCGGTCAGGGTGCCGAGCACCCGCAGGGCCCGGTCCAGCAGCTCGGGGTAGCGCAGGGTGGCGGTGGTGCCGTCGGCGCGCACCAGGTGCAGGCCGCGTTCGGGGTGGAGCCGGGCGGCGCGCAGCAGGGCGTCGGGCAGGTCGGCGGGGCCGTCGGGCAGCGCCGCCGGAGGGGACCCGACGGCGACGGCCGGCGTGCCGGACGCGGCCTGCGGCTCCGGCCGCGGCTCCGACGCGGGCCCGGTGGCGGGCGCTGCGGCGGCGCCGAACGGGCGCCACCGGGCCGAGAGTTGGCTCAGGTGCCGGCGGCCGGCCCGGGGGTGCTCGTGCGGCTGGTGGGCGGCGGCCAGGGCGGTGGCGTCCGGCGCTCCGTCGGCGGTGCGCGGTATGCCGTCCACCAGCCGGACCTCGGCGCCGGGCGCGTCCTCCAGCAGCTGTGCGGCGGCCCAGCGGCGCAGGCCGGCCCGGTCCCGGTCGTCGGCGGGCACCAGGTAGGCGATCAGTTCGGCGCCGTCCTGCCCGCCGCAGGGGACGAGGGCGCAGTCGGCCAGGCCGGCGTGGTGCAGCAACCGGCCCTCCACCACGTCGAGTCGGGGGCGGGCGGGGCCGTGGACGCTCATACGGGTGGTACCTTCCTGGGCTTCGCGGGCGGGAACGAGGTACGGCGAGCGGGAGCGGAGGTGGTGCGGGGGCGGGCCGGGTACGACGGGCGGGCCGGGCTGCGGCAGGCGGGAGCGCGGTGCGGTGGACGAAGGCGGTGCGCGGCACCGGGTGGGCGCGCCGCAGGCTTCAGGAGTGCAGGGGGAGGGGCGCCGGCTAGCGGTCCGCGGGCACGGGCAACGCGGCCGGTCCGCGCCGCCGCCGGCGGGCGCCGACCCCCACCAGCAGCAGGAACCCGGCGGCCAGCGCGATCGGCACGGCGTGCGAGAAGCCGACCACCGTGAGCGGGCTGAACCGCTCCATCAGCCCGGCGCTGAGCAGCATGCCGACGCCCATCCCGAGGCTCTCGGCACTGGCCACCAGCCCGAACGCCTGGCCGCGCCGGTCGTCGTCGACGGCCTGGATCCGGGTGGTGTAGGAGATCTCGGTGAAGCCGTCCGCGAGGCCGGCGCCGAGCGCGACGACCAGGAAGAGCGGGGTCGGCAGCCCGGTGAAGGCGAGGATGAAGCAGGTCGACATCAGCGCGGTGCCCACCGCGAAGGCCCGTTCGCCGGGCTCCCGGCCGCGTTTGACCAGCAGTCGGGAGACCAGTTGGTGGGCGCCGAGGCTGCCGACCGCCCAGGTGGCCCAGAACAGGCCCAGCACCGCGGCCGGGTTGTCCGGTGACGTCCGGGTGGCGAAGACCGGCAGGCCGATGTTGTGCGCGGCCGAGCCGAAGGCGTCGACCAGCCGGATGGCGACCATCGCGCCGATCACCGGCAGGGTGCGCAGCAGCACCAGTCCGGCCAGGCGCCCGCCCGGCTCCGCGGCCGCCCGCTCCGGGCCGGTGTCGCGCTCGGCCCGGGTGCGCAGCGGCAGCCGCAGCACGACCGTGCCGAACACGACGAAGCTGGCCGCGTCGGTGAGCAGCGCGGCGTGGAAGCCGGCCCAGGCCACCAGTACCCCGGCGGAGGCGAATCCGAGCACCATCGCCGTCGAACGCCCGGTCACCAGTACGCCGTTGGCCCGGGCCCGGTGGTCCGGGCCGACCATCTCGGGCACGCTGCTGCGCAGTGCGACGGCGCTGAGCGTGCCGGCCGCGCCGAAGAGCAGGGCCAGCGGGTAGAGCACCGGGATCCGCAGGTGGTCGGGGACGATCGCGAGCGCCACCAGGCCGGTGGCCTGGGTGAAGGCGCAGCCGACCATCAGCAGGCGGCGGTCGAGCCGGCCGACGACGCGCCCGGCGAGCATGCCGGCGCCGAAGCCGCCGAGCAGGCGCAGCGTCAGATACCCGGCGGTGCCGAGGGCGTTGCCCGCGGCCTCGTAGGCGAAGAGGCTGAGCGCGACCATGTTGAGCTGGCTGCCGTAGCTGGAGACGGCGTCCCCGACGGCGAGCCAGTAGAACGGCCTGGGCAGGGCGCTTGTGGCGGTACCCCGGCTCGGAACGGTGTGATCCCCCACGACGGCTCCATTGCCATGTGACATTTCATCTGGATCCTAGGGCGGCGCCGTCGGCGGGATCAAGGGTTCGACCGCCTGCGGCGCTAAGACCATACGACAGTACGCCGTCAAATCGGACCGGAACGTTCACTTCCGGCCACCCCGGCGGCGGGGCGGCCCGATCGGGCCCACGCGGTGCCTCCGGCCGCTGTCGCCGGGCGGTTCGCGGGCGTACGGTGGCCACACGGTGGTGCGCAGTGCGGAGGCGCGTCCGTCGGGGCGCGTCGAGGCGGCGCCACCGCCCCGCGTTGGCACGCCCCGCCGGAGAACCGCGATGGCTGATCCCCTGGCCGACCGCATGGCCTTCTTCACCACGCCCCGGCGCCCCCGCGAACGCCGGGATCCGCAGGAGCGGCTGGGGGACCGGCGCGAGGTCTACCGGGAGGGCGCGCTGCTGCCGGTCATCGGCGACCAGGCCGCCCGCTGCATGGACTGCGGACTGCCCTTCTGCCACCACGCCTGCCCGCTGGGCAACCTGATCCCGGACTGGAACACGCTGGTCGCCCGCGACGACTGGCAGGCCGCCGCCGCACGCCTGCTGGCCACCAACAACTTCCCCGAGTTCACCGGCCGGCTCTGCCCCGCCCCCTGCGAGAGCGCCTGCGTGCTGGCGATCGACGCCGAGGCCGTGACGATCAAGAACGTGGAGCTGGCGATCGCCGACCGGGCCTGGGAGAGCGGCTACGACGCGCCGCAGCCGCCCGAGCGGCTGACCGGTCTGCGGGTGGCGGTGGTCGGCTCCGGCCCGGCCGGGCTGGCCGCCGCCCAGCAGCTCACCCGGGCCGGCCACACCACGACGGTCTACGAGCGCGCCGACCGGATCGGCGGGCTGCTGCGGTACGGCATACCGCCGTTCCGGCTGGAGAAGCACCGCCTGGACCGGCGGATCGAGCAGATGCGGGCCGAGGGCACCGGCTTCCGCACCGGGATCGCGGTCGGCCGCGACCTGCCCGCCGACGAACTCCGTGCGCGCAGCGACGCGCTGGTGGTCGCGGTCGGCGCCACGCACTGCCGGGACCTCCGGGTGCCCGGCCGCCGGCTGGCCGGTGTGCACCAGGCGATCAGCTACCTCACCCTCGCCAACCGGGTCGACGAGGGCGACTACCCCGACTCGCCGGTGTCCGCCGAGGGCCGCCACGTGGTGATCGTCGGTGGCGGTGACACCGCCGCCGACTGCCTGGGCACGGCCCTGCGCCAGCGGGCGGCGGCCGTCACCCAGTTCGACATCAACCCCCGCCCGCCCGGGCGGCGCGCGGCCGGCCAGCCCTGGCCGGTCCACCCCAAGGTCTACCGGGTGACGACCTCGCACGAGGAGGCCGGCGGCCCGGCCGCCGAGCCCAGGGTGTTCGCGGCGACCACGGTGGCGTTCGAGGCGGACGCGGACGGACGGCTGGCCGCCGTCCGCTTCGCCGAGGCGGGCCGCGGCGACCGCCGGCCCAGGCCCGGCACCGAGCGGACCCTGCCGGCCGACCTGGCCCTGCTGGCCCTGGGCTTCTCCGGCCCCGGTCACAACGGCGCCCTGGTCGGCCAACTGGGCCTCGCCGTCGACCCGCGGGGCAACCTCACCCGCGACGAGGAGTTCGCCGGCGGGGCGGACGGCGTGTTCGTCGCGGGAGACGCCGGGCGCGGCCAGTCGCTGATCGTCTGGGCGATCGCCGAGGGCCGGGCGGTGGCCGCCGCCGTCGACCGCTACCTGCGCGGCCGCACCGAGCTGCCCGCCCCGGTCGCCCCGTCCGACGGCCCGCTCACCGTCTGAGCGGGGCCGCCGGTGTGGCGCGCGCGGGCGGGGAGGGCGGTGAGCGGTCCGCGCCCGGCACGCGCTGCCGGTCAGACGAGTTCGAGCACCAGCTTGCCGGTGTTCTCGCCGCGGAAGAGCATCTGCAGGGTCCGCGGGAAGTCGTCCACGGTGCCGCGGACCACGTGCTCCAGGGTCTTGATCCGCCCGTCGGCGATCCAGCCGCCGATCTCCCGGGCGGCCTCCTTGAAGCGCGGCGCGTAGTCGAAGACCACGAAGCCCTCCATCCGGGCGCGGCGCACCAGCAGCGACAGGTAGTTGGCCGGGCCCTGGACGGCGGTGGCGTTGTACTGGCTGATGGCGCCGCAGAGGACCACCCGGGCGTGCATCGCCAGGGAGGCCAGGGCGGCGTCCAGGATCTCCCCGCCGACGTTGTCGAAGTACACGTCGATGCCGTCCGGCGCCTGGGTGCGGAGCGCCTTCCGGACGTTCTCGGCGCGGTAGTCGATCGCGGCGTCGAAGCCGAGCTCCCCGGTGAGCAGGGCGCACTTCTCGGCCCCGCCGGCGATGCCGACCACCCGGCAGCCCTTCGCCTTGGCGATCTGGCCGGCCATGGTGCCCACCGCGCCCGCGGCGCCGGAGACCACCACCGTTTCGCCCTCCTTGAGGGCCCCGACGTCCAGCAGGCCGAAGTAGGCCGTCATGCCCGGCATGCCGAGCGCGCCGAGGTAGGTCTCCGGCGGGGCGACGGCAGGGTCGATCCGCAGGGCGCCCTTCCCGTCGGAGACCACGTGCTCCTGGACGCCGAAGAGGCCGACGACGAGGTCGCCGATGCCGAAATCGGGGTGGTTGGACTCGGTGATCTCGACGACCGACCCGGCCCGCATCACCTCGCCGAGCCCGACCGGCGGCAGGTAGGAGGGGCGGTCGTCGAGCCAGCCGCGCATCGCCGGGTCCAGCGAGAGGAAGCGGGTGCGGCCCGCGAACCGGCCCTCGCCGGGCGCCGCGGCGGGTTCGGTGACGTGCTCCCAGTCCTCGGGCCCGACCTCGCCCACCGGACGGCGGGCGAGGCGGATCTGACGGTTCTCGGCGGACAACATGGCGGCTCCCGGTGGCTGGACTGCGGTGCGGTTGACCTTCCGCGACGAGGAGAGTCTAAGCAAGCGCTTAGTCACCGCGCCAGGGCCGGTGCCCGACCGCCGCGCTCGGGACGGCTGGGCTCAGGCGGCCGGGTCGAGCGGCGGGGCCGCCGCCTTCGCCGTGCCCGTCGTAGGGGTGGCGGTCGTAGGGGTGGCGGCCGTCCGGGTGGTGGCCGCCGAGGCCGCCAGGGCGACCAGGGCCAGCGCGGAGGCCGCGAAGGGGAACCGGTGCTCGCCCAGCAGGGCGATCGCGGCGCTGCCGACCACGCCGCCGCCGGCCATGCCGAGGTAGAGGGCGCTGCTGTTGAGCGAGATCAGCAGCGGTGCGTTCGCCGGGTCGAGCGAGGCCAGCCGGTGGGGGAGGGCGACCGACACCGCCCAGCCCGCCAGTGGCGTGACCACGACGTAGGCGAGCGCGCCGGGCATGCTCTGGCCCGCCCAGGGCAGGCCGGCGAAGGCGGCTGCGCCGACCGCGCTGCCCCCGAGCAGGACGCGGCGCACGCCGATGCGGTCCACCAGCCGTCCGCCGAGCCAGCTGCCGGCCACCGAGGCCAGGCCCGAGACGAGCAGGAGCAGGCTGAGCCGGTCCGCCCGCCCGCCGGTCGCCGGGGCGACGGCGGTCGCCAGGTAGATGTACACGCACTGGAAGGCGAGGAAGAACACCAGCGTGGTCGCGGCGGCGCCGAGCACGCCGGGCCGGCCGAGCGGGGCCAGGCGCGCCCGGAGCCCGGGGGCGGGTGCCGAGGACGCGGGCAGATCGCGCAGCAGCAGCGCCAGTCCGCCGAACGCGGCCGCACCCAGGGCCGTGACGAGCCACATCGTCAGCCGCCAGTCGGAGCGCCCGACCCAGGTGCCCAGCGGCACGCCGAGCGCGGTGGCGACCGTCATCCCGCCCAGGACGGTGGCCAGCGCCCGCCCGCGCCGCTCGGGCGCGACCAGTGTGGTGGCCACCGCGTTGGCGGTCGGCGTGTACAGCGCGGCTCCGGCGGCCGCCAGGACCCGGGTGGCCAGCAGGAACTCGTAGCCGGGGGCGACCGCGCTGAGCGCGTTGGCCGCCGTGAACACGGTGAGCGCGGTCAGCAGCAGGCGCCGGCGCGGCCAGCGGGCGGTGAGCGCGGCCAGGACCGGGGCGGCCAGCGCGTAGGCCAGGGCGAACACGGTGACCATCTGGCCGGCCGCGGCGACGGAGACCCCGAGATCCGCCGCGACCGGGCCGAGGATGCCGACCGTGACCATCGAGTCGGTGCCCACGGCGAACGTGCCGAGGGCGAGCAGGAGCAGGCGGACGGGCAAGGGGGTTCCCTTCGTTGGACGAATGGGCAACGGTTTGATGTGTGTCAAACAGTAGAGATTGGTGGATGATTGTCAAACCATCCCCTCGATGCCCGCCCCGCTCGCCCGCCGTCGCCGTCGCCGTCGCCAGTGCCCGTCGCCCGTCGCCCGTCGCTCAAGGACCAGGACCAGGACCGTGGAAGCCGAACACCTGCCCCAGCCCGCCACCGCCGACATCGAGCTCGTCGCGGTCCTGCACGCCCTCGGCGACCCCGTCCGCCTGCGCCTGCTCGCCAGCTACGCCGACGGCGCCGAACACTCCTGCGACCCCCGCCACCTCGGCCTCGACCACCTCCACAAGTCGACCGTCTCCCACCACATGCGCGTCCTGCGCGAGGCCGGCGTGACCAGTACCCGCGTCGCCGGCCGCAACCGCTTCGTGAGCCTGCGCCGCACCGACCTCGACGCCCGCTTCCCCGGCCTGCTGGACGCCCTCCTCGCGGCCGTCGCCGGGCGGCCGGGGCGGTCCTGACGGGGCGTTGCCCTGTCCACGGTTTTCAGAGATCCACCGAATCTGCGAAGGGCAGGTACCGCTTGATGTCCGCACCGGAACCGACGGAAGCCCGCATCGAGGATGCGAGCAACGTCCTGGTTGCGCCTTCGACGTTGCAGGGCCATGACGTGATCGGGGACTTCTTCGGGTCCACGATCACGCCGGAGGAGCTTGCCGCCGGTTCGCCCGACCTCGCGGAGAAGACCGTCTACCTGTGCGGCGACATATCCGGGATCAGCGGCCGCCACCTGCGTGCGGCGGCCCGGGTATTCGTCGTCCGGGAGCTGTCGCACGGGTACCACGAGGACGTCGACAATCCTTGGACCCTGGTCGGCCTGGGCCGGGTTCCCCTCCGCGTCCACGGCGTCGGCGTGTACTACCGGCGCTTCTTCGGGCTCGACGCCGATCATTTCGGACGGATCCGCGCGGAGCACGCGTTCCAGTCCCTGACGGAGTCCACCAAGCCCGGAACGGCTCATCGCAGCGGAATCTATCTGACGCCCGTCACCCGGGGGGACGGTGACGAACTGCATTTCCGCCTGCTCCGGTGCTCCACGAACCTGTCGGGGCCGACCGAGAACTTCCGCCCGACCGACACGAGCATCGTCGAGGCCCTGAACCGCGAGGCGGCCGCGGTCTTCCGGAACCAGGCACCGCTGAATCACGTCCTCGCGCAGATCTACCACAACACCCCTGCCACAGCCGAGCGCAAGCAGTCCAAGGCCAGGATCTCCGCCCATGCCGACAAGACCAAGGACATGCCCGCCCATGGCGTCATGGCCTTCTGCACCTTCTACGACGGGCTCGACAAGCTGCAGCCCCTGGTGGAGGACGCCTTCGACCACGGCGTGAAGGGTGTCAGCGGGCTGACCAGGCTCCACTTCCGCCTCAAGGAGGGGGCCGAAGGACCCGAGGGGGTCGCGCTCCCCGCGCAGTTCACCCTGACCCTCGGTCCCGGCTCCGTGTTCTTCATGCCGCTGTCGACCAACCGCCTGTACACGCACGAGATCCGGCCCTCGATGCTGGACGCCGAACTGCTCCCGACCCGGCTGGGCTACGTGGTGCGCTGTTCGAGTGCCGAAGCGGTCCACACGAACGGCCGCACCTTCCTCAAGACGGCCGGAGACCAGGTGAATCCCGGAGATCTGGTGAGGCTGGGGCCACCCACGCCGGCCGGCATGGACGAGTTGCGCGGACGGTACGCCGAGGAGAACAGGACCTCGTCCTTCATCGACTACGGCGACGATTTCCACTTCAGCATGAACACGGGAGACTACCTTGCCCCCCGGATCTAGGATCTCGGACGAGATCCGCTCGTACACCCTGCCGGCCGAGGAGAACCTCTTCGCGGAGCTGTCCGCGTCGGCTGCCCTGGAAGACGTGGGGAAGGGCCGGCGAGGCGCCGTGCTCACCAGGATCGACGAGGCGGGTGGGGTGCCTCTCGTGCGCACCACCACGCGGTACGGCAGCCCCGCGCAGCGCTTCCGGGCGGTGCACGAACGGCTGGCGCAACGGATCCGGGAACGCGCGGCGCTTCCGGTCGGCTTCAACAACGCTCTCATCGAGTGCTACACGAACGCCTACACGACCATGGGCGGCCATTCCGACCAGGCCCTCGATCTGGCCGAGGAGTCGTTCATCGCCGTCTTCTCCTGCTACCGGGACGCCGGAGCGAGCCCGCCGAGGAAGCTGATCGTCGAATCCAAGGGGTCCGACGGCGAGAAGTTCGAGATCCCCCTGGCCCACCACGGCGTCGTCGCGTTCTCCGTCGACTCCAACCGGCGGTTCAGGCACAGGATCGTCCTGGACACGCCCGTCCGTACGGCGGACAACCCGTGGTTGGGCGTGACGTTCCGGACGTCGAAGACCGTCGTCCGGTTCAGTGACGGACAGGTGCACCTCCCGCAGGGCGCGCGCCTCACGGCGGCCGACGACGAGCAGCAGCGCGAGTTCTACCGACTGCGTAGCCGTGAGAACAAGGAAACGGACTTCGTCTATCCCCCGCTGACGTACACCGTCAGCGAGAGCGATCTGGTGCCACCCGTCTGACCCCGAGGGCCTTTTGCCGGGCCCCGTCCGGGATGCACGACCCCGGGGGGCCCGGCGGCCCGCGTCCGTCCGGGCGGCCCGACCGGATGCTGCCGACCGGGTCGGCCTGCGGGCTGTTCGGGCGAGGCGCGCCGGGTGGAGGGAGGGCTGCGGCTACGTTCTGGCGGGGGTGGACGACCGAACGACGCGCACGGGAGAGCCATGACTTCGAAGCGGCCCGAGGGCGGGGTGCGGGCCTGGCAGGTGCTGCGCAACCCCAAGGTCTGGATGGTCCCGACCGTCATCGTCGGGACGGTGGCGTTCCTGCTGTCGCTACTCTACCTGGGCGGCATCATCAACCCTCGGGCGGACCTGCACCGGCTGCCGATCGGTCTGGTCAACGCCGACCAGGGGGCCGTCGTGGCGGGGCAGCAGCAGAACCTCGGGGCGCAGATCACCGCCGGTATCGCGGCGGCGCCGGACCCGCAGGGGCAGATCTCCTGGCGGCTGCTCGACCAGGCCGCCGCCGACGAGCAGTTGGCCTCGGGGAAGCTCGCGGGTGCGCTGGAGGTCCCGGCGGGGTTCACCGCCGCCGTGGCGGCGCTGGGCTCCCCCGCGCAGCCGATGCCGCCGCGGCCGACGATGGCGGTGCTGACCAACCCCGGGGTGGGCAGCCTGGCGTCCTCGCTGGCCTCCTCGATCGCGCAGGCGGCCGCGCAGCAGGCCTCGGTCCAACTCGGCACGTCCCTCACGGCCCAGGCCCAGGCCCAGGTTCAAGCCCGGCCCCCGGCGGCGGGCGGTGCGGCGACCAATGCGGCGGCGCTGCAACTGGCCGACCCCGTCGACGTCGAGGTCCGGGTCGGCCACCCGATCGGTCCGCACAGCGGGCTGGGCCTGACGGCGTTCTACTACACGCTGCTGCTGGTCCTCGCCGGCTTCCTCGGCGCGAACGTGATCAGCAACGGGGTCGACGTGGCGCTCGGCTACGCGGCCAGCGAGTTGGGGCCGCTGCGGACCCAGCACCCGCTGGTGCGGATCAGCCGGACCCAGACGCTCGCCGTCACCTGCGTGATGTCGGTGGCCCTCTCGGTGCTGACCTCCAGTCTGGTGATGCTGGCGACGGTGGTGGTCCTCGGGATGGACGCCTCGCACCTGCCGCTGCTCTGGGTCTTCTCGGTCTGCGCCAGCGCGGCGGTGGGGCTCGGGGCGCAGGCGCTGATCGCCGCGTTCGGCGGGATCGGACAGCTGATCAGCATGTTCGTCTTCATCGCGCTGTCGCTGCCGTCCTCCGGGGCCACCATCCCGCTCCAGGCGCTGCCCACGTTCTACCGGGGGCTGGCGGTGTTCGAGCCGATGCGTCAGCTCAGCGACGGCGTGCGGGCGATCCTCTACTTCGGGGCGCAGGCCGACGCCGGACTGGCGCGGGCCTGGGTGATGATCGCGATCGGCACGGTCGCGGCGCTGGCCTTCGGCTTCGGCATGACCACCTACTACGACCGCAAGGGCCTGCACCGGTTCCACCCCGAGGTGAGCTGACCCGCCCGCGTCCGGTCGGCGGAGCCCTGAAATGTCCCGTCGGGACTCATGTCCCAATGAGACATTTCCAGGTGTACGGTGGACGGCGTGAGCATCGAAGAGGCAGCCGGAGCAGCCCCCGAGGGGCGGCGGGACCGCAAGGCGCGCCGCACCCGGGAGTCGCTGGCCGGCGCGGCCCTGCACCTGGTCCTGGAGCGCGGCCTGGCCGCCGTCTCCGTGGAGGACGTCACCGACCTGGCCGACGTCTCCCGACGCACCTTCAGCCGGTACTTCCCCTCCCGGGAGGACGCCGTGCTGGACTGCCTGCGGGCCGACTTCGCCCGGATCAACGCGGCCCTGGCCGCCCGCCCCGCCGCCGAGACCCCGCTGACCGCGTACCGCGCGGCCCTGCGGGTCTGGCTGCGGGACGACCTGGACCCGGCCTGGCACCGGCGCCCCGGCGTCCGGGAGCTGTTCGGCCTGATCGCCGCGGAGCCCGCGCTGACCGCCGCCTACCGGCGGATCTGCGTCGACGAGGAGGAGGCGTCCATCCGGATCGCCGCCGCCCGCCTGGGGCTGGACGCCGAGCACGACCTGCGCCCCGCCGTCGCCATCGGCCTGGGTGTCGCGGCGCTCCAGGCCGCCTCCCGCGCCTGGGTCCGGCGCCCCGCGACGGGCGAGGCCCCTGACCTGCCCGCGTTGCTGGAGCAGGCCTTCGATCTGCTCACCGCCGAGCCGCCACCCGACGGCGCGACGGTGTGAACCAGCGCGCCCACCCGGCGCGCACCGGCACGAAAGGAAAGACCGCCATGACCGGCATCGACTACACCCAGGAGTTCACCGGCAGGACCGCCCTGGTCACCGGGGGCGCCTCCGGCATCGGCCGCGCGGTGGCCCGGCGACTGGCGGCCGGCGGCGCGGCGGTCGCGGTCGCCGACTTCGACCTGGCGGGGGCCCGCAAGGCCGTCGCCGAACTGACGGCCGACGGCGCCCGGGCGTTGGCCGTCGAGGTGGACGTCACCGACCCGGAGTCGGTGCGCGCCGCCGTCCAGGCCACCGTGGACGGGCTCGGCGGTCTCCACCTGGCCGTCAACAACGCCGGTGTCGCCGGGGCGAGCGCCCCCACCGGCGCCTACGAGCCCGAGGACTGGCGGCGGGTGCTCGCCACCAACCTGGACGGCGTCTTCTACTCGCTGCGCCACGAGATCCCGGCCATCCTCGCGGCCGGCGGCGGCGCGGTGGTGAACATGGCCTCGATCCTCGGCACCAACGGCTTCGCCGGCTCCCCGGCCTACGCCGCCGCGAAGCACGGCGTGGTCGGCCTGACCAAGACCGCCGCCCTGGAGTACGCCGCGCAGGGCGTGCGGATCAACGCCGTCGGCCCGGGCTTCATCGACACCCCGCTGCTGCGCGACGCCGACGCCGCCGCCCGCGACGCGCTGGTCGCGCTGCACCCGGCCGGCCGGCTCGGCCGCGCCGAGGAGGTCGCCGAGCTGACCGCCTTCCTGCTGTCCGACCGGGCGTCCTTCGTCCACGGCAGCTACCACCTGGTCGACGGCGCCTACGCGGCCCGCTGACCCACCGGCCGGAGGACCGGCACCCCGGGGGCGACGGTGCAGGGCAGGCTGCGCCCCCGGGCCGCCCCGGACCGGGTCGTTCGCCCGTGACCGTCGGAGCGGCCGGTGGCCGAGGTCCAGGACGCCGTCGGAGACGGGCTCGTCCTCGTCGAGGCGGGACCCGCCGGGTCGAACCAGGGCGTCGTCGAGGGGATCGCCGGCTGGTTCGCCTCCTGGCCCGTACCCTTCCCGTCCCGGGAGGCGGCCGTCCGCTTCCCCGGCGGCGGCCCGGTCGGCGAAGGACGGGCGGACGGCCTGGCGGAACGCGACGGCGGCTGGTGGCCCCGCTCCGAGCCGGTAGGGTCCGCGCGGTCCCGGCGCCCCGGCCGTCAGCGGGGTTCGACGAGCCCGAGCAGCCAGAAGTTGGCGTAGGGGCCGGCGCTCGTGGCGGTCGGGTCGGCGGGCCGGCCGTTGCGGCCGAGGCGGACGGTGACCCGGTCCAGCGAGACGGAGGCGCCGCAGCTGTAACCGAGCGGCGCATACGTCTCGTCGGGCCCGCAGAGGACGGACACCACCCGGCGCGCGGGCGGGAAGCGCAGCACGATCTGCTCGTGATCGGCGTACGAGACCTGGAGGTTGAGGACCAGGTGGGCGCCGCCGACGAGGTACCAGCCGGTCCCGGGCCGGTCCTGGCGCAGCACACCGGCGAGGGTCCGCAGCCGGCCCCCGCCGAGCCCGGGCTCCGGCCACCGCCGCTCCGCGTCCGTCCCGCCGTCGCCCGGCAGTGCGGCGGGCGCGACGGCGGCCGTCGCCAGCACCGCCGCCGACACCAGGGCGGACACCGCGCCGAGGCGGCGGCGCCGCCGTGCTCCGACGCCCGCGGGCCGCTGCTGCATCGTCCTCCGTCCCCGACCGACCCTCCCCGGGGCCGGTTCCCGGACATCCGAGCACGCCACCGGCCGCGCACCGGCCGCACGCCGCCGAGCCGCCCCGAGCATCACCCGCCCGGGTGACGGGCCCGTTCCGTTCGCCCGCCGACCCGGCGCCGGGTACGCCGCAGGTGGGAGGCCCGCGGGCGCGATGCCGTCCTACGGGCGGATGGCGGCCCGGGCGGTGCGCCGTATCGTCGGCGGTATGAGCCGACCGCTGCATCTGGCCGCCTATCTGCTGGCCTTCGACACCCGGGCCCAGGCCCTCCAGGACCGCACCCGGGCCGGCTTCCTGGTGCGCGCCGCCGCGCTGGCCGAGCTCGCCCGGCGCGGCGACCTCGTCGAGGACGGCGCGGGCCGGGTGCGGGTGGCGGCGGAGGCCGGCCCGGCCGGGGATCCGGTGCTCGACGCGCTGCTGGCCGAGGTCGCCCTCCGGCGGCGCGGCTGGAAGTCGTGGATCAAGCGGGGCCGCGAGGAGACGCTGGACGCCGTCGAGCAGCGGCTGGCGGTCCTCGGCGTGCTGACCGTCCAGGACCGCGACCCCTACGGCCCGGTCGTGCCGCACCGACCGGTGGCGATGCCCGATCCCCGCGAGGCGCTGGACCAGCAGCTCCGGGTGGCGCAGGTGGTCCGCGGGGAGGGTCCGGTGGATCAGGTGGCCTTCGCGGACGCGGTGTTGGGGGCGCTGGCCGCGCACGGGCAGCTGCGCTTGGTGCTGTCGCGCGAGGAGCGGCGGGCGCACGCCGGGCGGATCTCGGCCCTCACCGCGCGGCTGGCGGAGCGGGCGCCCGGGCTGGCCCGGGCGGTCGGCGGGCTGGGGACGACGATGGTGGCGGCGCAGGGCGGGATGGGCGGCGGCTGAGCACGGGCGCACCGGGGCCGGCGGCCGGTGCTGCGGGGCCGGTTCGTCGACGCAGCGAGTGGGCCGGAGTTGCGGAGCGCTTGCTTTGACGTCGGCGTCAATGTCTACCGTCGTCATCGCGTGCCGGCGCCGAACGGGCGGCGGACACGCGTCCGGGAGGCCTGGCCGCGCGTGTGGCCATGGCCACCCGTGGTTCGACGGCACCGGCGACCGCGTCACTCCGCGGACGTGGCCGGCCGGTGGCGAAGCTTTGATCCGCCCCTGATACCACCCGAGGTCGCATACATGCCTTCCCTGCTGCACATCGACGCGAGCATTCGCCACGACGGCTCGGTGTCCCGTGAGCTGTCCGCCTACTTCGCCGCCCAGTGGCGCGAGAACCACCCCGACGGCGGTTACGTCTACCGGGACCTGGGCGCCGAGCCCGTCCCGCACATCACGCACGCCGTCCGCGAGGCCCTGCTCGACCCGAGCGGCGAGCACGGCGAGACCCCGGAGGAGCGGGCGCTCAGCGAGGCGGTCACCGCCGAGGTGCGCGAGGCGACCACGCTGATCATCGGCGCCCCGATGTACAACTACACGATCCCGTCGACGCTCAAGGCGTGGGTGGACCGCCTCGTCACCCCGGCCCACATGGTGGCGCCCGGCGGCGAGCCCGGCCTGCTCAGCGGCAAGTCCGTCGTGGTGGTCACCGCCCGGGGCGGTTCCTACGCGCCCGGCACCCCCCGTGAGGGCTGGGACTACCAGGAGCCGTACCTGCGCGCCGTGCTGGGCGCGATCGGCCTGGCGGACGACCTGACCTTCGTGCACGCCGAGCTGACCCTGGCGGCGATCGTGCCGCAGATGGCCGCCCTCAAGCCGCTGGCGGAGAAGTCCCGGGACACCGCGTTCGAGACGCTCAAGACGCTGGCCGTCTGACGGTTCGTCGTGTTGTCCCGCAACTCCGCAGTGCTGTAGTTCCGTCGGTGGGCCGCGGGGCCGCATCCGGGTGGTTCCCGGGTGCGGCCCCGCACACGTCGGTCGGGGCACAGGAGCGCAGGGGCGCCGGGGGTCCGACGGGGTCAGCCGCGCGCGGCGGGCCGGGTGGTCCCCGCCCGCTCGGCGACGGCCAGCGCCGGCTCCAGCAGGAGCGGGCGGCGGTCCTCGTGCTCGGGACCGGCCGCCGCCAGGAGGTCGGCCACCACCGCGGCGTCCACGGTGCGCGCTCCGGCGTGCCGGACGAACCGGGCGAGGGCGTCGGCGAACGCCGCCTCGTCCGCGGGCTGCACGGCGACGAGCGCGGCCGCCTCGTCGACGAACTCGGCCTCCGAGCCCAGCCACCCGGCGGCCCCGGCCAGTCCGTCGTCCGCCAGGGACTCGGGGTAGCGGATGCGGTGCCAGGCGTCGGCCTGCCACCAGTAGACGAAGCCGAGGAGATTGCCCTCGGCGTCCTCCCGCAGGGTGTCCCAGGGCAGCCAGTCGGGACCTCCGGCGAGGAAGTCGATCTGCCGGCCGTCGACGTGGGTCTCGCTGCCGTCGGAGTCCTGGCCGCAGAAGACGACGCCACCGTCCGGGCACCGCGTGACGCGCCACCAGTAGGAGCCGCCCGTCGCGTCGCACCACACCCCGTGCTCGTCCAGCCAGTAGCCCTCGGGGTTGCCGTGGGCGGCCTCCAGGAGGGCGAAGGCGACGGCCCTCGCCCACACCCGGTCGCCGTGGTCGAAGTCTTCGGGCCGGCTCGGCCTGTGCATGGTGGCGCTCCCTCTCCGGTGGACCGGGAACAGCCTGGCACACCCCGGTGACAACCGGTCCGCGCCCCCGGCGCCCGGCGGTGCCGGGGCGGCGGAAGGCGGCGGGGAAGGCGGCGGAAGCCGGCGGGGCCGGCCGGAGTCGCCCCCGGCCGGCCCCGCACGTGCGCGTCGCTCAGGCGCCGCTGGCCACCCGGCCGAGCATGGCCCAGCCGCCGTGGCCGTCCCCGCCCTTGTTCACGGCCGCGTCGGTGGTGCCGTCACCCGGGTTCCACAGGTAGTCGGCCTTGCCGTCGGCGTCGAAGTCGGTCAGGAAGACGCCGTCGCGGTTGGCGGTCATCCCGGTGGCGATCTTGCCGATGCCCTGCCAGCCGGCGCCGCCGGCGGGGTCGCCGCCGCGGTTGAGCCAGGCCGAGATCGAGCCGTCGGCGTCGAACAGGAGGTAGTCGGCCCTGCCGTCGCCGTCGAAGTCGGCGAACCGGACGCGGCTGCGGTCGGTGGTGATGCCGGTGGCGATCTTGCCGGCGCCCTGCCAGCCGGCGCCGCCGGCGGGGTCGCCGCCGCGGTTGAGCCAGGCCGAGACCGAGCCGTCGTCCGCGACGAGGAGGTAGTCGCTGCGCCCGTCCCCGTCGAAGTCGGCGAAGCGGACCTGGTCCTGGCGGTTGGTGATGCCGGTGGCGATCTTGCCGATGCCCTGCCAGCCGGCGCCGCCGGCCGGGTCGCCGCCGCGGTTGAGCCACGCCGAGACCGAACCGTCGGAGTTGATCACCAGGTAGTCGGCCCTGCCGTCGCCGTCGAAGTCGGCGAACCGGACGCGGCTGCGGTCGGTGGTGATGCCGGTGGCGATCTTGCCCAGGCCCTGCCACCCGGTGTTGCTGACCGGGTCGCCGCCGTGGTTCAGCCAGGCCGTGACCGAGCCGTCGTCCTCGATGGTCAGGTAGTCCGGCCTGCCGTCGCCGTCGAAGTCCGCCCAGCGCAGCCGGCCGGTGCCGACCTCGTTCACGGCCGCCGAACGCCGGTCGGTCAACTGCCGGATCCAGCCGGCGAGATCATCGGTGCGGCTGCTGACGGCGCCGGTCCGGGTCTCGGTGGCCGGGGTGCCGAAGCAGCCGCCCTGCCACGACAGGCTGCTGACCGCGACCAGCTCCGCCTTGCCGTTCTTCTCCCGCACGGCGGGAGCGCCGGTGTCACCCTTGCAGACGGCCGCGCCGTTCACGCCCGTGGTGGCGAGCGAGGTGGCCTTCACGGAGTCCACCGTGAACACGCCGGAGCGCAGCTTCGCGGGCGACCACTCGTCCGCGCTGCGGCCGAAACCGGGGACGCGCAGGCTCTCCGCGCCCACCGGGGCGGTGGTCGCCACGGCGAGCGGCGTCACCCCGTACACCGGGGTGGCCAGCCGGGCCATGACGAGGTCCCGGTCCTGACGCGGCACCAACTCGACGACCTGCGACACCTGACCCGCGGTGGTCGTCAGGTCGCTGCGCCCGACGGTGGCGGTGGTCTTCCACTTCGGCGCTCCCGCGGCCAGTGCCGTGGGCTGCGCCGGGTCGTCCGCGAAACAGCTCGCCGCGGTGATCACCCAGAGCCGGTCCACCAGGGCGCCGGTGCAGCCGCGGGCGGTGGACCCGATGTCCAGGCGGACGGTGAACCCGTAGGCGCCGTCGGCCGTCGGGTCACCCACCACCGCGCCGGCCGGAGCACCGGAGGAGACGGTCAGCGCACCCGCGGTGACGGCGGAGGCGATGAGCCCCGCCTTCCAACCCGGGCGTATCCCCTTGCGAATCATGTCGAGTTCCTTGGGATCGATCTGTCAGAAGGTCGGGAGGGCGCGGACGTTCCGGACACCGCCGCGTCACCGTGTCACCGGCGCGACGCGTCACCACAGAGCCCCTTTCCGGTTGAGGGAAAGGGAAGTGACGCCGATTCACATCCGCCCCGCCCCAGATGTGGATCAACAACGAAGATCAGTACGGAAACTACCGGCCGACCGGACGGCTCTCCGTGTGACCTGCCTCACACGGATCGTTTTCCGCCACGGGCTCCTCCGGGGCAAGCGCGTCCGGCGTCGGGGCGTCCGGACCGGCCGGCGGCTCCAAGGCCGCTGCGGGGCGGGCAGGTTGGGGGCGGCGAGGGCTCGGCCGGACGGCGATGGGAAGAACGGGTGGCCGGGGTGCGAGGGGTCGGCAGGATTTCCGGTTTTGCCACCTCCCCGCCCGGCCCGCGGTGACGTCGTCCTCCGGGGCCGGCCCGCCCTCGGGCCGCGCGGGCGCGATCCGTCCGACGCGATCCGGTCCGGCGCGAACGGCTGAGGGGCCACCGCGGGGTGGTCGCGCGGGGCCCCCGGAGCCCGGCGACCCGGGCGGGCGATGGATTAAGCTCGGGCCGAATCCAGCGGCGGTCGGAGGGTGGCGGCGCATGCAGTCGGGACTGAGTTTCTCCACGACGGACATGGCGCAGACGCGCTTCGCCGTCTCCCCGATGTGGGAGGTCGTCACCAGCTTCCGGCTGCTCGCCCGGGACGTGGACCCGCCGCTGCACCGGCGCTGGGCCGAGCAGGTCCGGCCCCGGCTGGCGCACGCGGGGCTGGACCGCGGCTGGCTGGCCGAGCTCGTCCCCGCCGGCCGCTATCTCGCGGACTTCCTCAACCCGACCCCCGCCACCCCGTTCCCCTCCCTCGCCACCGAGTTGGAGGCGATCCGGCGGACCTCGCCCGAGCGGCTGCGGACCGATCTCGACCTGCTGACCGCCGAGCGCGGCCGGGGCCCGTCGACGCGGTTCAGGATCCTGGTCGAGTCCCCCGAGGAGGCGCTGGAGAAGGTCGCCGCGGAGATCGAGACCTACTGGGAGCTCGCCCTCGCGCCCTACTGGGAGCGGATCCGGCGGCTGCTCGAAGCCGATGTGTTCCACCGGGCCCGTCAGGTGGCGGAGCACGGCTCGGCCCACGTCCTCAACGAACTGCACGAATCCGTGCGGTGGGACGACGGCACCCTGCGGCTGGTCCGCCGCCACTGCGAGCTGACCCGTGACCAGGCGGGCTCCGGGCTCCTCCTGGTGCCCTCGGCGTTCGCCTGGCCGCGCGTGCTGACCCGCTCGGTGGCGCCGGACCCGCCCCAGCTCGCCTATCCGGCGCGGGGGATCGGCAACCTGTGGGAGCCCCGGGCGACCGCCTCCCCGGACGCGGTGGCCGCCGTCCTGGGCCGTTCCCGCACGATGCTGCTGACCGAGCTCGACACGCCCTCGTCGACCACCCGGCTCGCCCAGCACTCCGGCCTCTCCGCGGCCGGCGTCTCCCAGCACCTCACGGCCCTGCGCAACGCGGGCCTGGTGACCGCCCACCGCAGCGGCCGCTCCGTCCTCTACGCCCGCACCGCCCTCGCGGACGCCCTGCTCGCCCCCGCCGGGCTGAGCCCGGGCTGAGCCCGGGGAGTGGCCCCGGCAGCGGATCCGTGCCGGTTCAGCCCGTGACGATCCCGGTGACGAGGTTGATGGTGGTGGCCAGGATGCTGGCGCCGAACACGTAGGACAGCAGGCAGTGCCGGAGGACGACGGCCCGCAGCAGGCTGCTGGAGACGCTCGTGTCGGAGACCTGGTAGGTCATGCCGAGGTTGTAGCTGAAGTAGAGGAAGTCGCTGTACCGGGGCGGATCGTCGGTGTTGAAGTCGATCCCGCCCCCGGGCGACCCGTAGTAGATGTACGCGTAGCGGGTGGCGTACATCAGGTGGAGCGCCGCCCAGGCGGTGAACACGCCGCAGAGCGCCGTCGCGGCGGCGGCCTCGCCCAGGTCGGAGCGGCCGACCAGGAGCAGCACCACGATGCCGACCAGCCCGCACAGGGCGGAGGCGACGACGGCGAGCTCCTCGACGACGGGCCGGAACTCCTCGCGGCGGACGTTGCGCCGGGTGGTGGCGGCGTCCATGGGCCACAGGGCGATCCACCCCGCCACCACGAAGGTCGTCTCCGCCGCGCCGATGCCGGCGAGGATGCCCAGCGGCACGCCGGCCAGTGCGCCGACGACCGTTCCGACGGCCGCCCCGAGGGCGGCCGAAACGGCGAGCCGGGGGACGGCGGACAGCAGGATCCAGGGCTTCACGGGGGCCTCGGGGGCGGACGGCGGGGGCGGACGCCAGCGTATCCGCGGGTGCGCCGGGGTGCAGCACGACGGTGCACCCGGGGCGACGGCGCCGGATGGCGGGTCCGGAGCACCGGGCATAGCCTGCCCGAAAGTGTCGTTTTGTCACCTCATGCCCGCTTGGTGGAAGGGTCGAGAGTCTTGAGCGCCGACAAGGACGAGCAGGAGTCCCTGGACACCGAGGAGCCCCGGGAGCCGCGGGTGGGGCCCGTGCCCACGGGCGAACCGGAGTTCCACCCCTACCACCACCCCGCCGCCGCCTGGGGTGCGGCCAAGAGCGTGAGCGCCTTCCTGGTGCGCGAGGGCGCGCTGGTCGACGGCCCGCGCGCGATCCTGAGGATGAACCACGAGAACACCGGGTTCGACTGCCCCGGGTGCGCGTGGCCGGACGACACCAAGGGCCTGCACCTGGACATCTGCGAGAACGGCATCAAGCACGTCACCTGGGAGATGACCCGCAAGCGGGTCGGCCGCGAGTTCTTCGCCGCCCACTCGGTGACCGAGCTGTCGCAGTGGAGCGACTACGACCTGGAGAACCAGGGCCGGCTGACCGAGCCGATGGCCTACGACCCCGGGTCGGACCACTACGTCCCGATCACCTGGAAGGACGCGTTCGAGCTCGTCGGCCGGACCCTGCGCGAGCTGGACGACCCGAACCGGGCTGCCTACTACACCTCCGGCCGGCTCGGCAACGAAGCGACCTTCCTCTACCAGCTGATGGCCCGCGAACTGGGCACCAACAACCTGCCGGACTGCTCCAACATGTGCCACGAGGCCAGCGGCCGAGCCCTCCAGGCCTCCCTGGGCACCGGAAAGGGCACGGTCGACCTCAAGGACTGGGAGAGCGCCGACGCGCTGTTCATCCTGGGGGTGAACGCCGCCTCCAACGCCCCCCGGATGCTCACCGCCCTGGCCGAGGCGTACCACCGCGGGGCGCAGATCGTGCACGTCAATCCGCTGGTCGAGGCGGCGGCGACCCGCACCATCGTCCCGCACGACTTCCTGGACATGGCCCGCTACAAGACGACCCGGACCAGCACCCTGAACCTGCAGCCCCGCATCGGCGGCGACATGGCGCTGCTGCGCGGCATGGCCAAGGCCGTCCTGGAGCAGTCCGCGACCGATCCCCGGGCGCTGGACCGGGAGTTCATCGAGCGCCACACCGCCGGGTTCGAGGAGTACCGCGCGCTGTGCGGGGCCACGCCCTGGGAGGAGATCGAGCGGCAGTCCGGGCTGGGCCGCGCCGACATCCTCGAGGCGGCACGCGTGTACAGCGAGGCCGACCGCTCCATCGTCAGCTGGTGCCTGGGGCTCACCCAGCACGAGCACGGCGTCGACACCGTCCGGGAGATCGTCAACCTGTTGCTGCTGCGCGGCAATCTGGGCCGGGAGGGCGCCGGCCCCTCGCCCGTGCGCGGGCACAGCAACGTCCAGGGCAACCGCACCTGCGGCATCGACCACCGCCCCACCGACGCGTTCCTCGACCGCCTCGCCGAGGCCTGCGACATCCGGCCGCCGCGCGAGCACGGCCTGGACACCGTCGCCACCATCAGGGCGATGCACCGCGGCGACGTCACGGTGTTCGTCGGGATGGGCGGCAACTTCGCCCTCGCGGCGCCCGACACCCCGTACACCTACGCGGCGCTGCGCTCCTGCGACCTCACCGTCCAGGTGAGCACCAAGCTGAACCGCAGTCACCTCGTCCACGGCCGCCGGGCCCTCATCCTGCCGTGCCTGGGCCGCACCGAGAAGGACCACCAGCGCAAGGGCGTCCAGAGCACCTCGGTCGAGGACTCGATGAGCATGGTCCACCTGTCGGTCGGCATGAAGCGCCCCGCCTCGCCGCACCTGCTGTCCGAGCCGGCCATCGTGGCCGGCATGGCCCGCGCGGCCCTGCCCGACAGCAGGACCCCCTGGGAGTGGTACATCGAGGACTACGACCGGATCCGCGACACCATGGCCCGGGCCCTCGACGGCTTCGAGGACTTCAACCGCCGCGTCCGGCTGCCCCTCGGCTTCCGGATCAAGCAGCCCGCCCGGGAGCTGGTCTTCCTCACGCCGTCCGGCCGCGCCGAGTTCTCCGCCGCCGCCCTGCCCGACGTCGTCCCCGGCCCCGGCATGCTGGCGCTGGGCACCATGCGCTCGCACGACCAGTGGAACACCACCATCTACTCCGACAACGACCGCTACCGGGGCATCAGGAACCTGCGCACGCTGGTCTTCATGAACCGGGCCGACATGCGCGCACGCGGCATCGCCGACCTGGGGCCCGTCGACATCACGAGCATCGCCAAGGACGGCAGCCGGCGCTTCCTCAAGGGCTACCTCGCCATCCCCTACGACATCCCCCGGGGGTGCGCGGCCGGCTACATGCCCGAGATGAACGTGCTGTGCGCGCTCGGCGACTACAGCACCCAGAGCGACCAGCCGATCATGAAGCACGTCAAGGTCACCATCGACCCGGCCGGCTGAGCCTCGCCGGGGCCGTGGCCCCGGCGAGGGGCGCGGGGGAGGGGAGGGTCCGGGCCGGGGCGATCAAGGTTATGGTTCCTTGGCGGTCCACGGACACCGGGTACGAGGGAGAGTGCTGTGAAGCTGGTTGGTCGCACGATGACGGCGGCTGCGGCCGGGGTGGTGCTGCTGGGCGCCCTGGCGGCCTGCGGCTCCAGCGGGTCCGGAGCCTCGGCCGGCGGCACCGCCGCGGCCGGCCAGGGCACGGCGACGGCGGCCACCGGTGCCGGCGCGAGCCCGGGAGCGGCCGACCCGTCGGCCCCCTCGCCCCAGGCGTCGGCCGCCGGCGCGGGCGCCTCGCCCGGCGCGGCGCGCTGCTGGACGGCGGCGAGCAGATCGACGTCGGGCTCACCCCGCCGCTGAACTGGGGCACCACCAACA
>NZ_JBSFNM010000030.1:0-100786 GCF_053587085.1 Kitasatospora sp. NPDC003701
CGCCCTGCCCGCCACCGGCACCCAGTCGATGCCCGTCCAGGAACCCGGCGAGCGCCCCCACCGCCACCTGCCCTACCAGCCCTGGGCCGACATCGAGGTGGACCGGAAGACCGGCAAGGTCACCTGCACCCTGAGCAACGACGGCTCGGTCGCCTTCCCCTACACCGTCTACCCGAACATCGTCCTCCCGTTCGCGGGGACGCCCTACACGGTGGCGCCCGGTGCCACCGCCAGCTACGTCTGGGACGCCGCCGCGACCCACGGCCGCTACGACTTCACCGTCCACGGCCCCGACGGCTTCGTCCGCCGCTTCGCCGGCACCGTCGTCCGCGACGGCCAGGACGGCCAGAACGACATCGGCGTGCCGATCGTGACGGCCGACCTGAGCAACTCCTCCCGGCTCACCCTCCAGCTGGTCAACGACGGCATGACCGACATCGGCTTCACCGCGGTGCCCAACGACTTCGCGGGCACCGCGCAGACGGTCTGGGTCAAGCCCGGCAAGCAGGTCAACCTCGCCTGGCCGCTGGACAAGCAGGGCCGCTACGACGTCGTCGTGACGGCCGGCACCGGCCTGCGCTTCACCCAGCGGTACGCGGGCTGGGTGCACTGACCCGCCCGCCCGGGCCCGGCGGCTAGCGTCGGGCCATGCAGAAGATCACCACTTTCCTCTGGTTCGACACCCAGGCCGAAGAGGCCGCCCGCTTCTACACCTCGGTCTTCGCCAACTCCCGGATCACAGCCGTGACCCACTACGCCGAGGAGGGCCCCGGCGAGGCGGGCACGGTCATGACCGTCGCCTTCGAACTCGACGGCCAGGGCTTCGTCGCCCTCAACGGCGGCCCGATGTTCCCCTTCACCGAGGCGATCTCGCTCCAGGTCGACTGCGCCGACCAGCAGGAGGTCGACGAGCTCTGGGCGAAGCTCACCGCCGACGGCGGTGCGGGCGGTCCGTGCGGCTGGCTCAAGGACCGCTACGGCCTCTCCTGGCAGATCGTCCCCCGCGTCCTGATCGAGCTGATCGCCGACCCGGACCCGGCCAGGGTCGGCCGGGTCACCGCGGCGATGCTCCGGATGCAGAAGATCGAGATCCAGCCGCTGCTCGACGCAGCCCGGGGCTGACCCCATGACCGTCCCCGCGCTCCGCTACAGCCTCTACCTCCGTGCCACGCCCGAGCAGGTCTGGCACGCCCTCACCAGCGCCGACGAGTCCGCGGTCTACTGGGGCCACCGCAACGTCTCCACCTGGCTCCCGGGCGCGCCCTGGGAGCACCGGCGCACCGACGCCGCCGGCACCGCCGACGTGGTGGGCACGGTCGAGGCCGTCGACCGCCCGCACCGCCTCGTCACCACCTGGGCCGGCCCGGACGAACGGCGCCCCGCCGGTCCGTCCCGGGTCACCTTCGAGCTCGACGGCCACCGGGACCTCACCCGGCTTACCGTCACCCACGACGACCTCGCCGACGAGGCCGAGCTGGCCGACTCCACGGCCGGCTGGTCGGCGGTCCTCTCCAACCTGAAGACCTACCTGGAGACCGGCCGCCCGCTCCCGCAGGAACCCTGGTCGATGCCCTGACCCCCGGGCCCCGGCGCTCAGGCCCGCTGCCCGGCCGCCCGGCGCCGGCGCAGCCGGGCCGGGTTCAGCCGCTCGCCCCGGGCCAGCCGGCGCAGCCGGGCGAACCGGGAGAACCGCTCCCGGTTCGCCACCGAGGCCCGGTCCAGCTCCTCCATCAGGCGCCGGCTGCGGTGCTCCAGATCGAGTTCGTCGAGGATCCGGTCCACCTCGGCCAGCAGCGCTCCGTGCAGCTGCCAGGCCTCCGGGTGCTCCTGCACCCGGAGCAGCAGCAGCTGGGCGACGTTCTCCCGGCTGGCCCAGGCGGCCGCCAGCTCGGCGGTCAGCCGCCGTTCGGCCTCCTCGGCGTTGCGGCTCACCTGGGTGGTGACCAGCACCGCGAAGCTCACCAGCGCCCCGCCGAGGTGGCCCAGCAGCTCCTCCAGCGCGAGGGCCACCTCGGCCGGGAAGAGCCGTTCGCCCGGGGCCCGCCGCTTGGCCAGGTCGGTGAGCGAGCGGGCCAGCACCCGGATCACCACCACGCAGATCTCCAGCGTGTCCAGGCCGGTCCGCAGCACCAGCCGGGAGAGCAGCCCCTCGCTGATCCGGGGGTTGAGCCGCAGGCTGTCCTCGGCCTGGCGCAGTGCCCCGTCGACGTCCGCGATGGCCTGGTCGAGCCGGCGGGCCTCGTGCAGCCGCTCGGCCGCGCGTTCGACGGGAGTGGGCCGGCCGAGCTCCTCGGCGATGCCGAGCAGCAGGTGCCGGGCCCGCCGGGCGAGGTCCTCGATCGACTCGCCGGCCGTGTCCACCCAGACCGGCGCGGCGAACACCAGGTTGAACAGCAGTCCGACGGTGGCGCCGATCAGCGTCTCCAGCACCCGGTCCCAGGCCTGCGAGGTCACCTGGCTGACCCCCAGGATGAGCATGGCGCTGATCGCCACCTCCTGGACGAACTCGTCCACCCGGACGAACCGGCCGACGGTCAGCGAGGCCAGGATGATCAGGCCCAGGCTCCACCAGGAGAGCCCGACCACCGAGCTGAACCCGATCGCGATCAGCACCCCGACGACCACCGAGTTGACCCGGCGGATGCTGGTGGTCAGCGTCGAGTAGACGGTGACCTGGACGACCAGCAGCGCCGTCAGGGGCGCGGTCAGCGGGGCCGGCTCGCTGCTCAGCTGCGTCGCCACCGCGTAGGAGAGGGTGGCGGCCACCGTGGCCCGGACCGTCTGGACGACGAAGGGTTCTCGGGCACCGCGGCGCAGCCTGGTGGCGAAGGACTCCGGGAGAAGGGCCATGCCGCCCTTCTTTCCCCGCCGCGGCCGCTCACACCGCCGATCCGCCCGACCGGCACTCGAAAGAGCCGCTCGTCCGGCGCAGCGGAGGAAGCCGCTACGGCCGGCGGCGCTGCTCGCGCAGCAGCTTCCACGGTGCGAGCGCCGATTCGAGCTGCACCCCGAGGCTCATCTTGGAGGTGCCCTCGACCCGCTCCTCGAAGCGGATCGGCACCTCGCGGATCCGCAGCCCCCGCTGGATGACGCGGTAGTTCAGCTCGACCTGGAACGAGTACCCGTTGCTTTCCACCGAGGGCAGGTCGATCGCCCGCAGGGCCTCCGCCCGCCAGGCCTTGAACCCGGCGGTGGCGTCCCTCACCCCGAGGCCGAGGATGGTGTTGACGTAGAAGTTCGCCCAGGCCGACAGCGCCTTGCGGTGCCACGGCCACTCCTCGGCGGTCGAGCCGCCCGGCACGTAGCGCGAGCCGAGCACCACGGCGGTGGTGTCGTCGGCCAGCAGCGTCTCGACCATGAGCGGGAGCACCGAGGCCGGGTGTGACAGGTCGGCGTCCATCTGGACCACCACGTCGGCGCCCTCCTCCAGGGCCCGGGTCATGCCCGCGACGTAGGCCCGGCCGAGCCCGTCCTTCTCGGTGCGGTGCAGCACGCCGACCCGGCCGGGCGCCTCCGCGGCGAGCTTGTCCGCGACGTCGCCGGTGCCGTCCGGGGAGTTGTCGTCGACCACCAGCAGGCACAGACCGGGCAGCCGCAGGTCCGCGAGCAGCCCCGCGAGGACCGGCAGGTTCTCCCGCTCGTTGTACGTGGGTACGACCACAACGACCTTGGGGGAGGCCTCGACCATGTTCTGTCCCTCGCGCGATCCCCGGCCGGTACCGCGCCGCCGGCGCCCGCACCCGACCGGACAGGTGTCCACTTCGGTCGAGCGAGTCTAGCCGCGGTCGTACGTGCCCGGTCCCACCGCCCGCCGGCGGCCCTCGGGGGCGTCAGGGCGTGTCCTCCTCGAAGGGCTCGTCCGACCAGCGGAACGACGCGCGGTCGCCGTCGATGTGCAGCAGGAACTCCGCGACGGGACCGTCCGGGGCGATGAGCGTGAGCTCCCCGGCGATCCGGTCGTAGACGCGGTCGAAGCCGTCGTGGTCCTCGGCCTCCAGCAGCGCGCGCGACTCGGCGAACCACGGCGCGACCTCGGCGAAGCCGGCTGCCGGGACGAACCGTCCGCTCAGCCAGGGGAAGTCGCCGTCGTCGACCAGGATCTCGCCGATCGGCCCGCCCCGGTGCAGGAGCCGCCAGGTGCCGCCGAATGCCATCTGCCACCTCCGTCGGGGCCCGGCGCTCGGACCCCGACGGAAGTCTGCCCGACACCACCGACAACCGGGGTGTCCGGCGGCGGTCCTACCGGCTGGGGTGCGACCTGCTCCAGGCGGGGGCGACGAGGGCGACCAGGCCGACGGCGAAGGCGAGCTGGAGCACGTGGCGGATCCAGTCGATGCCCGAGGTGTGCCGGACGCCCACCCAGCCGGCCACCGCGTTGCCCAGCCAGGCCCCGGCGGCGCCGAGCAGCATCGTCAGCCACCAGGGGATCGCCTGCGGGCCGCGCAGGATCAGCTTGGCCAGGACGCCCAGCACGAAACCGATGAGCAGAATCCACAGGAGCTGGAACATCGCATTCCACCTTTCGAGGCGCGTTTCCCCATGATCGCCCGGATCGCCCGCTCCGGCACGTCGACGGCGGCCGCCGCCCGGCCGCCGCCCGCCCGGCAGCCGCCGCTCAGCTGTCGGCGTGGCTGAGGGCGGCCCCGGTGACCGGGTCGAAGACGTGCAGCCGGTCGGTGTCGATCCACAGCTCCAGCGGGCTGCCCTCGGCGGCCCGGGTGTCGGTGCCGATCCGGGCCACCACCTCGCGCCCGCCCGTGCCGGCGCCGGTGTCGCGCTGCTGCGCGGCCAGCTCCTCCAGCGCGCCCGGGACGGGTGTCTGGCCCGCCACCGTGAAGTGCACGAAGACGTCCGAGCCGACCGACTCCAGCACCTCGACGTCGACCGTGGCCGTCCGTCCGCCCGGCGGGTGCTCCAGCAGGGCCGCGTCCTCGAAGTGCTCGGGCCGCAGGCCGACCACGACCTCGCGCGGCGCGTCCGCGGCGGTCAGCCGCTGCCGGAGCCGGTCGCTCACCGGCAGGTCGGCCAGCGCGGTGCGCAGCACGCCCTGCTCCAGGGTGGCGTCCAGGAAGTTCATCCCCGGCGAGCCGATGAACCCGGCGACGAAGAGGTTCACCGGCTCGTCGTAGAGCTGCTGCGGGGCGCCGACCTGCTGGACGACGCCGCCGCGCAGCACCACCACCCGGTCGCCGAGCGTCATCGCCTCGACCTGGTCGTGCGTGACGTAGACGGTGGTGGTGCCGAGCCGGCGCTGGAGGCGGGAGATCTGGGTGCGCATCTGCACCCGGAGCTTGGCGTCGAGGTTGGAGAGCGGCTCGTCCATCAGGAAGGCCTTGGGGTCGCGGACGATCGCCCGGCCCATCGCGACCCGCTGGCGCTGGCCGCCGGAGAGGTTGGCGGGGCGGCGGTCCAGGTGCTCGGTGAGGTCGAGGATCCGGGCGGCCTCCTCGACCTTGGCGGTGATCACCGCCTTGTCGGTCTTCGCCAGGCGCAGGGCGAAGCCCATGTTCTCGCGCACGCTCATGTGCGGGTAGAGCGCGTAGCTCTGGAACACCATGGCGATGTCCCGGTCCTTGGGGGCCCGGTCGTTGACCACCTGGCCGCCGATCCGCAGGGTGCCCTCGGTGATGTCCTCCAGGCCCGCGATCATGTTGAGGGTGGTGGACTTCCCGCAGCCCGAGGGGCCGACCAGGATCACGAACTCGCCGTCCGCGACGGTCAGGTCGATGCCGTGGACGGCGACCGCGCCGTCCGGATAGCGCTTGGTGATCCCGTCGAGGACGATCTCGGCCATGCCCTGCCTGCCTTCCTTGGACGTGCTTCCTGGGCCTGCGTGCTGCGACCGTGCGTCGTGGAGCCCGGCGTCAGCCCTTGACGGCGCCGGCGGTGAGGCCGGCCACGATGCGGCGCTGGAACAGCAGCACGAACACCACGATCGGCACCGTGATCACCACGGCGGCCGCGGCGATCGAACCGGTCGGCTGCTGGAACTGCGAACTGCCGGTGAAGAACGCGATCGCGGCCGGGACGGTCCGCGCGGCGTTGGTGGAGGTCAGCGAGATGGCGAACAGGAAGTCGTTCCAGCAGAAGATGAAGACCAGGATCCCGGTGGTGAACACACCCGGCGCCGCCAGCGGCGCGATCACCAGCCGGAACGCCTGCGCGGGCGTCGCGCCGTCCACCTTCGCCGCCTTCTCCAGGTCCCACGGGATCTCCCGGAAGAACGCCGACAGGGTGTAGATGGCCAGCGGCAGGGAGAACGTCATGTACGGGATGATCAGGCCCGCCCAGGTGTCGAAGAGGCCGAGCACCCGCTCGATGTTGAACAGCGGCGAGACGAGCGAGATCGGCGGGAACATCGCGATCAGCAGCGACATCCCGATCAGCAGCCGCTTGCCCGGGAAGCGCAGCCGGGCCACCGCGTAGGCGGCCATGGTGCCGAGCACCACCGCGATGGTGGTGGCGATGACGGCGATGCCGATCGAGTTGATCAGGGCGCGGGTGAAGTCCGAGGTCTGGAAGATGCCGCGGTAGTTCTCCAGCGTCCACTTGCGCGGGACGAAGTCGCCGTCGTCGAGCGTGCTCGGGTCCTTGAAGGAGAGCGCCGCGATCCACCAGACCGGGAACAGCGCGTAGAGCACCACCAGCAGGTTGACGACTCCCCAGCCGGCCGCCGTGCGCGTCTGTCGGGCGGTCATCGGCCCTCCGTCCCGCCGCCGGGCGCCGAGGCGCCGAACACCTTGATGAAGACCAGCGCGATCACCGCCACGCAGAGGAAGATCAGCACCGAGATCGCCGAGCCGATGCCCAGGTTGAGTGCGGTGAAGAGGTTGTCGTAGCCGAGGATCGACACCGAGCCGGTGTCGTTGGAGCCGCCGGTCAGCACGTAGATGTTGTCGAAGACCCGGAACGCGTCGAGGGTCCGGAAGAGCAGGGCGACCAGCACGGCCGGCTTCATCAGCGGCAGGATCACCAGCCGCAGCCGCTGGCCGAAGGTCGCGCCGTCCACCATCGCGGCCCGTACGGTCTCACCGGGGACGAGGGCCAGGCCGGCCAGCAGCAGGAGCGCCATGAAGGGCGTGGTCTTCCACACCTCGGCCAGGATGATCAGCCCGATCGCCTGCCAGTGGTCGGTGAGCGGGGCGCTGCCCTCGGGCAGCAGCGCGGCGAGGTAGCCGGTGCCGGGCGTCCAGGCGTACTGCCAGGAGTAGGCGGCGACCACGGTGACGATCCCGTACGGCACCAGGACGGCGGTGCGCACCGCGCCCCGGCCGAACACCGCCCGGTGCATCACCAGCGCCAGGGCGAGCCCGAGCACCAGCTCGATGGCCACCGAGACGGCGGTGATCAGCACCGTCACCCAGAGCGCCTGCCACCAGAACGGGGAGGTGAGCACGGCGGCGTAGTTGCCGAACCAGACGAACTTCGCCTGCTGGGGGAAGCGCAGGTCGTAGCGCTGGAGGGAGAGGTAGACGGCGTAGCCGACCGGATAGGCCGTCACGGCGGTCATCACCAGCACGGCCGGGGCGCAGAGCAGCCAGCCGAGCCGGCGCTCCTGCCGCGAGCCCTCGGACAGGGCCTTCGGCGCTGCCCCGAGGACGGTGGGCGGCCTGGTCACGGGATCAGCCCCTTCGAGCCGAGCGCGTCCCGGAGCTGGCCGCTCAGCGCGGAGACGGTGCTCTCCGGCTGGACGGCCGACGGCGGGGAGAGCGCGTGCGAGATCGCGATCGAGACGTTCTGGTAGGCGGGCGTCTGCGGCCGGACGGAGGCGGAGTCCAGCGCCGCCAGCACATCGGCGGCGAACGGGTAGCTGTCGGTGAGTTCGGCGGCGGTGTAGAGGCTGCGCAGCGAGGGCGGCAGGCCGCCCTTGAGCGCGTTGGTCAGCTGGTTGTCGCGGTTGCGCAGGCAGAGGGTGGCCTCCTGGGCCAGGTCGGGGTGCCGGCTGTAGGCACCGACCGCGAGGTCGATCCCGCCGATGGTCACGCTCGCCGGGCGGTCCGGGAGGACGGCGGGGTAGGGCGCCCAGCGGAAGTGCGGGAACAGCTCGGGCCGGTCGGCCTTCATGGAGGGGTAGACGAAGGGGTAGTTGAGTTCGAAGGCGGCCGTGCCGGACTCCATCGCCAGCCGGTTCTGGTCCTCCATCTGGTTGGAGAGCGAGGGGTCGGCGGCGGGGGAGTGGGCGAGGTCCCGGATGACGCCGGCGGCGGTGACGGCGGGCGGGCCGAGCGAGGGCGCGGTGGCGTCGGGGGTGAGCACCGAGCCGCCGGCGCTGGTCACCAGGGTGTTGAACCAGACCGTCAGGCCCTCGTACTGGGCGCCCTGGACCTCGACGAAGTGCGGCTTGCCGGCCTTGGCCAGCTCACCGGCCGCGGCGAGCATCTCGGCCCAGGTGCGCGGCGGGGTGGGCACCAGGTCGTCGCGGTACCAGAGCAGTTGGGTGTTGGAGTTGTAGGGGACGGCGTACAGCCGGTCCTTCCAGGTGGCGGTCTTCAGCGCGGCGGCCAGGGTGTCGGCGCCGGCCTGCTCCTTCAGCGCGCCGGTCCACTCGCGGATCCAGCCGGCCTCGGCGAACTCGGGCGCCCAGGTGACGTCCAGGCCCATGATGTCCACGCCGGCGTCGTGCGCGGCGAGCCGGCGGACCAGCTGCTGGCGCTGGCCGTCGGCGGTGCGCGGCAGCTTGTTGTAGCGGATCGAGTAGCGGCCGCCGGAGGCCCGGCCGCAGGAGTCGGCGGCCTGCTGGAGGGCGCCGGAGTCGTCGGGGAAGTTGTACCAGTCGAGGGTGACCGGTCCGCTCCCGCCGTCGGCGCCGCCGCCGCAGGCGGCGAGGGCCAGGGTCAGCAGCTGGGCCAGGACGAGTGCGGCCCGGTGGCGTGGTCTCGGCACGGCTCTCCCTCCGGTGGCGGCCTGGGGGTGGTCACGCTAGGGCGCGCGGTGGCGCGTCGCACGGCAGCTGACGGTGCGACACACCCGATGCCCGCCGAGTGGCCCAGCGGCGGGGGCGGCGCCGGCCCGGCGACGGGACGACGGCCGGACGGCTCTGGCGGGCTGGGCCGCACAGCCGCTACGGTCTGGACCAGTCACCCGTCCGGCCGATCGGCCGTCCCCCTGTCCTGGCCCTTTCCGGGAGTCGTCATCAACACCCGATCCACCGTCAGTGCCCCGCTCACGCTGCCCGATCTGCTGGACGACCGGGCGGCCCGGCACCCCGACCGGACCGCCCTGATCGTCCCGGGCGGCGCTCCGCTCGACTACCGCCGGTGGCGCGAGCGCGCCGTCCGCGCTGCCCACGGACTCGCCCGCGCCGGGGTCCGCCCCGGGGACCGGGTGCTGCTGCTCTTCCCCAACCGCGCGTGGGACGAGTACGCGGTGGCCTTCCTCGCCGTGCACTACGCGGGCGCGGCCGGGGTGGTGGTCCGCGAGGACCTCGGCCGGGAGGACACCACGCGGCTCGCGTCGGCGAGCGAGGTACGGCTGGCGCTGGCCAGTAAGGCGGACGACCCCCGGGGAGCCGGGGCCGGCGTGCCCTGCCTGCGGCTCGCCGCGCTGGAGGCGGTGACCGACACCCCCGCCGAGCCGCCGCACCGGCCCCGCCCCGAGGACCTCGCCCAGGTGATCGGCACCTCCGGCACCACCGGGGCGCCCAAGGGCGTGCGGGCCGCGCACGCCAGCCTCACCGCCGGCCAGCGGCTCGACCCGCGGCCGCGCCCGTACGCCCACTCGGCGCACGCCGTGCACGCCTTCCCGATCGGCACCAACGCGGCGCAGGTCGTCCTGGTCAACGCGCTGGTCGCCGCGCCCGCGACGATCTGTCTGCCGCGCTTCGACGCCGAGGAGTTCGGCCGGACCGTCGAGGAACACCGGGTGGGCACCGTCTTCCTGGTGCCGTCGATGGCCGTGGAGCTGCTGAACTCCGGTGTGGCCGGCCGCCGGGACCTCGGCAGCGTGCTGCTGGTCAGCTCCTCGGCGGCGGCGCTGCCCGCCCCGGTCGCGACGGCGCTCACCGCCGCGCTCCCCACCGCGACCGTCGTCAACACCTACACCTCCGCGGAGTCCTCGCCGGCCCAGATATCGGCCGTCGTGGACGCCCGCCGCCCGGGCTCGGTCGGCCGTCCGGCCAACCCGGCCGACCTGCGGCTGCTCGGCGCCGACGGCCGCCCGGTGGAGCCCGGCGCCGTCGGCGAGGTCTGGCTGCGCCAGCCCGGCCCGCCGCGCGGCTACGTGGCCGGGGGCGTCGAGTCGGCCGCGGTCTTCCGCGACGGCTGGGTGCGGATGGGCGACCTCGGCCGGCTCGACGCCGACGGCTACCTCTACCTGGTGGACCGGGAGAGCGACCTCATCAAGTCCGGTGCGCTGAAGGTCTCCACCCTGCGGATCGAGGACGTCCTGCACGCCCACCCGCAGGTCGCGGACGCGGCGGCGCTGGGCGTCCCGCACCCCGTGATGGGCGCCGTGCCGGTCGCCGCCGTGGTGCCCGCCGCCGACGGCCTGGACCTCGACGAGCTGCGGCTCTTCCTGAGCGCCCGGCTCGGGCGCGGCGAACTGCCCGTCCGGATCCTGGTCACCGACCGGCTGCCGCGCAACCCCAGCGGAAAGGTCCTCAAGCACGAACTGCGGGCCCGGTTCGCCGAAGCGGCCGACCGCCCGGCCGCCCCCGGCACCCCGCCGGCCACCGACCGCGAGGTCGCGCTGGCCGGACTCTGGCGGCGGGTGCTGGGCCGCCCGGTCCGGGCGGTGGAGGACGAGTTCTTCGCCCTCGGCGGGGACTCCTTCCGCGCCGTCCAGCTGGCCGCCGCGATCTCCGCCGAGTTCGGCGTCACGGCGAGCACCGCCCTGGTCTTCGAACGGCCCTCGCTGCGGGCCCAGGCCGCCTGGCTCAAGGAGGCGCCGCCCACGGCGGAGGCGGCCGGCCCGGCGGCCGACGAGGAGGTCTCGGCCTTCCTCCGGGAGCTGCGCGCCCAGCCGCACGACGTCCCGCTCACCTCCCAGCAGGAGAACTTCCTGCGCTGGACGGCCGAGGCCGAGGGCCGCAACGTCGGCTCGGTGGCGGTGATGTTCCGGGTCACCGAGCCGCTGCGCACCGACCTGCTGGCCGAGGCGCTGCGCGAGGTGGCGCGCCGTCACCCGGCCCTGCGGACGAGGTTCGTCCCGGTGCCGGACGCCGGGCAGCCGGGGATCCATCGCGCCGTGCTCGACGAGGAGCCGAACGTGGAGACCGTGCTCGCCGAGGCCCGGGGCGAGAGCGACGACGAGGTCTCCGCCCGGCTGGTCGCCGTCCGGGACCTGGTGACCGATGTCGCCGAGGGGCCGATGACCCGCCTCGCCGTGGTCACCCGGGGCCCCGAGGACCACGCCGTGCTGCTCGCGGTGCACCACATGGTCGCCGACGGCTGGTCGGTCGGGGTGCTGCTGCGCGACCTGGGCGTGGTCTACTCGGCGCTGCGGCGCGGCCGGTCGGCGCCCGAGCCCCGGCCCGGGCGGGCCTACCGCGAGCTCGTCACCTGGTCGAACTCCCACTGGCCGGCCTCCCGCGCCCACTTCGCCCGCACCCTGGCGGGCGCACCGCAGGCGGTGGAGCCCTTCCCGGGGCGGCGGGACACCGAGGTCGTGCTGAGCGCGGCCCACCGGCTGGCCGTCCCGGCGGAGCGGGCGGAGGCCCTGCGGGCCCGGGCGGGCGAGGCGGGCGCGACCCCCTTCCAGGCGCTCGCGGCGGTCTGGCTGGGCCTGTTGGCGGACCGCAGCGGCCAGTCCGACCTGGTGCTGATGACCCCGGTGCCGGGCCGGACCGAGCCGGAGGCGGAGCGGGCCGTCGGCTGCTTCGTCCAGTCGCTGCTGCTGCGGATCGACGCCGCGGGTGCGCCCGGGTTCGCCGAGCTGCTCGCCCGGGTCAGGGCCGCCTCGACGGCCGCGCTGGACCACCAGCTCTACCCGTTCGCCGAGTTCAGCCCCCGGGTGCCGTTCGCCGCCTGGCTGCGCTACGAGAGCTGGAGCGCCCCGGCCCAACTGCCGGGGCTGGCCTGCACCGCCTGGGAGGTGCCGCGCAGTGCGACCGTCCCGTACCCGATGCCGGGCGGCGACCGGCACGTGCCGGAGCTGGCGGCGGTCGAGCAGCCGGACGGCGGGCTGGTCTGCTGGCTGCGCTACAACGAGCACGCCTTCGCTCCGGAGACCGTCGCGGAGCTGGCCGGGGCGCTGGAAACCCGTCTGGCGGAGGCCGCCGGAGTCTGAGGTCGGGGGGTGCCGGGGGCCCGGCTCCGGCACCCCCCGGGACGGTCGGCTGAACCGGTGGTCCGTCGGGGTCCGTTCTTTCCTGCACAATCGTGCATACGTTCGTCCCTTGTACAGGAGTGCCGCACCACCATGTCGACCCAGGCCCCGGACCGTCTCCGTCCAGTCAGCGCCGCCCTTCCGAGACTCCGGGTGCCACGGCCCGCGCCGCGGTGCGGCCGGTGAGGGCCCTGGCCGCCCTCCGGCGGCGGAAGGCCTGGACGGGTGCGCTCGCGGTGGTGGTGACCGGCGCCCTGACGGCCGGTCTGCTGTGGTGGCACCCGTGGAGCCCGGCCGCCCCCGCCCGGCAGAAGCCGTTGGCGGAGGCGTTCACCACGGCCCCCGGCGGGTCCGCCCGCTTCGGCACCGGCGAGCAGCTCCTCCGCTACAAGGTGCGCGCCGAGAAGGGGCTCAAGGAGAGCCCCGACCGGTTCGCCGCCGAGGTCGACGCCGTCCTCGGCGACGTCCGGCGCGGCTGGGCCGCGGACGGCACCCGGTCCTTCCAACGCGTGCCCGCCGACCCGGTGGACTTCACCGTCTACCTGGCGACCCCGGAGACCACCGACCGGATATGCGGCCAGTACGGGCTGGACACCGGTGGCTGGGTCAACTGCGGCGTGGGCCACCAGGTCGTCATCAACGTCAAGCGCTGGACCGAGCTGACGGAGTTCTACACCGGCCGGCCCGAGCTCTACCACGCCCTCGCCGTCAACCACGAGGTCGGCCACGTCCTCGGCCTCGGCCACGTCGACTGCCCCGGCCCGGGCGAGCCGGCACCGGTGATGATGCAGCAGATCAAGGGCCTGCACGGCTGCGTGCCCAACGGCTGGCCCTACTCCGAGACCGGTACCCTCCTCACCGGCCCCGCCGTCGCGGCCGCCACCCCGGCCCCGTAGCGGAGTCCCAGGACGAGGACGGCCGCCACCCGGACGACCTCGACGTCCCGTGGGACGAGGGCGACGCCGGGCAGCGTGGCGCGCATCGCGCCTCCCGAGGCCGGTGGAGGTTCCGGCCCCCGGGAGGATCCCCGGGGGCCGGAGAGGCGCGGCAGGTGGCGGTGGATCAGCCGTTGAGGCGGTCGGCGGCCTCCTCCTCGGTCAGGGCCTCGATCTCGGCGACCAGCAGGTCCTCGATGCGGGCGGCCAGGGCGGCTGCCGTGGAGAGTTCGAAGGCGTCGCGGATCGGGACCTCCAGGCCGACGCCGGCGCGGATGCGGGCGACGACGCGGGTGACCAGGAGGGAGTCTCCGCCGAGCGCGAAGAAGTCGTCGAGGGCGCCGACGCGGGGCAGGCCCAGGACCTCCTGCCAGAGCTCGGTGACGAGCTGTTCGGCGTCGGTGCGCGGGGGCAGGTACTCGGCCGTGGTGGTCGGGTCCGGGGCGGGGAGGGCGGCGGTGTCGAGCTTGCCGTTGAGGGTCAGCGGCAGCCGGTCGAGCAGGACGACGGTGTCCGGGACGAGGTAGCCGGGCAGGCTCCGGACCAGGTGTTCGCGCAGTGCCGCCGGCGGGGGTTCGGCGCCGGGGGCGGGGACGGCGTAGGCGACCAGGCGCCGGCCGGCCAGGACGACGGCCGCCGACCGGGCCACCTCGGGGTGGCCGGTCAGGGCGGCCTCGATCTCGGCCGGTTCGATGCGGTAGCCGCGCAGCTTGATCTGCTCGTCGGTGCGGCCGAGGTACTCCAGTTGCCCGTCGGTGCGCCAGCGGGCCCGGTCGCCGGTGCGGTACATCCGGGCGCCGGGGCCGGCGAACGGGTCGGGACGGAAGGCGGCGTCGGTGAGGTCGGGGCGGCCCAGGTAGCCGCGGGCCAGGCCGACGCCGCCGATGTGCAGTTCGCCCTCGGAGCCGCGGGGGAGGAGCGCGCCGCGCTCGTCGAGCACGTACAGCCGCACCCCGGGCAGCGGGCGGCCGAGCGGCGGGTGCCGGACGGCGTCGGGGGCCTTGAGATCGGCGGCGGTGACGATCACGGTGGCCTCGGTCGGGCCGTAGGTGTTGACCAGCCGGACGGCGTCGCCGTGCTGCTCGCGCCAGCGGGCGACGCCGTCCGGGCGGGCCTCGGAGCCGCCGAGGACCACCAGCCGCAGGGCGGCCGGCCACAGGCTCCGGTCGTCGAGCGAGACCAGTTCCTCCCAGTACGCGGTCGGCAGGTCGAGCACGGTGACGGACGGCCCCTGCGGGCCGCGCAGCAGCTCGGGCAGGGTGCGGCCGCCGCCGGGCAGCAGGACGACGCAGGCGCCGGCGGCGAGGGCAGGCCACAGCTCCTCGGCGTGGGTGTCGAAGCCGATCGAGGCGAACTGGACGATCCGGTCACCGGGGGCGAGCCGGTAGCCGGCCGGCCCGGCCATCCAGTCGACCCGGGCGGCGAGGGCCGTGTGGTCGACGGCCACCGCCTTGGGGGTGCCGGTGGAGCCGGAGGTGTAGAGGACGTAGGCGAGGCCGGCACGGTCGGCGGGGTCGTCGCCGGGGGAGGGGGCGGCGGCCGGGACGATCCGCGGTCCCTCGCCGCCGTCGCTGCCGTCGCCGCCCTCGTCGGTCAGCAGCAGGACGGCGCCCGACTCGCGGAGCATCAGCTGCCGCCGCTCCTCGGGGTGGGCCGGGTCGATCGGGAGGTAGCCGGCCCCGGCCTTCCAGATCGCGAGCAGCGCGACCACCAGGTCGAAGGAGGGCGCCAGCCGGACCGCGACCAGCCGTCCGGCGACGGGGCCGAGCCGGTCGGCCAACTCTTCGGCCCGCCGGTCGAGTTCGGCGTAGGAGAGGGTGCGGCCGGCGCACTCCAGGGCGGGGGCGCCGGGGGCGGCGGCGACCCGCTCGGCGAAGCGTGCCGGCACCGGGTGCAGCGGGCCGGGCACCGGCCCGGCGCCGAGCGCGAGCAGTTCGGCCCGCTCGTCCGGCCCGATCAGCCAGTCCCCGTGCAGCGGCAGCGCCGCGTCCTCGACGACGGCGGCGAGCAGCGCCCGGCAGCGTGCGCCGAGCGCGGCCACCGTCGCGTCCTCGAAGACCTCCCGGTCGAAGGTGAAGGAGAGCGTCAGCCCGCCGTCCGCCGTCCGCCAACTGTCCAGCAGCAGGTCGGTCTTGGCCCGCTCGAAGCCGGAGTCCATCGAGGCGGTGCGCACCCCGGCCGGCAGGGCGGCGCCGCCGTCGCCGGCCAGGTCGTACTGGCTCTGGTGGACGAACACCGCCTGGTAGAGCGGCGCCGCGCCCGCCTCGGCGGGCAGGCCCAGGTGGGCGGCGAGCCGCTCCACCGGCACCTCCTGATGGCTCAGCGCACCCAGGGTGGCCGTCCGGACCCGGTGCAGCACCGTCCGGAAGTCCGGGTCCCCGGTGAGGTCGGCGCGGATCACCCCGGTACGGGCGAAGTAGCCGACCAGTGCCTCCTGGGCGGCCTCGGTCCGGCCCGCCAGCGGGGTGCCCACCAGGAAGTCCCGGGTGCCGGTCCAGCGGGCCAGTACGCACTGGTAGGCGGCCAGCAGCACCATGAACGGGGTGCAGCGTTCGCGCCGGGCCAGGGCGTCCAGGGCCGTGGTGAGCCCGGGGCCCAGCTCGACCGAGGCGAACCCGGCGGGGTGCAGCGGGTCGCCCGGCCGCGGGTGGTCCAGCGGCAGCCGCAGCCGGCCGGTGCCGGCCAGCTTCTCGGCCCAGTAGCGGAACGCCGCCTCGGCGCCGCCGGCCGCCGCACGCTCCTGCTCGGCCCGGGCGACGTCGCCGTACCGGAGCGCGAGCGGCGCCAGGCCGGCCGGGGCCTCGCCGGTCTCCTCCCGGTACAGGGCCAGCAGTTCGCGCCAGAGGATCCCGAACGACCAGCCGTCCGAGACGATGTGGTGCACCACCACGGCCAGTGCGTGCTCGTCCGGCCCGGAGGAGATCAGGACGGCCCGCAGCGGTGGGCGCGCGGCGAGGTCGAACGGCGCGTTGACCGCCGGGCGGCAGGCCTCGGTGAAGTCGCGCTCGCCCGCGCCGGGCGCCAGCTCGACCACGGCGAGCGGGACGGGCGCGGGCGGCCCGACCAGCTGGACGGGCGCCTCGCCGGCCAGTGCGAAGCGGGTGCGCAGGGTCTCGTGGCGGGCCGTCAGCCGGTCGAGCGCCCCGCGCAGCGCGTCCCGGTCGAGCGGGCCGCTCCAGCGGCGGCAGAGGTACATGTTGAAGCCGGCGTCGGCGGGGTTGAGCTGCTGGAGGAACCAGAGGCGCCGCTGCTCCTCGGTGAGCGGGTGGGCGGCCTCGGCGGTCCCGGCGGTCCTGGAAGTCCCGGTGGTCCCGGCGGTCCCGCTGGGGTCGGTGGGGTCGGTGGTGGTCATCGGGCGGCGGCCTCGGTTCCGGTACGGTGCGCGGCCGGGGTGGCGGCGGGCGCGGTGGTGGTGGGTGCGCCGGTGCCGGGTGCGGCGGGCGCGGCCGGGGTGGTCGCGGGCGCGGCGGGGGTGGCGGCGCGGTCCGTCAGGGCGGCGAGGCCGACCAGGTCGTCGGGCTCGGCGTCGGGGACGTCGCGGTCGAAGTGGCGCAGCGCGGGGACGGCCAGGCAGGCCAGCACCAGCAGGGCCATGGCCAGGCCGAACAGCAGGTAGAGCAGGCCGATGCCGCGCCCCTCGCCGGTGCCGATCAGCCGGCCGACGGTGCCGGCGAGCGCGCCGTCCTGGTCGACCAGCGGCTGGACCAGGCGCGGGCCGAGCGGCGCCACCACGGCGAAGCCGACCGGCAGGGTGGACCAGGCGACCATGGTGTTCACCGCGATCACCCGGCCGTGGAAGCGCAGCGGGACCTTGGTCTGCACGATCGTCGCGTAGACGCCGTTGACCAGGGCCAGCCCGTAGGCCATGCCGAAGGCGCCGAGCGCGACCGGGACCACCGAGGGCCGCAGACCGGTCACCAGGCAGGCGGCGGCCAGGCCGAGGGTGGCGAACAGGACGCCGCGCAGCCGCAGCCGCCGGGGCCCGCCCCAGACGAGCAGGGTCAGACCGCCCAGCACGGCGCCGAGGCCGGCCGCGACGGCGACCCACCCGGCCGCCGCGAGCGGGGCGAAGGAGAGCACCAGCGGGGTGGTGAGCAGGAACAGCGGCGAGAGGAAGATGTTGAGGACGGCGAAGAACAGCAGCATCGCGCGGAAGTGCCGGCTGCCGAGCGCGCGCCGGAACCCGGCCCGGATCTCGGCGGCGACGCTCTCCCGCCGCTGGGCGGCCATCACGTCCGGGAAGCGCACGGCCAGCGTGACCCCGGTGGCGACCACGTAGCTGGCGACGTCGAGGGCGAGGATGCCGCCGAGGCCGAGCGCGGAGAGCAGACCGACCGCGAACAGCGGCACCAGGAACTGGGCCAGTCCGAAGGCCATCTGGACGACGCCGTTGGCCCGGCCGAGGAAACGTTTCGGTACGAGCTGCGGGACGGCCGAGTTCCAGGCCAGCCGCTGGAAGGTGAGCGCTGTCGAGAGCACCGCGATCAGGACGTACGCGTGCCAGACCTCCAGGCCGTCGACGAGGTACAGCAGCAGCATCACCGCCTGGGTCAGGCCGGCCGCCACGTCGCCGTACAGCATGATCAGGCGCCGGTCGCCGCGGTCCACCACGGCGCCGGCGATCGGGGCGGCGAGGATGCCGGGCACCAGGCCGCAGGCGGCCAGCAGGCCGAACTGGGCGAGCGAGCCGGTCGTCAGGTAGATCCAGACCGGCAGGGCGAACTCGGTGAGCGCCGAGCCGATCATGGAGATCTGCTGCCCGGCGGCGACCCCGAGGAAGCGCCGCATGGTCGGCCGCGCCGCCGCGGTGGTGTCCGAGGTGCCGGCGGCGTCGGCGGGCTGCTCCGAAGCGTCCCGGGAGAGGCCCGCCAGCCACCAGGTGGCGCCCTCGGCCCGCTGGTGCCGCTCCTCCCGCCCGGCCGCCACCGAGCGGTGCACGGTGGTCAGGATCTCGGCGAGTTCGGCGGCCCGGTACTTGAGGTAGAAGTGGCCGGCCTCGTCGAGCACCACCACGCCGGTGGTGTCGCTGAGCCGGTGCCACTCGCGGTAGCGCTCCTGGTAGAACTCCGTGGCCGGGTCCCGGTCGCCGCAGACCGCGATCACCGGTGCGGCGATCCGGCCGTCCGCGCTCTCGAAGAGCCGGGTGAAGTACTGCTCGGCCTCCTTGGTGCCGGTCCGGCGGTTCTTGACCATCAGGCGCAGCTGCTCGGTGCCGACCTCGTCGGTGTCCAGACCGGCCGCCGCCAGCGCGTTGACCATGCCCTGGTCGCTGCGCAGCCGGTCGGCGATCCGCGCCCACCGCTCGCCGACGGCGGCGCCGCGTCCGCCCGGCCGGGCGAACGGGAAGATTCCGCCGAGGTGGACGGCCTCGATCTCGCGCCCGGCCGCCTCGACCCGGCGGGCGACCTCCACGGCCAGCCGGACCCCGACGCCGCAGTGGCCGTAGAGGACGATCCGGCCCTCGACGGTGTCGACGATCTCCTGCGCGCAGAGGGCGGCCACCTCGTCGATGTCCATCGCCTCCTCGCCCAGCTCGTGGCCGGGGACGGCGAGCGAGTGCAGCGCCCAGTCGGCGGGCAGTGCGTCGGCGAGCGGCTTGTAGATGAGCGCGCTGCCGCCGCCGTAGGGGGTGCAGACGATGCTGGCGGTGGTCCGGCGGCCGGCCGGGGTGAGCCGGTGCAGCAGCCGGCGGGGGCCCCGGTCGGCGTCCGGGTCGCTGAGCAGGGCGGCGAGCCGCCGCACGGTGGGGTACTTGAAGAGGTCCATCACCCCGACCGGGGTGGGGAGTTCGGGGAAGGCCCGGCGCAGGCGGGCGACCACCCGGGTGGCGAGCAGCGAGTGGCCGCCGAGTTCGAAGAAGTCGTCCAGGGCGCCGACCCGGGGGACGGCCAGCAGTTCGGTCCAGAGTTCGGCGAGGAACTGCTCGGCCTCGCCCTGCGGTTCGACGTACTCGCCGGTGGCGGCGGGCTCGTCGGGCTCGGGCAGCGAGCGGCGGTCGACCTTGCCGTGGGCCAGCAGGGGCAGCCGGTCCAGCACCACGAAGCGGGCCGGCACCATGTAGTCGGGCAGGACCTCGGCGAGGGTGTCGCGCAGTTCGGCGGGGGCCGGAGCGGGACCGCCCCCCGGGTGTTCGAGGTAGCCGACCAGGGCCTGCCGCAGCCCCTCGCCACGGGCCAGGACGACGGCCTGGGTGATGCCGGGCAGGGCGGTGAGGGCGGCCTCGATCTCGCCGGGCTCGACCCGGTAGCCGCGCACCTTGATCTGGTCGTCGCCGCGGCCCAGGTAGTCGAGGGTGCCGTCGGGCCGCCAGCGGGCGAGGTCGCCGGTGCGGTAGAGGCGGTCGCCGGGTGCGCCGAAGGGGTCGTCGACGAAGCGCTCGGCGGTGAGGTCCGGGCGGCCCAGGTAGCCGCGGGCGAGCCGGTCGCCGCCCAGGTACAGCTCGCCGGTGACGCCCGGCGGTACGGGCTGCAGCGCCTCGTCGAGGACGTGGCAGCGGGCGCCGGCCAGCGGGGTGCCGATCGGTGTGCTCCCCGGGCCGGCCGCACCGGCGGTGACCTCGTGCACGGTGACGCCCACGGTCGCCTCGGTGGGGCCGTAGTGGTTGAACACGGCGCAGCGGCCGAGGGCGGCCAGCTCGGCGGCCCACGGCCAGGCCGAGGCCTCGCCGCCGAGCACCAGCGCCCGGCGCGGCAGCAGCCGCTCCAGGGGGGCGTCGGCACTGAGCGCGGCCAGGTGGGAGGGCGTCATCTTGAGGTAGTCGAGCCCCAACGCCTCGATCTGCTCGGCGAGTTCGGCGCCGGCGATCCGGCGCGGGAGGAGGTGGACCCGGCCTCCGGTGCTGAGCGCGAGGTAGAGCATCGTGATGCTGAAGTCGAAGGACAGCGACTGCAACAGCCCGTACGCGGCGCCCGGTTCGATCCGCAGCCGCTCGCGCACCCCGGCCAGGTAGTTGAGGACCTGCCGGTGCTGGACGGCCACGCCCTTGGGTGCGCCGGTCGAGCCCGAGGTGTAGATCACGTACGCCAGGTGGTCCGGGCCGGAGGTCTCGTCGAGCGGCTCCGGGTCGGGTGCGAGGGGGTCGGGTGCGAGGCGGTCGGGCGCGAGGGGGTCCGCATCGCCCGGGGCCGGGCCGTCGATCAGCAGCTCGGTGCCGGTGTACCCGGGGAAGCGCTCCCGCAGCGCCGTGTCGGTGATCAGGACCCGGACCTCGGCGTCGGCCACCAGCCGGGCGAGCCTGGCCGGCGGCTGCTCCGGGTCCAGCGGCAGGTAGGCGCCGCCCGACTTCAGCACGCCGACCAGGGCCGTCGCCAGCTCGGGCGACTGCTCCAGGCAGACCGCGACCCGGTCGTCGGGCCGCACGCCGAGCGCCCGCAGCCGGCGGGCGAGGCCGGTGGCCCGCTGGTCCAGCTCCCGGTACCCGACCGTGCGGTCCGCGAGGACCACGGCCGGGCGCTCCGGGTGGGCCCGCGCGGTGGCGGCGAGCAGTGCCGTCAGGGTGCCCGGCGCCGCGGCGGCGTCCGGCAGCGGCGGCCCGGCGGCCCAGACCTCCAGGACGTCCCGCCGTTCGGCGGGGGTGAGCAGCGGCAGCCGGGAGACCCGGCGCGCCGGATCGGCCACCGCCGCGGTCACCAGCAGTTCGAACCGCTCGACCAGCCGCCGGACGGTCGCGGCGTCGAACAGGTCGGTGCGGTAGGTGAGCAGCCCGTACAGGCCGCCGTCGGACTTCTCCCGCATGTAGAGCGCGAGGTCGGTGCGGGTGGTGGCGGCCTCGTGGCCGAAGCCCTCCCCGGTGAGCCCGCCGCCACCGGTGCCGGTGCCCGCTCCGCGGTCGCCGTAGTTCTGGAAGGCGAAGCTGACCTGGAAGACGGCCGACCGGCTGACGTCGCGCTCGATCTCCAGGTCGGCCACCATCTGCTCGAAGGGCACCTCCTGGTGGGTGTACGCGTCGAGGGTGGTCTCGCGGACCCGGCCGAGCAGTTCGGTGAAGGTCGGATCGCCTTCCAGCCGGGCCCGGATCGGCAGCATGTTGACGAACAGGCCGACGACGTCCTCCAGTTCGCGGTGGAGCCGGCCCGCGACCGCCGAGCCGACGGCGAAGTCCCGCAGACCGGCGTGCCGGCCGAGCAGGGTCTGCAGCGCGGCCATCAGCACCATGTACGCGGAGGCGTTCGAGGACCGGGCCAACGCCTTGACGCCGCTGCCGAGTTCCGCGTCCCAGTGGAACTCCAGCGCGGCGCCGTCGAAGGTCAGCACCGGCGGCCGCGGCCGGTCGGTGGGCAGTTCGAGGGCGGGGACGTCCCGCAGCTCGGTCCGCCAGTACGCGCGGGAGGCGGCCAGCGCGTCGCCGGCCAGGCGCTCGCGCTGCCAGTGCGCGTAGTCGCCGAACCGGACGGCGGGGGCGGCCAGGCCGTCCGGGGTGCCGTCGGCGTGCCGGGCGTAGAGCGCGTCCAGCTCGCGGTTGAGGATGTCCAGGGACCAGCCGTCGCTGACGATGTGGTGCATGACCAGCGCGAGCACGTGCTCCTCGGGCCCGGTGCGGACCAGCAGGGCGCGCAGCAGCGGCCCGGTGGCCAGGTCGAACGGTTCGGCCACCAGGGCGCCGAGCTCGCGGGCGGCGCGCCCGGCCGGGTCCGGGTCGGCGGCGGCGTCGACGAACCGGGCCGCGCACGGCGCGGGTTCGGCGACGCCGACCTCGGCGGTGCCCTCGGGGGTGCTCGGGAAGGTCATCCGCAGCGCCTCGTGCCGCGCGACCAGGTCGGTCAGGGCGGCGTCCAGCGCGGCGCGGTCGAGCGGCCCGCGCAGCCGGCGGGCCGGCGCCAGGGTGAAGGCGGTGGAGCGCGGGGCGAACTGGTCCATGAACCAGAGCCGTTCCTGGCCGCTGGAGAGCGGCGGGGCGGTGCCGGGCGGTCGGGCGGGCACGGTTCTGGCGGGGGCCGGGGCCGTGCGCAGCCGCTGGGCGAGCAGGGCGCGCTTGGTCGCGGACAGCCCGGCTGCGGGGTCCTGGATGTCGGTCATAGGTGGTCCATTTCGGCGCACGTCGGAGGTGGCGGTGCCCTCGGGGCGGCATCCGCCGCGGGGTGGGCGGGCGGCGCGGTGCAGCGCGCCGCCCGGGCGGGTCAGCGCAGGTCGCGGACGGCGGCGGCGATGCCGAGCGGGGTGGGGGTCGCGAAGAAGACGTCGAAGTCGAGCTCGACGCCGAGCAGGTCGCGGATCCTGGCGGTGATCTGAATGATCGTCAGGGAGTGCCCACCGAGCTCGAAGAGGTCGTCCTCGGGGCCCAGCCCGGGCAGTTGGAGCACCTCGGCCCAGACCCCGAGCACGGCGGTGAGCACCTCGTCGGGCTCCCGGTGCCCGGCCGCGTCCTCGGCCGCGTCGCCGACCGGGTCGTTGACCGGGCGCGGCGGGACGGGCAGCGCCCGGCGGTCCAGTTTGCCGTTCGGGGTCAGGGGCAGCCGGTCGAGCACCGCGAAGCGCTGGGGTATCGCGGCGGCCGGCAGCACCCGCTGGAGGAGGGCGCGCAGTTCGGCGGCGTCCGGCGCGGCGGCGCCGGGTGCGGGGACGAGGTAGCCGGCCACGAACGGCTCCCCGTCGCCCTCCTGGCGGACCGCGGCGGCCGCCTCGGCGACCTCCGGGTGCGCCAGCAGCGCCGACTCGATCTCGCCGAGCTCGATCCGGTGGCCGCGGATCTTGACCTGGTCGTCGAGCCTGCCGAGGAACTCCAGTTCGCCGTCGGCGGTCCAGGCCGCGAGGTCGCCGGTGCGGTAGAGGCGGTCGCCGGGTGCGCCGAAGGGGTCGTCGACGAAGCGTTCGGCGGTCAGCTCGGGGCGGCCCAGGTAGCCCTCGGCGACCCCGTCGCCGCCGAGGTACAGCTCGCCCGGCACGCCGATCGGGAGCGGCCGGCGCCGCCGGTCCAGTACGTGGGCACGGGTGTTGGCGATCGGCCGGCCGATCCGCACGGCCTCCGGCACGGCCGGGACCTCGGCGCAGGTCGACCAGATCGTGGTCTCGGTCGGCCCGTAGACGTTGAACAGGCGGTCGGTGCCCGCCCGCAGCTCGCGGGCCAGCGGCAGCGGCAGGGCCTCCCCGCCGACCAGGGCGGTCAGCCCGGGCGGCAGCGGGCCGGCGCCGAGCAGGACCCGCCAGCCCGAGGGGGTGGCCTGGACGTGGGTGACGCCCTCGCGTTCGACCAGGGCGCGCAGGCCCGGGCCGTCCACGGCGAGGCCGTCCGGGGCCAGGACCAGGCGTCCGCCGGTGACCAGGGGCAGCAGCAGTTCGAGTGCGGAGATGTCGAACGACAGGGAAGTGAGGCCGAGCCAGACGTCCCGGGGGCCGGAGTCGAGCCGGTCGGCGAAGCCCGTGAGCAGGTTGACCAGTGCGCGGTGGCCGATCTCGACGCCCTTGGGGCGGCCGGTGGAGCCGGAGGTGTAGAGCACGTAGGCGAGCCGGCCCGGCGCGGCACCGGCCTTTGTCGTGCCGGCTGTTGCCGCGCTGGCTGTTGCCGCGCCGGTCGTTGCCGCGCCTGCCGTTGCCGCGCCTGCTGTTGCCGCGCCGGCCGTCGTCGTGCCGGCCACGGAGGTGTCGCCCACCGCTTCGGCGAGCCGCAGCAGCGCCGGGGCCGCGGCCGCCACCTCCGGGGCCGGCTCGCGGTCGGCCAGCAGCAGCGCGGCGCCGGAGTCCGCCAGGACGAGGGCGAGCCGCTCGGCCGGGTACCCGGGGTCGAGCGGCAGGTAGCCGGCGCCGACGGCGTGCACGGCGAGCAGCGCGGCCGGCAGCTCGGCGGTGCGGCTCAGGTGCAGGCCGACGAGGTCGCCCCGGCCGACGCCGGCCGTGGTCAGCGCGCCGGCCAGCCGGTCGGCGCGCCGAAGGAGTTCCCGGTACGTCAGGCGCTCCGGGCCGGCCACCACGGCGAGGGCCTCCGGCGCGGCTCCGGCGCGCTCGCGGACCAGGTCGAGCACCGTCCGGTCGGCGGGGTAGGCGTGGGCGGTGGCGTTCCAGCCGGTCGTGACGAGGCGTTCCTCCGCCTCGTCGAGCAGCGGCAGGTCGGCCAGCGCCGTGCCCGGGTCGGCCGTCGCGGCGGCGAGCAGGGTGGTGAGGTGGCCGGCGATCCGCCGGGCGCCGGGCGTCGCGAGGACGGCCGGGTCGTACTGGAGGGAGAAGGCGACGGCCTCGGTGTCCTCGACCGCCTGGAGGTGCAGCGTGTTGCGGGAGGCGTGCGGGAACACCGTCCAGTCGACCCGGGTGGCGGTGCCCGGGAAGAGCGGGTCGGCGGTGGTCCGGCGGCGGTAGCCGAAGGAAACCGGTGCCAGGCCGGTGCGCGGGGTGAGCCCGGGTACGGCCGCGCCGAACGGGACGGCCCGGTGGGCCGCACCCAGCCGGACCTCGGCCCGGACGGCCCGCGCGTACTCCGCGAACGGGCTCTCCCCGTCGGCGCCGGCCGGGGCGTGCACCGGCAGCTCGTTGACGAAGAGGCCGACCTCGTCGCGCTGCTCCGGGCGGCGGGTGGAGAACGGGACGGCGACCGGCACGGCCTCGCCGCCGTAGCGGTGCAGCAGGCCGTGCAGGGCGGCGAGCAGGAACTCGAAGACGGTGACCCCGCAGTCGCGCGCGGCGTCCACCAGGGCGGTCCGGCCGGGGCCGTCGAGCCGCCAGGTGACGGCCTCGCCCCGGCCGGCGTCGGTGGTGGACCGGGGGCCGTGGGGCAGCACCGGGTCGGTGGCCGCGGCCCAGCGGGGGCCGTGGAACTCGGCCGCCCGGCGGACGAGGTCGGGGTCGGCCGGCCGGTCGTCGCCGATTTCGGGGGAGCCGACCGCGGCGGAGCCGAGTGCGGCGGACCCGGTGACGGGTGATTCGCCCGCGAGCGCGGCGGCGTAGGCGGCGGCGAGGTCGGCGGCCAGCACGTCCTTGGAGTGGCCGTCGAACACCGCGTGGTGGGCCACCACCAGCAGCTCGGCCGCCTCGTCGGGCCGCCGGTACAGGGTGAACCGGGCGAGCGGTCCGGCCGCGAGGTCGAACGGGAGGGCGACCTCCTCGGCCAGCCGCTTGGCCAGCGCCTCGCCGGTGTCGGTCGTCGCGTCGACGACGGTGAGGGCGGGCGGCCGCCCGGCCGGGACCTGGTGGACGACGCCGTCCCGCTCGACCAGGGCCGCCGAGAGCGCGGGGTGGCGGGCGGCGACGGTGGCGACGGCGCGGGCCAGGGCCTCGGTGTCGATCCGGTCGAACGCGAACCGCAGGGCGAGGTGGAAGGCCTCGGGGACGGTGGTCCGCCTGCTGGTCAGCCAGATCCCGTGCTGGGCGGGGGAGGCGGGGCGCCCGGTGCGGGCCGGGGCGTTCGCCGCTCTCGCGGGCTCCTCCGGGGTGGAGGACGGGCCGGGCACGGCGGGGGAGTGGGACATGGCGGGCTCGATTCGGGAGACGGAGACGGAGCTGCGGGGCACCCGTCCGAGCGGCTTCGCCACGACGAGGCGGCCCGGCGGACGGCGCGGCTGCCGTATGGGGCCGGCCCGCCCCACGGGCCGGTCGGCAGGCCGCTGGAGCTAGGCCGACCCGACTCCCAGGTTCCCCCCTGATGCGTCAGGCGGTCCGATCCTCTCCCCCGTGGAAAGATCATTGGCCTGGACCTGCCGAGAGATTTCCACAGACCACATGCCTCGTCAAGGGTTGTCCACGACCGGGCCTGAACAGGCCAGACGGTTCGTCAACTACCGGCTCATTTTGGGGTGTCCGGGTCCCGTCAAGAACCCGTCCGGCGCTCGGGGAGGAGGTGCATCCGGGTCTGATGTGACCGATGTTGCCAAGTTGTCTGTACAGCTCTGGGTTCACTCTCTGTTACCGAAATGCCATCGAACCCGTCCGCTTCCGTTTATCTCGGGCACATAGACATAACGGGTCTGGGCCGAACCCCGACGCCCAGCACCCGTGATCAAGGAGCCATCCCCCGATGAGTCCTATGCCCGAACTGTCGCGCCGCACCCTGCTCGGCGGCGCGGCGGCGGCCGCCGTGCTGTCCGCCCTTCCGCTCAGCGTGCGCGAGGCGCTGGCCGCTCCCGCCCGCCCCGGAAAGCTGGCGGACATCCAGCACGTCGTGGTGTTCATGCAGGAGAACCGCGCATTCGACCACTACTTCGGCACGCTGCCCGGCGTGCGCGGCTTCGGCGACCGGACGGCGGTGCGCGGGGTCAACGGGCGCTCGGTGTTCCACCAGCCCGACCCGGGGCGCAAGGAGGGCCACCTGCTGCCGTTCCCGATGAACGCGGCGCACACCAACGCCTACCAGCAGGGCGCCCCGGCCTTCGGCTTCGTCGACTCGATGAACGCCTGGAACGACGGCCGCGCCGACGGCTCGGTCACCCGCCGCTCCGGCGGCTGGCTCGGCCAGGGCTACTACGAGCCCGCCGACATGCCGTTCTACAACGCGCTCGCCTCGGTCTTCACGACCTGTGACGCCTACTACGCGTCCGTGCAGTGCAACACCAACACCAACCGCGAACACCTGATGACCGGGACCAGCGGCGGCACGGTGCGGGACACCCCGGTGACCGACAACACCGAGATCCCCGGCGGCTACGAGTGGACCACCTACGCCGAGCGGCTGCAGAAGGCCGGGATCAGCTGGAAGACCTACCAGGCGCTGGACAACTTCGACGACAACGCGCTCGCCTGGTTCACCCCCTTCGTCAAGGCCAAGCCGGGCGAGCCGCTCTATGAGCGCGGCATGCGCGCGGTCGGCGACCCGGCGAAGAAGGACGACCCCTTCGCGATGGGTGACGCCCTGGTCGAGGCGTTCACCGCCGACGTCCAGGCCGACCAGCTGCCGCAGGTCTCCTGGCTGGTCGCGCCCGCCGCGCTCTCCGAGCACGCCAACTACGCCCCGCCGAACGGCGAGCACCTGACGGCCCGGCTGCTCGCCGCGCTCGCCGCGAAGCCGGAGGTGTGGGAGAAGACCGTCTTCATCCTCAACTACGACGAGCACGGCGGCTTCTTCGACCACCAGCTGCCGCCCGTCCCGCCGCTGGCCGCCGGGCGCGGCAAGTCGACCGTCCCGGTCGACGGCGAGGTCGTGGTCCGGGTCTCCAAGGGCGGCTCGACCTACCACCGGGTGGTCAGCCAGGACGGCAAGTACCGGGTGAAGGCCGCCGACGGCTCGCTCGGCTGGTCGGACACCCTGCCGGCGGGCGAGACCCTGGTCTCCGGCCCGTACCCGATGGGCCTGGGCGTGCGCGTCCCGATGATCGTGGTCTCGCCGTGGACGCGCGGCGGCGTGGTCGACTCCACGGTCTACGACCACACCTCGGTGCTGCGCCTGCTGGAGCAGCGCTTCGGCATCGAGGAGCCCAACATCAGCCCGTGGCGGCGCGCCGTCACCGGTGACCTCACCAATGTGTTCGACTTCTCCGGCCGCAACCCGGTCTGGCCGCAGCTGCCCGACACCAGCGGCAACCGGCAGAAGGTCGTCGACACCGGCAAGCTGCCCGCGCCCACCGTGCCCAACCCGCAGGCGTTCCCGCAGCAGCAGCGCGGTGCCCGCACCGCCCGGATCAGCCCGTACGACCTGCTGGTCAAGCCGAAGCTCAAGGGCAACGAGCTGACCGTCGACTTCATCAACCAGGGCCGCCAGGGCGCCGTCTTCGCCGTCTACCCGGCGCCCGGTACCGCGCCGCGCCACTACACCGTCGGCGCCAAGAGCCGGATCTCCGACGTCTGGACGGTCGGCCCCGAGGGCTACGACCTGCGGGTGCACGGCCCGAACGGCGCGCTCTGGCACCTGCGCGGGGACGCCGCCTCGGCGTACGAGATCTCGCTCTCCGAGGAGCAGAACGGCAAGGTGCTGGAGGTGGACGTGATCAACCGCTCGCGCACCGCCCAGACCTTCCTGGTCGGCGACCTCGCCTACGGCGACGGGCTGCGCGAAGTGCGGGTCGCGGCCGGGGACGACAAGACCGTCAACGTGAAGGTCGGGCCGGAGGGTTGGTACGACGTCGCGGTGGGCGTCCGCGGCGAGCTCGGCTTCCGCCGCCGGATCGCCGGGCGCTTCCCGTGGGACGGCGACCACCTGGTGACCGACCCGGCGATGGGTCTCGCCGACCCGCTCGCGCTGGACGTCACGCTCAAGGCCGCCTCGACCACCATCGACGAGGCGATCCTGCTGCCCGGCCGCCCGGCCCGGGTCGCCGCCCGGTTCACCGCGACCGCCGCGCTGACCGCGATCGAGACGCAGCCGGTCGTGCCGGCCGGCTGGACGGTCACCGCCGTCACCCCGCCGCCCGCCTCGCTCGCCGCCGGGGCCACCGCCACCGCCGAGTGGGACGTCACCCCGCCCGCCGTGCTGCCGGACGGCGCCACCCACCGGATCCTGGTCACCGCCCGCGCGCTGGCCGGCAACCGGTTCGCGGTCGCCGACGGCGAGATCGGGGCGCGCACCGCCCCCGTGATGGCCGGTCACCTGCTCGGTGAGGACTTCGAGTCGCTGGCCGGGGCCCTCCAGCCGATCGGCGGCGTCCTCGGCTGGACGCCGCAGGCCCCGCAGGGCTGGTCGGTGGTCAACGCCCCCGGCATGCCGCAGGGCACCGCCCGCCTGCAGGGCTGGACCTTCCACACCAAGCGCGCCTGGTCCACCCCGGCCGGGCAGGACCGCGGCAACTTCAGCCGCGGCCTGGGCATCCTCGCGGTCGCCGACCCGGACGACTGGGACGACACCGGCGCGCCGTCGGGCAAGGGCAAGTTCGACTCCACCCTGGTCTCGCCCGCCGTCCAGCTCCCGGCCGGTGCGAGCACCCTGTACCTCGCCTTCGACTCGCACTACCGGCAGGAGGCCCCGCAGAAGGCGGCTGTCACCGCCGTCTTCGACAACGGCGCCGAGACCCGTCTGGTCTTCTACAGCAGCGACGCGACGGGCAACGACAACGCCGGCAAGGACGTCCAGAACACCTTCGTCACCAAGCAGTTCGCCGTTCCGGCGGGCGCCCGCGCGGTGACCTTGAAGTTCCGGATGTACGACGCGGGCAACAACTGGTTCTGGGCCGTCGACCACATCCGCCTCGACACCAAGCCGATCACCGGCTGACTCCGGCAGCAGCCCGCCACGGCCCGCGCACCCCGTCCGGGGCGCGCGGGCCGTGCGGTTGTGGCCGGGGTGCGTGGGCCGTCGCTGTGGCCGGCGCAGGGGCAGGGGCAGGGGCTGGGGCGGGGGCAGGGCCCGGGTGCGGGCCGAGGCAGGGCCCTGGTGTGGGCAGGGTGTGGGCAGGGCCCGGGCGGTTCGGAGCGGGGCTTCAGAAGGACATCAGGCCGCCGCGGTAGGAGATCGCGACGGCCTGGGCCCGGTCGCGCGCGTCGAGCTTGGCGAGCACCCGCTTCATGTGGGTCTTCACGGTGGACTCCGCGAGGACGAGCAGCCCGGCGATCTCCGCGTTGGAGCGCCCCTCGGCGGCCAGCCGCAGCACCTGCCGTTCCCGGGCGGTCAGTTGGCCCAGGCGAGGGTCCTCGGGCTCGGCGGCCGAGCGGCCCGGGGCCCGGTCGACGACCCGGGCGACCAGGCTGCGAGTGACGGCCGGGTCGAGCAGGACCTCTCCGGCGGCGAGCGCCTGCACGGCGTCGATGAGGCGCTCGGGGGAGGTGCGTTTGAGCAGGAAGCCATCGGCGCCGGCCCGGAGGGCGCCCCACACGTAGTCGTCGTGGTGAAAGACGGTCAGGACCAGGACCCGGGTCGGCAGGCCCTCGGCCACGATCCGGCGGGTCGCCTCGATGCCGTCGATGCCGGGCATCCGGACGTCCATCAGGACGACGTCGGGGGAGAGGCTGCGGCACAGCCCGACCGCCTGGAGGCCGTCGGCGGCCTGGCCGACCACCTCGATGCCGTCGGCCGTGCTGAGCACCAGGGCGACCCCGGCGCGCAGCAGCGCGTCGTCGTCGGCGACGACCACCCGGACGGCGGTGGGGCCGGTGGCGCCGGTGGGGCTGGCAGGGCTGGTGGGGCCGGGGCGTGTGGGCTCCGGCGTGGCGGGCCGCCCGTTCGACGGCGGTGGGAGGCTCATGGGATCGGCAGGGCGGCGTGCAGCCGGAAGCCGCCCTGCTCGCCCCGCTCGTGCTCCACCCGGCCGCCCAGCATCGAGACCCGCTCCGCGATGCCGAGCAGCCCCCGCCCGGGGGAGTACCCGGCGGCGGCGCCGCGCCCGTCGTCGCGGACCTCGATGTCGAGCACGTCGCCGAACCGGCGGACGGTGACGTCGGCGGACCGGGCTCGGGCGTGCTTCACCGTGTTGGTCAGCGCCTCCTGCACGATCCGGTAGGCCGAGACGTCGATGCTGCGCGGCAGCCCGCTCGCGCCGGGGTCGATGCTGACGCTCACCCGGATCCCGGCCTGGCCGATCCGGCCGGTCAGCCGGGGCAGGTCGGCCAGACCGGGTTGGAACACGGGCTCGTCCGGTGGATGGTCCGCCACGTCCGGGCCGCGGCGGAGCAGGCCGAGCACCCGGTCCAGCTCGTCGAGCGCCTCCCGGCCGGTGTGCTCCAGCTCCGCCAGCACCTCGCGGGTGCGCTCCTGGTCCCGGTCCAGCAGCCGCCGGGCCGCGCCGGCCTGGACGAGCATCACATTGACGGTGTGGCCGACCAGATCGTGCAGCTCCCGCGCCATCCGGGTGCGCTCCTCGGTGACGGCCTCGCGGCGCAGCAGCAGCCGGGCGGTGTCCCGCTCCTCCAGCCGCCGCGCGGTGCCGTAGCCGATGGCCCAGCCGAGCAGCCAGACGAACAGCACCCCGGCGGGTATCGCGGGGTAGGTGCCGCCGCCGCCCGGGCCGCTGAAGTAGGCGGCCATGGCGACCAGAGCGACGAACGGCCCGAGCCGCGCCCGGTCGCGCGACGCGTGGAGCCCGAGCGAGTAGAGGCCGATCAGATTGGCGTAGGGCGAGACGGCGGTGCCCAGCCCGAGCAGTGCCTCCGCCGCCAGCGCGGCCGACCCGACCAGGTAGGAGGCCAGCGGCGCCGTCCGGCGGGCGGCGAGCGCGCCCGCGACGGCGACGCTCAGGGCGATGGCCGGGACCAGCCGCCCGCCGAGCTCCGTCGCCGCGCCGGCGCGGTCGACCAGCATGGCGCAGAGGAAGGCCGCGGCGAGGGCGAGGTCGGCGAGGCGGATCGGGGCCGGGGCCGGTCGTTTCATCGGACTCCTGATGGTCTCGGTGGTCGGTGATCGGTGATCGGTGGTCAGCAGGCAGTGGTCGGTGGTCGGTGGGCAGCAGCCGGTGGCAGGTGGGTGTGTGGAGCGCGCAGGGCAGGGTGCGGAACCACGGGGAACGCTAACGAAGCCCGCCAGCCGCGCACATCGCCCTGCTGGGGTATTCCGTGCTGCTCCCGCCGGAGTAGCCGCAGCCCGGCCGGGAGTACCGCCCACCCCGGCAGAGGCACGCGCACTGCCCCGCAGGGGGGACGCGGCCGGGCCCGCCCGGTCCGTAGCTTTCCCGGCATGAACTCACCTGCCATACCGGTCGTCCGCCGCGGCGACGGATCCCGGGCACCCCGATGACGGCGCCCCGCGGACTCCGCCGGGCCGGCTGGGCCGTGACGACCGCCCTGGCCGCCGTGACGGCCCTGCTCGGCGCCCGCTACTTCACCCTCGACCCGGACACCTTCCTCCCCGAGCAACGGGCCGTCTACCTCGCCCACCTGGCCCCGCTCCTGCTCCACATCGGCGGCGGCGTCCTGGCGCTGCTGCTCGGACCGTGGCAGTTCCTCCCCCGGTTGCGCACCCGACGCCCGGCCGTGCACCGGTTCGTCGGGCGGGCCTACCTGGTGAGCGCGCTGGTGGCCGGCGTCGGCGGCCTGCTGCTGGCACCGCGGGCGCTGGTCGCGCCGATCGCCCCGATCGGCTTCGCGCTGCTGGCCGTCCTGCTCCTGGTGACCTCCGCGGCCGCGTACGCCACCGCCCGGCGGCGGGAGTTCGCCCGGCACCGGATCTGGACGACCCGGTCGTACGCCCTGATCCTGGCGGCCGTCACCCTGCGGCTCTGGCTGGTGTTCTTCGGGGCGCTCGGTGTCTCCTTCGAGCCGGCCTACGCCAGTGCGGCCTGGACGTCGTGGCTGATCAATCTGCTCGTCGCCGAACTCCTCGTCGCCGGTGCGGGGGCGACGGTCGCGCGCGTGGAGGTCCGCGGGGACGCCTCCGCCGGACGTGTCGGCCCGGGCGGAGGTGACGTGTCGTAGAGGATGGGGCCGCGCGGCGGGGTCCGGGCCGGACCGGGCGTCCGCCGCGTCCGACCACCCGGACGTCCGCCGCCCGGTCCGCGCCCCGGTCGGCGCCCCCGGGCCGCCCGGGGGGCGCCGCGCAAGACCGCCACCCAAGACCGCCACCCGAGACCGCCCCCGACGCCCACCGACCCCGGGAGACCCCCGCCATGAACCCTCGTCTGCTGCGGCTGACCGGCGCCGCCACCGCCGTCTACGGCCTCACCGTCGCCCGGTGGCCCGCCCTGCTGGCCGCCCCGTCCGGGCTGACCGCCGCCGACGGTTCGCTCCCCCGCGCCACCGCCGCCTGCCTGCGCCCCCTCGCCTTCCGCGACGCCGCCTGCGGCCTGGCGATGGCGTTCGCGCCCGACGAGTCGGCGCTGCGGACGGCGACGCTGGTGCGGATCGCCTCCGACCTGGGTGACGCCGCGTTGCTGGCCACCGCACTGCCGCAGCGCCGCCACCGGGCGATGGCGGTGGCCGTCTCCGTCGGCTGGGGAGCGCTCTCGGTGGCGGGGCTGCTCGGGGGCCGCCGGAAGCCGCCGGGCGACCGGACCTCTTGACTGTCAAGTCTCTCGATGGTCGAGAGATATGATCCGGCTGTCCGTCACCCGCCCCCGCCCGAAGGGCGCTCCGCGATGCGCACCGGTCCAGCCGCTCCCCGCCCCACCTCCCGGCGCCGAACCAGGCTGCTGGTCCCGCTCGTCCTGCTGGTCGTCTGGCTCGGCCTGGGCGGTGCCTTCGGCTCCTACGCCGGCAGGCTCTCCGAGGTGGCCACCAACGACCGGGCCGCGTTCCTGCCCCGCAGCGCCGAGTCCACCGAGGTGGCCCGCCTCGGGGAGGGCTTCCGGACGGCCGCCGCGGTGCCGCTGATCGTGGTCTGGGAGAGCCGCACCGGAGCGGTCGACGACGCCCAGCGCGCCGCCGCCGGCCGGGCCCTGCAGGCGGCCGCCACCGTCCCCGGCGCCACCGGGCGGGTGTCGCCCGCCGTGCCGGCCGAGGACGGCCGTGCCCTGCAGGGCGTCGTCCAGCTCCGCGCCGACCTCGGACGGCAGACCGGAGACAGCGTCCGGGCCGTCCGCGAACTCACCGACCGGGTGCCGGACACCACCGTCGGCCTGGCCGGCCCGGCGGCGATCGCGGCCGACCTCGGCGGCGCCTTCGCCGGCATCGACGGACTGCTGCTCGGCGTCGCCCTCGGCGTGGTGCTGCTGATCCTGCTCGCCGTCTACCGCAGTCTGCTGCTGCCCCTGCTGGTGATCCTCGGCGCGGTGTTCGCCCTCGGGATCTCCTGCGCGCTGGTCTACCTGCTCGCCGGCCACGGCCTGGTCCGGGTGGACGGCCAGGTGCAGGGCCTGCTCTCGATCCTGGTGATCGGCGCGGCCACCGACTACGGACTGCTGCTCTCCGCCCGCTTCCGCGAGGAACTGCACCTCCACGGCGACCGGTTCGCGGCGATGCGCACCGCCTGGCGGCAGTCCGTCGAGCCGATCGCCGCCTCCGGGACGACGGTCGCGCTCGGCCTGCTCGTCCTGCTGCTCTCCGACCTCACCAACAACCGGGCGCTCGGCCCGGTCGGCGCGATCGGGATCGGCTGCGCGGTGCTCTCCGCGCTGACCTTCCTGCCGGCCGCACTCGTCCTGCTGGGCCGCGCCGCCTACTGGCCGGCCCGACCGGCCGCCGACGGGCGGGCCCCGGTGAACGCCGTCTGGCAGCGGGTGGCCGCCCTGGTCGGGCGCCGGCCGCGCACCACCTGGGCGGCGAGCCTGGCCGTGCTCGCCGCGCTGGCCGCCTTCGCGCCGACCCTGGACTCCGGCGGCGTCCCGCAGAGCGAACTCTTCATCAAGGCCCAGCCCTCGGCGGCCGGGCAGGCCCTGCTCTCGAAGCACTTCCCCGGCGGCGCCGGCAACCCGGCCGTGGTGATCGCCGCCGCCGGGCGGGCCGAGGCGGTCGCCGCCGCGGCGGCCGTCCCCGGGGTGGCCGCCGTCCGCCCGTACACCGGCGGGGCACCCGGCGGCGCGCCCGGGACGGTGGACGGGCGGGTCCGGCTGGACGTCACGCTCGCCGACCCGGCCGACGGCGACGCGGCCATCGCCACCGTGCGGCGCCTGCGGCAGGCCGTCCACGCGGTGCCCGGCGGGGACGCGCTGGTCGGCGGGTACACCGCGCAGCAGTACGACACCCGGATCACGGCGGAGCGCGACCGGGCGCTCATCATGCCGGTCGTGCTGCTCTGCATCCTCGCCGTGCTCGTGCTGCTGCTGCGCTCGCTGCTCGCCCCGGTGCTGCTGGCCGCCACCGTCGCGCTCTCCTACCTGGCGACGCTCGGCGTCAGCGCGGTCGTCTTCGACCACGTCTTCGGCTTCACCGCCGTCGACCCCTCGGTGCCGCTCTACGGGTACGTGTTCCTGGTCGCGCTGGGCGTGGACTACAACATCTTCCTGATGACCAGGGTCCGCGAGGAGGCCTTGCGGGTCGGCACCCGGGAGGGGGTGCTGCGCGGCCTGACGGCCACCGGCGGGGTGATCACCTCGGCCGGGGTGGTGCTGGCCGCGACCTTCGCCGCGCTCGGCGTGATCCCGCTGGCCTTCCTCGCCCAGATCGCCTTCATCGTCGCCTTCGGCGTGCTGCTGGACACCCTGCTGGTGCGTTCGCTGCTGGTGCCCGCGCTGGTCCGGGACCTCGGGGAGCGGGTCTGGTGGCCGGCCCGGCCGGGCCGGGTGACGCCCGGTGCGGCGGTGCCCGAGCCGGTCGGCGAGCCCGTCTGACGGAGCCCGGCCGGTGACGGCGGTGTCCCCACCGGAGCGCCCGAGGCGGGCGGACCGGCGGTGCGGGCCGGCGGGGCGGACTGACAGCATGGCCCCATGGATGCAGTGGACCTCGGCCACCTCGTCGTGCGTCGCGCCGGGGAGTCGGATGCGGACGCGCTGGTCGGTATCGACTCCGTGGCGACGGCGGGCGACGCGGAGCGGGCGGCGACCGTCCGGAGGTGGTGCCGGCAGGGCCTGGTGGTCGTGGCGGAGGGCGCGTCCGGCCTGCTCGGCTACTGCGTGGTCGAGTACACCTTCTTCGAACAGGGCTTCGTCACGATGCTGATGGTCGCGCCGTCCGCGCGGGGCAGAAGCGTCGGTCGTCGGTTGCTGGACGCCGTGGCGGCCTCGTGCGAGACCCCGAAGCTGTTCACCTCCACCAACGTCTCCAACCAGCCGATGCAGCGGCTGCTGCACCGAGCCGGGTGGAGCCCGGTCGGCCTTGTCCACGGCCTGGACGAGGGTGACCCCGAACTGTTCTTCCTCCGCCCGACGCCGAGCGGGACGGCGCGGCGTGGCCCCGACCCGCAGTGAGAGCCCGGATGCCGGGCCGAGGGGGTGCGGCACGCCGGCGCCGGCCTCGGTCGTGGACGGGGTCGTTAGGCTGAACGGGTAACAGTGGATGGGAACGCCGTACGCGACCGGAGCGGATGACCTTGTCGGAGCAGGACCCGAGCACGCCCCCGCCCGACGCCCCGGCAGATCCGCCCCCGCCGGCTGCGCCCGCGCCCGCCGCGCCACCTGCGCCCGCGCCCGCCGCGCCGCCGTCCGACACCCCCGCGCTCGGGCGGCTCCTGCAGGACCTCGCCTCCGAGATGAACCTGCTCGGGCACGGGTTCGCCGCCGCCAGCGGTCTGCACGCCACGGACGTCCAGGCGCTGCTCGCCGTCATGCGGGCGGCGCCCGGCCGGGGCGACGGCCGGGGAGGGATCACCCCCGGTCGGCTCGGCGAGGAGCTGGCCCTCAGCTCGGGGGCGGTCACCGCCGTACTGGACCGGCTGGAGCGGGCCGGGCACATCCGCCGGACCCGGGACGCCGCCGACCGCCGTCAGGTGCTGGTGCGGTACCTGCCGGGCGCCGGGCGGATGGCCGCCGAGTGGTTCGCGCCGGTGGCCCGGCGCACCGAGGCGGTGCGCGGCGAGTTCACCCCGGCCGAGCTGGCGGCGGTGGCGCGCTTCCTCGGGCGGATGACCGGTGAGCTGGAGGAGTTGCGCCACTCGCGCTGACCCGCCGCACCGGTCGGGGCTGGGGCTCCGACCGGTGCAGCCGGGCGGGCGCAGGGCCGGCCGACGTCGGCCCGCTCGGCGGCGTCGTCACCCCGACCGGCGGGCGATCAGGGCCGCCAGGCCGTCCAGGATGCGCTCCAGGCCGAACTCCAGCGCCTGGTCACGGCCGTCCTCGACGGTCATCGCGGCCGCGAGCGCCGGGAAGCGGTCGGCGTGCTCCTGGACCAGTCCGCCGAGCAGGGCGAGGAGCTCCGACTCCGGCGTGCCGCCCGGTCCGGCGGCACGGGCCTGCTCGGTGATGCTGCGGACGTGGCCGGCCAACAGGACGGCGGAGTCCATCCGCTCCGGCCCGGTCAGCCCGGTGCCGTCCAGCGCGGCCACCGCCCGTTCCAGCCAGCCGAGTTCCTTCGGGCCCATGACCCGGGGGCCGACGGTGGCGTCCGGCAGCCACGGGTGCGCGGTGAAGGTCTCGGCCAACTGGCGTGCCAGGGCGTGGAGTTCGCTGCGCCAGGCGGGTGGCGCAGCCTCGTCGGCGGGGGAGGGCGGCGTGGCCCGGACGGGTCCGTCGATCGCGGCCTCGACCATCAGGGCGACGAGTTCGGCCTTGCCCGGCACGTAGCGGTAGAGCGACATCTTGGTGTAGTCGAGCAGCCCGGCCACCCGCTGCATGGAGACGGCGCCGAGCCCCTCCGCGTCCGCGATCTCGATGCCGGCCCGGGCGATCCGCTCCAGGCTGAGCGCCGGCTTGGGCCCCCGGGTCGGCTTCTGGCGCGGGCCCCAGAGCAGCCGCGCCGTGTCTCCCGCCGCGCCGCCGGATGTGCTGCTCAATCCCCGCTCCCGTCCCGATCTCCGCCGGCGCCTTGCCGAACCGGCCAACTGTGTCTACCGTACACAGCAGCAAACAGTGTCCGCGAGACACAGTTTTCGGATCTCCTGGACGGAGTGGTTCCCATGGGTACGAAGGTCCTCATCTCGGGTGCGAGCATCGCCGGCCCCGCACTGGCCTACTGGCTGGGGCGGTACGGCTTCGAGCCCACCGTCGTCGAGCTGGCCCCCGCCCTGCGCGGCGGTGGCCAGGCCGTCGACTTCCGCGGTGACACCCACCTGACCGTGCTGGAACGGATGGGCCTGCTCGACGAGTTGCGCCGGCTCGACACCGGCGGCAGTCCGATGGACTTCGTCGACCGGCGCGGTCGTCGACTGCTGCACCTGCCGGCCGACTTCGCCGGCGGCGAGGTCGAGGTGCCGCGCGGCGAGCTGGCCCGACTGCTCCACCGGCACAGCCTGCCGTCCACCGAGTACGTCTTCGGCGACTCGGTCACCGCGCTGGAGGAGACGCCGACCGGCGTCCGGGCGCGGTTCCGGCACGGCGCCCCGCGCGAGTTCGACCTGGTGATCGGTGCGGACGGCCTGCACTCCACCGTCCGCCGGCTCGCCTTCGGTCCCGAGCAGCGCTACGTCCGCCACCTCGGCTACTACGCGGCGACCTGGCAGCTGCCCAACTACCTCGGTCTGCCGCCCGGTTCGGTCGGCCTCAACGTGCCGGGCCGGCTCGCCGCCGTCGGCGCGGACCACCGGGACCGGTCCAGGGCGGGCGCCTTCCTGCTGTTCGCCGCGCCCGAACTGCACTACGACCGGCACGACCAGGGGCAGCAGAAGGCGCTGATCGCGGACGCCTTCGCCGGCCTCGGCTGGGAGGTGCCGCGACTGCTGGAGAGCCTGCGCGACGCCCCGGAACTCTACTTCGACTCGATCAGCCGGGCCGACGTCCCCGCCTGGTCCACCGGCCGGATCGCCCTGGTCGGGGACGCCGCCTGCGGGGCCACCATCGGCGGCATGGGCACCGGCACCGCGGTGGTGGCCGCGTACGTCCTGGCCGGCGAGCTCGCCCGCGCCCGGGGCGACCACCGCACCGCCTTCACCCGCTACGAGAACGCCGTGCGCGGCTACGCCGAGGGCTGTCAGAAGGGCGGCGACCGGACCGGGCCGTTCCTGGCTCCGGGCACGGCGACCGGACTCCGGCTGCGCAACGGGCTGTTGGGCCGGCAGTGGATCCTGAACCGGATGCTGGCGATGGGACGGAAGGTCAGCAGCACGATCGCCCTGCCCGACTACCAGGCCGAGTTCGCCGCCCGCTGAGCCTCGGGGGCCCCGTCCGGCGAGACGGCGGACGGGTCGGCGGACGGCGCGGCGTGCGCCGCGTGCCTGGATCGCGCGGCGTGCCCCATCCGGTAGCCGATCCCGCGCACGGTGATGATCCAGCGGCTGCAGCCGAGCTTCGCCCGCAGCGTGCTCACGTGGGTGTCGATGGTGCGGCTGGCCTGCCCCCAGTCGCTCCCCCACACCTTCGCCATCAGCTCCTTCCGCGACACCACGGTCCCGGAGTTGGCGGCCAGCACGTAGAGCAGCTCGAACTCCTTCGACGTCACGTCGATCAGCCGGTCGCGCAGGCGCACCTCGCGGGTTCGCGGATCGATGTGCAGCGGAAGCAGCGAGATCGCCTCGGGCGTCGCCGGGCCGGTGCGGCGGGAGGACCGGCGGAGGACCGCGTCGATGCGCGCCCCCATCTCCCGGAAGCCCCAGGTCTGCGCGACGCAGTCGTCGGCCCCCGCCTTCAGGGCGAGCACCCGCTCCAACTCGTCGTCGCGGCGGGTGAAGGCGATCAGCGGGACGTCGCTCTCGGTCCGCAGGCTCCGGCACACCTCGATGCCGTCGACATCGGGCAGTTCCAGCGAGAGCAGCACCAGATCGGCCTCGCGGTAGGTGCGCAGGGCCTGCGCCCCGGTACCGACGCTGCGGGCGAGGAAGCCCTGCCGGCGCAGGTCGCGCACCATCGACTCGGCGGAGGTGATCTCCCGTTCCACCACGAGTACGTTTCTCATTCCGAGCTCCTCCTCCGGACGCCACGCCCTTCCGTGCCCACCCCCGCTCGACCCCCCGAGTCGCTTCCCCTCGGGCGCCGTTCGAAAGTCAACGTACCGCTTCGAACGAAAAGGTCACGGGAAGGAGCCGGTCGGCCGGATTCCTGCTCCGACCTGCGGAGACATGCTCCGGAAACGCTCTCGCCACGGATCCGGCCGGGTCGCCCGGCCGTGCGGCACCGAGCGCTCCGGGAAGTGTCCGCGGGTCCTTCTTCGCTGGTCAGAGGGCTGCGGCGGCGAACGGCGGCGCGGGCGGGGGCGGGCGCGGGCGGGGCGCCCGGGCTGACGTGTCAACAACTTGTGAAATCTGCCGCGCTGTTAGGAATGCGAACGGCACGACACGGGGGCGGGGGCCCGGGGGAGAACGGCGGGAGGCCACCGAAGGCCCGGGGGACGGGTTGCCTTCGGTGGCCGTTCAGGGGGGGGCGGACCGGCGCCCCGGGTCGCCCTAGGCGGTCGGGCGCTTGGCGGGGAAGCCGTGGCCGCGGGCGACCAGGACCACCACGAGCACCGGCAGCAGGAGCAGCAGCACCGTCCAGGGGAAGGAGTCGCTGCCGCTCACATCGAGCAGGACGCCGCCGATGATGCCGCCGGCGGCCATCGCGACGTTCCACAGCGTCACGAGCATCGTCTGGGCCGCGTCGGCCTGGTCACCGCCCGCGTCGGCCACCGCCGTCTGCAGCAGGGTCGGAATGCCGCCCCAGCCCAGGCCCCACAGGGCGGACGCGATGTACACCAGGGCCGTGTTGTCGGCGAGCACTGCGAGCAGCAGCGCCGCCACGGCGACGAGCAGCGTGCTGGCGACGGTGAGCGAGCGCAGCTTGGCGTGGATCTGCGAGCCGACGATCCAGATGCTCGCGAGCGAGGCGCCGCCGAAGACGAGCAGCACCAGGTCGGTGCTGCCGCCCAGGCCGTGGTCGTCGAGGAAGGTGGCGATGTAGGCGTACAGCACGGTGTGCGCGAGGACGAAGACCAGCGTCACGAACAGCACCGGGGTCACGCCGGGCACGCTCAGCGCCCGCAGCATCTTCGGCCGCTCGCCCGCCTGCTGGCCCGGGTAGTCCGGCACGGTCGCGGAGATCCACAGCAGCAGCAGGACGGTGAGCCCGGTCATCGCGAAGAACGGCACGCGCCAGTCGGTCTGGGTGCCGAGGAAGGTGCCGGCCGGCACACCGAGCGAGAGCGCGACCGGGATGCCGGCCATGGCGATGGCGATCGCCTTGCCCTGGAGCGCGACCGGGGCCATCCGCCGCGCGTAGCCGGCGAGCAGCGCCCAGGCCAGACCGGCGGCGACACCCGCCACGAACCGCGCGACCATCGTCAGCCCGTAGACCGACGAGACGGCCGTGACGGTGTTGGCCACGGCGAAGCCCGCCATCGCCGTCAGGAGCAGCCGCTTGCGGCGCCAGCCGGCGGTGGCCGAGGCCAGCGGGATCGCGGTCAGGGCGGTGCCGATCGCGTAGATCGTGACCGTCTGGCCGGTCGCGGACTCGCTGACCTGGAGGTCCGAGCTCATCGACGGCAGCAGACCGGCGGGCAGGGTCTCGGTGAGGCTGGTGATGAAGACGGCGGTGGCGAGGGCGATCAGGGCGAGCAGCGGAAGCTTCTGCGGTTCCTCGCCACCCGCCGCCGCGGGTGGCGAGGAGCGGGTCTCCGAGCCGGGAGCGTCGGTGATGTCGGGTGAGGTGCTCATGGGGTGTGCTCCGGATGTTCCAGGGGATGGGACGGGGTGGTGCGAGGGGGCGGCCGGTGTGCTGCCCGGGGGACCGGCGGGCGGGCGGCACCCGGTCGGGCGGGCCGGTTACGCGTCGCCCAGGCCGCCGTCGACGGGGAGCCGGGCGCCGGTCGTGAACGTCGCCTCGGTGGCCAGGAAGAGCGCGGCGCGGGCCACCTCCTCGGCGGAGCCGAGCCGCCCGAGCGGCGGCAGTGCGGCGGCACCCGCGGGCGCCGCCTCGATACAGCCCGGGGCCACCGCGTTGACGCGGATGCCGCGCGAGACCAGTTCGGCGGCGAGCGTGCGCACGGCGGCGGAGGACGGCGCCGGGGCGGTGAGCACCACGGCGCCGCCGTCCCTGAGGTACGGCAGCAGCGGGCGGACGCCGGCCACGGCATCGGCGAACAGCAGGTCGGTGTCGTCGATGCCGGGACCGCCGTCCTCCGCGCTCTCGACCACGGTGGCGGTGGAGCCCAGCTCGGCCCTGGCCCGGGCGCGTTCCTCGGCGGTCCGGGCGGCCAGCAGGACCAGCGCGCCGCCCTCCACCAGCCGTTTGGCGATGGCCAGGCCGATATCGGTGTCCTGGCCGAGGACGACGGCCCTGCGGCCCGCGTACCTGGTCATGCCGGTCACTCCTTCCGCCGCTCGGCGTCTCAGTGGTTCGACAGTGCCCGAGGGCGCTTCGGGGACGCTCCGGATCCGCTGACGGTCCGCTGAGGGTCGGCCGACGGCCGGTGGAAGATCCCCCGGGCCGGGTCGGCGCACCCGGGGCGCGGTACGGTGGCCGACATGCGGTTTGGGGTACTGGGACCACTCGTGGTGTGGGGCGACGACGGCGAGGAGATCACCGTCCCCGAGGTCAAGGTCCGGGGGCTCCTCGCGGACCTGCTGGCCCACGGCGGCGGTCCGGTCTCCGCCGACCGCCTCATCCAGGACCTCTGGGGCGACGAACCGCCCGGGAAGCCCGGGGGCGCGCTCCAGGGCAAGGTCTCCCAGCTGCGCCGGGTGCTCGGCCGGGACCGCGTGGTGCGTCAGGGCGCGGGCTACCGCCTGCAGCTGGACCGCGGCGCGCCCGAGGTGGACGCCGACCGCTTCGGCGCGCTGGTGGCCGAGGCCGGCGCCGTCCGCGACCCGCGCACCCGGGCCGCGCTCCTCACCGAGGCCCTCGACCTGTGGCGGGGGCCGGCGTACGCGGACTTCGCCGACGAGGAGTTCGCCCGAGCAGCGGCGTGCCGGCTCGCCGAGCAGCGCCTCGCCGTCCTGGAGGAGCAGGCGGAGGCGCGGCTGCTCGCGGGTGACCACGCGCTGCTCGCCGGGGAACTCGGCGACCTCGTCGCCCGGCACCCGCTGCGCGAGCGGCTGCGCGCCGTCCAGATGCGCGCCCTCTACCTCGCGGGCCGCCAGAGCGAGGCCCTCGCCAGCTACGAGGACCTCCGTTCCCGCCTCGCCGAGGACCTCGGTGTCGACCCCGCTCCCGCCCTGACCGCCCTCCACCGGGCCGTCCTCCGCCAGGACCCGGGGCTGGGCGACGGCCTGGGTGACGGCCTCGCCGCCCCGCCGCCCCCGACGGCTCCCGCCGAGCCCGTGCGACCCGCCGAGCCCGTGCCACCCGCCGAGCCCGTGCGGCCCGTGCCACCCGTGCCACCCGCCGTGCCCGTGGACCGCGCCGACCGCGCCGTGCCCGTGGACCGCGTCGGACAGGGCGCCGCACCCACCGCCCCGCCCGTCGGCGAGCATTCGAACCTGCCGGTGCCGCTGACCCGCCTCATCGGGCGCGAGCTGGCCGTGACCCGGGTGTCCGGACTCCTGGACGACACCCGCCTGGTGACGCTCGCCGGCGCCGGCGGCGTCGGCAAGACCCGGCTGGCCGTCGCGGTGGCCGCCGCGGTGGCGGAGCGGGGCCCGGTCGGCGACTGGTCCGACGGGATCCGGCTGGTGGAGTTCGCCGGGGTCCGCGGCGGAACCGCCGCCGACCTGGCCCAGGTCGTCGCCACCACGCTCGGCATCCGGGACGACGTCCCCGCCGCGGCGCCGGGCACCGGCGGCGGCGCGGGCGCCGCCTCACCCGCCCACCGGCTCGCCGCGGCGCTGCGTGACCGCCGCACCCTGCTGGTCCTGGACAACTGCGAGCACGTCGTCGACGCGGCGGCGGAACTCGCCGAGCTGCTGCTGCGGACCGCGCCCGGCCTGCGGGTGCTGGCCACCAGCCAGGAGCCGCTGGGCCTGACGGGCGAGGCCGTGTTCCTGGTCGAGCCGCTGCGCACCGACGACGCCGTGCGGCTGTTCAGCGAGCGCGCCGCCGCCCACGACCCGGGCTTCCCGCGTGACCCGGACCGGGGCGACCTCGCCGACCGCGCGGCCGTCGCCGAGATCTGCCGCCGGCTGGACGGCATCCCGCTCGCCCTGGAGCTCGCCGCCACCCGCGTCCGCACGCTGGGAGTCAGGGAGTTGGCGACCCGGCTGGGCGACCGGTTCCGGCTGCTGAGCTCCCGCCGCCGCGGCGCGCCCGCCCGCCAGCAGACCCTGCGCGCCGTGATCGACTGGAGCTGGGAGCTGCTCAGCGCACCCGAACGCATCGTGCTGCGCCGCCTGGCGGTGCACAGCGACGGCTGCGACCTGGACGCCGCGGAGGCCACCTGCGCGGGCGACGGCGTGACCCGCGACGAGGTCCTCGACCTGGTGACCCGGCTGGTCGACCGCTCCCTGGTGGTCGTCGTGGACCAGCCCACCGGGCGCCGCTACCGCCTCCTGGAGTCCGTCGCCGTCTACGCCACCGAGCGGCTGCACGAGATGGCGGACCTCGACGCCGTCCGCGGCCGCCATCTGCGCTACTACCTGGCCCTCGCCGAACGCGCCGAGCCACGGCTGCGCGGCGCGGGCCAGCAGGCCTGGCTCACCCGGCTGGACGCCGAGGCGGGCAATCTGCGCGCGGCCCTCGACGAGGCGGTGCGGCGGACGCCGGAGGGGGACGGCGACGAGGCGGTGCGCCTCGCCACCGCGCTGGCCTGGTGGTGGCTGCTGCGCGGCCGGCTCACCGAGGGCCGCCGCAGCCTGGCCGCGGCGCTCGCCGCCGCCCCCCGGCCCACCTCCGAACTCGCGCTCCTGCACGGCGCGTTCGCGCTCCTCACCGGAGACCGTGCGGAGGCGCGGGCGCTGGCCTGCACCGTCGCCTCGGCCGGCGCCGTGCCCGACCCGGTGCGCCGCGCCCGTGCCCTGTGGCTCTGCGCCTACGGCCTGTTCAGCGCGGGCGAGGCCGCCGAGGGCGAGGCGCTGAACGCGCGCGCCCTCGCCGTCTTCGCCGAGGAGGACGAGCAGTGGGGCACGGCGGCCGCGCTCGGCCTGCGGGCCACCCTCGCACTGGTCCGCGGCGACCTCGCCGGGCTGGGCCGCGACGGTCTGCGCAGTGCCGAACTCTTCCGCGAACTGGGCGACCGCTGGGGCGAGTTGCAGACCGTCTCGCCGCTCGCCGCGCTCGCGGAGATCAAGGGGGAGTACTCGGACGCGGCCCGCCGCCAGCGCGAAGGACTGCACATCGCCAGGGAGTTGGGGCTGGAGGCCGAGGTGTCGGCCCGGCTGTCCGGGCTCGGCCGGCTGGCCCTGCTGGCCCACGACTGGGAGCGGGGCCGCGACCTGCACGAGCAGGCCCGCCGGATCGCGGCCGAACAGGGCTACAAGTACGGGGAGATCCACTCCGAGATGGGCCTGGCGCTCGGCGCGCGCCGCTCCGGCGACCTGGCCGCCGCCGAGGCGCACCTGCTGCACATCCGCGACGGCTACGCCGAGGTGTCCTCGGAGGCGGGCGACCACCTGCTCCTCGCGGAGCTCGGCTTCGTCGCCGAACTCCGGGGCGACGCCGAGCTGGCGGCCGACCTCCACCTGCGCGGTTGGGCGGTGGCCCGCTCCCTCGACGAGCCGCGCGCGCTGGCCCTCTCCCTGGAGGGCCTCGCGGGCGCGGCCGCGGTGGCCGGCCGGGAGCGCGCCGGGCGGCAGGGCGCCGAGTGCGCGGCCCTGCTGCTCGGCGCGGCGGACGCGGCGCGCCGCGGTGTGGGCGCCCCGTTGCCGCCGGCCGAGCGCGGCGACACGGACCGGATCGCGGCGGCGGCCCGGACGGTGCTGGGGGCGGCCGCCTTCGCGGCGGCCTTCGAACGCGGCGGGCGGCTCACCGCGGCGCAGGCGCTGTGCCGCGCGGGCGAGGCCCTCGGCTGGCGGACGGCGGGCGACGAGGGCACGAGCGGGTGAGCGGCACGAGGGGGTGAGCGGGTGGGGTGGTCCGGATGTGGCCGGGCGCCCGGACCGGGCAAGGACGGGCGCCCGGCCTGCTCAGGCCCGCGCGTAGCGGTTCGCGGGTCGCGCCAGCCCCAGGTGCCCCCGCAGCGTCGTCGCCGTGTACGCGGTACGGAAGGCGCCGCGGCGCTGCAACTCGGGCACCAGGGCGCGGGTGACGGCGTTCAGGTCGTGCGGCAGGGCCGCCGGGCGGAGCCGGAAGCCGTCGAGGCCGGCGGAGCGCCAGTCGAGCAGCAGATCGGCCAGACCGGCCGCGGTGCCGGTGAAGACGGCCGCGTCCGAGGCGAGTTCGGCGCCGGCCAGCTCGTCCAGGCGGGCCTTGCGGTCGGCGGCGGCGGCCTCGCTGTCGTCCAGCAGGACGATCAGGTCCGCGAACCGCCTCAGCGGCCGGGCCGCCAGGTCGCGCCCGGTGGCGGTGACGGCCTCGTCGACCTGGCCGAGGATCCGCTCGACGCCGGGGCGGTCGTGCGGGGTGACGAAGACGAGGTCGGAGGCGCGGGCCGCGAACTCGTACGGCGTGGAGGCGTGCGCCAGGCTCGCCACCAGCGGCTGGCCCTGCGGCGGGCGCGGGGTGATCGACGGCCCCCGGACGCTGAAGTGCGGGCCCTCGAAGTCGATGTGGTGCAGCTTGTCGCGGTCGATGAAGCGGCCCGTCGCCGCGTCCCGGATCTCCGCGTCGTCCTCCCAGCTGTCCCACAGCCGCCGGGCCACCTCCACCACGTCGGCGGCCTCCGCGAAGAGCGGGCGGAGCCGCTTGGCGATCAGCTCCGGGTCGCGGATGTCGTCGTCGGTGAGCTGCGGGGTGGTGCGGCGGCCGAAGTGGGCGGCGTCGGAGGCGCGGGAGGCGATCTGCGGCCGCCAGCCCGCCCGGCCCCGGGCGGCGTGGTCGAGGGTCGCGATGCCGATCGCGAGGTGGAACGGCTCGGTGTGGGTGACGTTGGTGGTCGGCACCAGGCCGATGTGCTCGGTCAGCGGCGCGAGCAGGGCGGCCAGGAGGACGGCGTCGATGCTGCCCCGGACCTGGTCGGTGCGGTCGTCGGGGCGGTGGAAGGGGGAGGACTGCGGACCGAGGCCGTCCTCCAGGGTGACGAAGTCGAGCAGGCCGCGCTCGGCCTCGGCCACCAGGTCCGCCCAGTAGCCGGGCGTGAACAGCTCCGACGGCCGGGCGTCCGGGGCCCGCCAGGCGGCCGGGTGCCAGCCCGCGCCGTCGAGGGCGACGGCCAGGTGCAGCGGGGGGTTCGACGGGGTGGCGGTCACGATGTCTCCTTCGGGGAGCCGAGGCCCAGGTGGTCACGGAGCGTCGTCCCGGTGTAGTCCTCGCGGAACACGCCCTTCTCCTGCAGGATGGGGACCACCCGGTCCACGAAGTCGTCCAGGCCGTCGGGTGTCAGATGCGGGACGAGGATGAAGCCGTCGGCCGCCTCGTTCTGCACGAAGCGGTCGATGGTGTCGGCGACGGTGCGCGGGCTGCCGACGAAGTTCTGCCCGCCGTGGACCTCGATCATCAGCTGACGGATGCTCAGGTTCCGTTCCTCGGCCAGCTTCCGCCAGCGCCGCGCGGTCTCCTCGCGGCCCTTGCGGAAGACCGAGTGCCCCTTCAGCAGGAGCGCGTCGGGCTCCGGATCGATGTCGGGCAGCGGTCCGTCCGGGTCGTACCCGGAGAGGTCCCGGCCCCACACGCCCTCCAGGTGGGCGATCGCGGTCTGCGGGCTCACCTGGGCGCGGGTGATCTCGTCGGCGTACGCGGCGGCCTCCTCGTCCGTGTCGGCCACCACGGCGGTCGCGGTCGGCAGGATCGTCAGGTCCTCCGGGCGGCGGCCGTACGCGGCGAGCCGGCGCTTGACGTCCCGGTAGAAGGCCTGGGCGTCGTCGAGCCGGTTGTACTTGCTGAAGATGACCTCCGCGTCGGACGCGGCGAACTCCCGGCCGACCTCCGACTCCCCGGCCTGGATGATCACCGGGTGCCCCTGCGGGCCGCGCGGGGTGGTGAACCGGCCCGCGATGTCGAAGTGCGTGCCCCGGTGGGCGAAGGTGCCGGCGCCGGGGCGCAGGAACTGGCCGGCCGCCGCATCGGCGCGCACGTCGCCCTCGGCCCAGCTGTCCCACAACTCGCGGGCGGCCTGCAGGAATTCGGCGGCCCGGGTGTAGCGGTCGGACTCGGCGAGGAAGCCGCCGCGGCGGAAGTTCTCGCCGGTGAAGGCGTCATAGCTGGTGACCACGTTCCAGGCCGCCCGCCCACCGCTGAGCAGGTCCAGGCTCGCCAGCCTGCGGGCCACCTCGTAGGGCTCGTTGAAGGTGGTGTTGAGGGTGGCGGCGAGCCCGATCCGGTCGGTGACCGCGGCGAGGGCGGCGAGCACCGTCAGGTTCTCCGGGCGGCCCACCACGTCCAGGTCGTAGACGTGGCCCTTGTGTTCACGCAGCCGCAGGCCCTCGGCCAGGAAGAAGAAGTCGAACTTGCCGCGTTCCGCGGTCCGTGCGAGCCGGATGAACGAGTCGATCGCGATCTGGCTCTCGGAGCGTGGGTCCGTCCAGACGGTCACATTGTGGATGGCCGGCAGCTGCACGGCGAGGTGCACCTGCTTCTTTCCGACGTGTTCTGCGGCAGCAGGCACGGAGCTTGCTCCTTCGGGGGAAGGGCCGGCCCCAGGGGAGGCCGGCCGGGTGGCCACGCGTCTGCGGTCCGGTCCACGGGGCGGCTGTGATCACCAGACTTCACCGAACCAATGTGGGAAACAAGGGAATTCGGGTCAGGGATCTGTGGGGGAGTGTCAAGGAGTGTCAACAACGGAAACGGCGTGCAAAGCACTTGTGAGTGGTCTGTCTCTTCACGTCGACGGATCTGTCCCCCGTCGCGGCATTCGGCCTACTGTGCGGCCATGGATCTCTTCTCGCTGCCCAGACTCGGAGTCGTCGTCCCCCCGGAGAACCCCACGGCGGAACCGGAGTTCAACCGATTGATCGGTGCTGCCATGCACGTGTACACCTCCCGCTTCCCGACCACCCCGGGCGTGGAACTCAGGGAGATGCTGGAGACCTACAACCGGGTGCTGCCCGACACCCTCGACGGTTTCGGCGGCATGCGGCTGGACGCGGCCGTGGTGGCCTGCAGCGCCTCGCACTACCTGCTGGACCCGGAGGGCGACCTCGCCCTGTGCGAGGAGATGTCGGACCGCTCCGGCTTCCCCGTCACCTCCTCCACACAGGCGATCCTGGCCGCCTGCGAGGCGCTCGGGGTGAGCCGGCTGACCCTCGTCTCGCCCTACCAGCCGTGGCTCACCGACACCTCCCGGGCCTTCTGGGAGCGTGCCGGGCTCACCGTGGACGGCGTGGTCCTCGTCCCGGCCGGGCGGACCGCGGACGGCGCCGACCACTTCGACCCCTACGAGGTGACCACCGGCCGGATCAGGGAGCGAATACGGGCCCACCTGCGGGAGAACCGGCTGCCCGACGGCTCCGCGCTGCTGTTCACCGGTACCGGCATGGGCACCCTCGGCGCCCTCGGTGAGCTCGCGCGGGAGGACACCGGCGGCCGCCCGCTGCTCTCCTCGAACCTGGCCTCCGCCTGGTGGGCGTGGCGGGTGACGGCCCAGCGGGCCGGGGCCGGGTTCGCCGGGGACGTGCATCCGCTGCTGCGGCGCCTGGACGGGGCCGTCGGGCGGCCCGACCGGCGACGGGACGCGGCCTGACGGGCGGTCGGGCCCCGGGCCGTTCGAGCCGCGGTGGGTGGTCCGGGGAGCGGTGACGGCCGCCACCGACGAGCCGTCACCGCCGGCTCGTCACCGCCGGGCCGTCACCGCAGCGGGGCGATCCGGACGCCGCCGTCCAGCACCGCCTCCAGCGCGACCGCGGCCCGGGCGGGCCGCTCGACGGCCAGGGTGTGGTCGGGCGTCGGCCGGTCGGCCGCCCAGTCGGGGCCCTTGGCGGCGATCCGGGTGACCCGCCGACTCCCCGCCGCCAGCAGGAACTCCGTGCCCTGCGGCGAGCGCCACCACGTCCAGCCCACCGTGTCCTGCTCGAACCGGCTGCACGCCCGGCCCGGCCCGCCGCCCGTGCGCTGCGGGCCCCGGGCGTTCGGCAGCAGTACGGCGGTCGCGGCGCTGCCCTCGCCGTCCCAGCGGTCGGCGCGCAGGCAGACCCAGGACGCCGCGCCCGCGTTCTGCGGCAACTGCTGCACCGCGAAGGCCCAGAGGTTGAGCTGCTTCACACCGGGGGTGCCGTCCGGCACCGCGCAGACCGCGCGCGCCCAGGCCAGCAGCGCGTCCGGACCGACCGCCTCCCGGGGCTGGCGGGCCGGCTGGGTGCGGTCCGGGGGCGGGGTGTAGCTGAGGTGGGCGGGGACGAGCCCGCCCAGGTCGGCCAGCAGGAAGGCGTGCTTCTCGGCGATGGTGGAGGAGGAGCGCACCTGGAGCACGGTGGCGCCCCGGCAGTCCGCGAGCGGGCCCGGGGAACTCGAACCGGGGGAGCCCGCGCCCGGTGCGGCGGCCGGCGTCGCGGCCGTCACGCCGTCCGCGCGGTCCAGGGGCTTGGCGGGCGCGTCCGGTTGGTCGATCCGCCGGGTGTCGGCCGCGTCGATCCAGGGGGCGAGCAGGTAGCGGGCGGTGGCCCCCTGGCGGCGCAGCACCACCGCGCCGGCGGTGGTGACGGAGGAGTCGTCGGCGCGGGCGAGGTCCAGCCCGCCGTCGCGCCCGTCGGTCCAGCGGGCCAACCGCCCGCCGTCGTACAGCACCACCACGGCCGTGCCGTCGACGGTGCCGGCGAACAGCAGGTGCGGCGGGCCCTGCGGCGGGGTCGTCGCGGTGCCCGGTTCGGCCCTGGTCTGCGGGCCGGGGCGGGCCCAGGCGGCGAGGGCCCGGCCGAGCAGGGCGGTGTCCTCGCGGCGGTCGCCCCGGGCGGGCCAGGCGGAGAAGTCGATCCGGGCGGTGTGCTGCCACTGGTCCGGTGCCACCCGGAGCAGCCGGCCCGGGTCGGGTGCCGACCCGACGGGCGGGGCGGCGAGCGGACGGGTGGGCGCACCGGCCGGGGCCGGGGCACCGGAGCCGGCCAGTACGGCGGCCGTGGTGGTGAGCGCGAGCGCGGCCACCGCGAGCGAGGCGCCGAGGGCCCGGCGACGGCGCAGCAGGTCGGTCGGCTGGACGCGCACCGCGCAGGGGTCGAAGGCCGGCAGACCGGGTTCGGGGCCGGCGGAGAGCTTCGCGGCCTCGTCGACGGCCCGGTCGGGGTCGGCCGCTCCGGCCCGGCGCAGCACCTCGGCGGTCTGTCCGGGCGTCAGCTCCTCCACGGTCAGCAGCGCGAACGCCGACCGGGCGGGCGCCGCCAGGGCGGCCAGCTCCCGGTCCAGCGCCGCGTCCTGCTCACCGCCGCCGGGGGTGAACAGCCGCAGCCCCCAGACCCGGGGCGTCAGCAGCCGGTCGCCGGGGCGAGGGTGCAGCGCGGCCCGCAGCACCCGCAGGCGCAGGGCGGCGTACAGCGGGTCCTCGTCCGCGCCCGCCGGCTCCTCGACCAGCCGGGTCCAGCGCGACGGCAGGGCCCGCTGGACGGCGGCGTGCGCGGCGAGCACCCGGCTGTGGCGGTCCCGGTCGCCCGGCAGGGCGAGGTAGGCCAGCCGGACCAGTCGGCGGTAGTGGCGCACCAGCGTCGCCTCGGCCCGGGCCACCGGACGCGCGGCCGCGCCCCGGGGCGGTGCTCCGCCGTCTATCCGTCCTGCCAACGAATCCTCCCCGGAGGCGCTGTCGTGCTGTGGTGTGTCGGTGGACGGTCCAACGAGTCGATCATGTGATGGTTGCGCCGTTCGGGGCGGCGTTCTGCGATCCGGCGGTGGCGCGCTCGGCGATCCGGCGGGCCATCCCGCCGAAGACCACGGCGTGGAACGGCGCCACCGACCACCAGTAGGCGTGCCCGGCCAGCCCGTGCGGGTGGAACAGGGCCCGCTGGCGGTAGCGACTGCCACCGAGGCCGTCCGGGGTGACGGACAGCTCCAGCCAGGCCAGACCGGGCAACCGCATCTCGGCGCGCAGCCGCAGCAGCCGTCCGGGCTCGATCTCCTCCACCCGCCAGAAGTCCAGCGAGTCGCCGACCCGCAGCCGCGCCGGGTCGCGCCGCCCCCGGCGCAGGCCGACGCCGCCGGCCAGCCGGTCGAGCCGGCCGCGCAGCGCCCAGGCGAGCGGGAAGGAGTACCAGCCGTTCTCGCCGCCGATGCCCTCCACCACCCGCCACAGCGCCGCGGGCTCGGCGGCCACCTGCCGCTCCCGGACGTCCTGGTAGAGGCTGCCGCCCGCCCAGTCCGGGTCGGTGGGCAGCGGGTCGCTCGGCGCGCCGGGCAGGCTGGCGGAGGACCAGCGGGTGGCCACCTCGGCGTCCCTGATCCGCCGCAGCGCCAGCCGCACCGACTCGTCGAAGCCGGTCGGACCGCCGGGCGGGGCCGGCACGTACCGGGCGAGGTCGTGCTCGCCGCAGACCACCTCGTGCCGCAGCGACTCCACGAGCGGGCGGGCGAGCGGGTTGGGGACGGGTGTCACCAGGCCCACCCAGTGGCTGGAGAGCCGGGGGGTGAGCACCGGCACCGGCACGATCAGGCGGCGCGGCAGCCCGGCGACGGCGGCGTAGCGCGCCATCATCTCGCGGTACGTGAGGACCTCGGGGCCGCCGATGTCGAAGGCCCGGTCCACCTCCGGCGGCAGGTGCGCCGCCGCGGTGAGGTAGTACAGCACGTCCCGGACGGCGATCGGCTGGATCCTGGTGCCGACCCAGTTCGGGGTGACCATCACCGGCAACCGCTCGGTGAGGTAGCGGAGCATCTCGAACGAGGCCGACCCGGAGCCGATGATCACCGCCGCCCGGAGCTCGGCGGTCGCCACCCCGCCGGCCCGCAGCTGCCGGCCGACCTCGGCGCGCGACCTCAGGTGCGGGGACAGCTCGGCGGCCGGCACCCCGGACGGGTTGAGGCCGCCCAGGTAGACGATCCGGCGCACGCCCTCCCGGGCCGCCGCCTCGCCGAAGGCCCGGGCGGCGGCCCGGTCGGTCGCCTCGAAGTCACCGCCGGTGCCGAGCGAGTGGACCAGGTAGTAGGCCACGTCGATCCCGGCGAACGCCCCGGTCAGCGAGTCGGGCCGGGTGACGTCCCCGGCGGCGGCCTCGACCGCGGCCCGCCAGGGGTGGTCGCGCAGCCTCCCCGGGTCACGGACCAGGCAGCGGACGGAGTGCCCGGCGGCCAGCAGCTCGGGGACGAGCCGGCCGCCGATGTAGCCGGTGGCGCCCGTGACCAGGCAGCGCAGCGGGGCGTCGGGGGTGCTCGGTCCGGCCATGGTTCCTCCAGGGAGCGTCGGGCGCGGTGCGGGGCCCGGCTCCGCCGGCCCGGGAGGTCACAGCCCCGGCGGCGGTGCCGGTCCGGTGCCGGCGGCCCCGGTTCGGCGGTGGTCCCGGTCCGGCGGTGGCGGCCCGGATCCCGCGGCGGGCGCGCCGGCCGCCGCCCTCCGCCAGCTTCGCCGCCCCGCGCCCGGGCCGCCACAGCACGGCCCGGCCCGGCGGGCGAGGTGGGTGCGGCCGCGTCCGCACCCCGGTGGGATCCCGCCGGTGGCGGCGGTCCGCCGCGAGCCGCCCCGGACGGGTGGGCCGCGCGGGGCGCCGGACGCGGTCGCGGCGCCGCGCGCGCCGGTCCGGGCCGGGTCGCGCCGTACGCTGTGAGGGGAGCGTTCGACGGCAGTGCCGTTGGTCCCGGGACGTCAGCCCCTTGGCCCCTGGCCACGGGCGCGGCCGGGAGCGATGCTCCAGAGACCCGGCCGGACGACGGTCGTCCGGCGGACATCGGCTCGTGGACGAGGTGACCGGCGTGCGGCATGCCAGCGTCGAATCAGTGATGACCAGCCCCGTGGTGCGGATCGCGCCCGAGACCGGGTTCCGGGAGATCGTCGCGTTGCTGGCCGAGTACGACATCACGGGCGTCCCGGTGGTGGACGCCGACGGACGGCCGCTCGGCATCGTCTCCGAGGCGGACCTGCTGCTCACCCTGGCCGCCCAGGAGGACCAGGGCAGCCTGCTGCCGCCGCCCGAGCTGACCCGGACCGGTCCGGGAGGCGCCGTCACCGCCGCCGACCTGATGACCGGCCCGGCCGTGTGCACCACGCCCGGCACCAGCGTGGTCGTGGCGGCCCGGCTGATGAGCCGGCACGGGGTGAAGCGGCTGCCGGTGCTGGACGAGGACGGCCGGGTGTTCGGCATGGTCAGCCGGGGCGACCTGCTGCGCGTCTTCCTGCGCGAGGACCGGGTGATCCGCCGCGAGATCGTCGAGGAGGTGCTCGGCCGGATCGAGGGGGTGAGCCCGGCGGAGGTCGGCGTGGAGGTCGACCAGGGCCGGGTGGTGCTCAGCGGCAGCGTCCCGGCGCCGCACCTCGTCCCGATCGTGCTGAGCCTCTGCCGCTCGGTGGACGGTGTCGTGTCGGTCACCGACCGCCTCGGCAGCAGCGACGCGCCCGCCGTCGTCGGCTGACCGCCTCCCGGCCCCGCTGCCCGCCGCTTGCCGTCCACGCCTGGGCCGTCCACGCCTGGGCCGTCCACGCTTTGGCCGTCCCCGCCGCGCGGACCGGGAGCGTCCGGTTCGCATACTGCGGAGAGTACCGGGTAAGTCACTCTTTGTGTACGGGGCGGCGTCGGGCCGCCGGCGCACGGGGTCACCGGGGAGGCGGCCATGGCAGTCGTGTTCGACGCGGACTTCACTTCGACCGGGCAGTGGGTGGCGGGCCGCAGCAGCGCCTATCCCCGGATGGGGCCCACCAACCGGGGCGATCACAAACTCGACTTCCTGAGCCGCGCCTACTGCCCCGGCGGGGTGTTCACCGCCACCCGGCGGCGCGGCGGCGAGCTGTGGACGTGCAGCCTGCTCACCACCGAGGGCAGTCCGGAGGCGTTCCAGATCCGCACCGGCGACGTCCTCACCGCGCGGGTCACCCTCCCCGTCGAGCTGGGCGCCTGGCCCGCCATCTGGACCTGGCGGGACGGCGGCAACGAGGTGGACGTCTTCGAGTACCACCCCGACCACCCGGACCTGCTGGAGATCTCGAACCACGTTCGCGGCGGTTTCCGGTACTGGCACGGCGCCGACGCCGGGATAGCCCCGGGCGCCACCTTCGACCTGCGGGCGGTGCTGGGCGCGCGCTCGGTGGACTGGTTCGTCGACGGGACGCTGGTGCACGCCGACCGGCGCGGGGTCGGGCCGGACTTCCACGCGTACCTGATCGTCAACCTCTCGGTGGCGGACGGCACCTACCACGACCGGCCGGCGGCGGCGGGGCCGGACCGGCTGAGCTGGGCCTGCCACAGTCTGCGGGTCGAGCGCTGAGGCCGGCCGGGGGCCGCCGGACTCCGGCGAGGAGCCCGGCGGGCCGGGGGCCTGCCGGCGGGCGGCTCGCCGTTCCCGGTCAGTGCTCCGGCGGGAACATCGCGGTGACCAGGCCGCGCGGGCCGGTGCGCTGGAACCAGACCACCCGGCGGTACGGGCCGATGTAGGCGGGGTGGGTGACGTACAGGTCGTCGCGCGGGGCGCGTTCGTTGCCGGGGGCGAGTGCGGCGTCGACCGCGTCGGCGGCGATGGCGGCCAGCAGCGCGTGCGCGGTCGCGGCGGCCGCGTCCGGTGCGATGGCCAGCGCGGTGAGCTCCTCCCAGAGCCGGGTGGAGACGTAGAAGATCGGCGAGTGGCGCAGGGCCGGATGCAGCCGTCGGTCCTCGTAGCGGCGGAGCACCCCGGCCGCGACGAGCCGCTCGCGGTCGTCGGCCGGCGGGTGGTGGTCCATGGGCCGCAACGCTACCCCGACCGGCCCGGTCGACGTGCCACGAGTGGTTTCTCAGACAATCCTCAGGTCCGCCGGAGTGCCTGCGGGCGCACGATGGTGGTGAGGCGCCGATCACCTCGATGGGCCCTGCGGGGCCGGAGGAGGAGGCCGTGATGGGGCACTGGAACGGTCCGCGCCACGGGCACGGCCACCTGCTGGGCGGCTGGGGCTTCGGCCTGCTGGCGCTCCTGATGCTGCTGGTTCTGGTGGTGCTGGTCCTGGCGGCCGTCGCCCTGGTCCGCCATCTCTCGCGGACCTCGCGGAACGCGCGACCGGTACCGCCGGGATCGTGGGGGCCGGGTGCCGAGGCCGGGCCGCCGCGTCGGGCGGTGGCGCCGACGGCGGAGCACCTGCTCGCCGAACGCTTCGCGCGCGGCGAGATCGACACGGACGAGTACCGCCGGCGGTTGGAGGTCCTCCGGTCCGCGGGCGGTCCGGGTGGGGGTGCCGCGAGCGGTGCGGGTGAGGGTGGCGCGGGGGAGCCGCCCGGCGGCGGATGACGGCACTGGGCCCGCCGCGCGGTCGCGCGGCGGGCCCAGTGCGTGCCGGGAGGCGGGGCTGCTACTCGACGACGAGCTCCACCGGGATGTTGCCCCGGGTGGCCCGGGAGTAGGGGCAGACCTCGTGCGCCTGCTTGACGAGCAGCTCGCCGCCCTCGCCGGCGAGCGCGTCCGGCAGCTCGACCCGCAGGACCACCGCGAGGCCGAAGCCGGCGCCGTCCTTGCCGATCGAGACCTCGGCCGTCACCGAGACCTCGCTGGTGTCGACGCGGGCCTGCCGGCCGACCAGGCTCAGGGCGCTCGCGAAGCAGGCCGCGTAGCCGGCCGCGAACAGCTGCTCGGGGTTGGTGCCCTGGCCGCTGCCGCCGAGGGCGGGCGGCATCGCCAGGGCCAGGTCCAGCTGTCCGTCGGAGCTGACAGCGCGGCCCTCTCGCCCGTTCGCGGTGGCCACTGCGGTGTAGAGCGCGTCCATGGGTCCGGTCCCTTCCGTCCTGCGTCTGTGGTGCTTCTGTCCCCGGCGGCCGGTGGGGCCGCCTTCCGGAGACAAGTAGAGCACGCAATTCAATTGCGCACAACTGAATGGCGCGAGCGATCGGTACCATGGGGGCATGGCCACGCTCCCCGAGACCGCTTCCGTCGACGCCGCCCCCCGCGACGCCGCTCACCCCGGACCCACGGACGCGGAGCGGTTCCAGGGTGAGCAGCCGCTCCGCGACGAGGACCTGCTCCGCCTCGACCAGCAGATCTGCTTCTCGCTGAACGCCGCCTCGCGCGCCTTCGGCGGCGTGTACCGCGTCCTGCTCAAGGACCTCGGGCTCACCTACCCCCAGTACCTGGTCATGCTGGTGCTCTGGGAGCACGGCGAGCTGCCCGTGAAGCGGATCGGCGAGCACCTGCGACTGGACTCCGGCACGCTCTCCCCGTTGCTCAAGCGGCTGGAGGCGGCCGGCCTGGTCCGCCGTGAGCGCAGCCCCGAGGACGAGCGCTCCGTCACCGTCAGCCTCACCGACGCCGGGCGCGACCTGCGCGACCGTGCCGGGCAGGTGCCGCGCAGGCTGCTCACCGCCACCGGTCTGCCGGTCGAGGACCTCGCCGCCCTGCGCGTCCTGCTCAACCGGGTCACGGGCGCGCTGGACTCGGCGGTCCTGGCGGACGGCAGCGAGGACTGACGGGCCCGCCCCGCGCGGGTGTCGTCCGGCCCGAGGGGCCGGACGACACCTTGATGCGTCACGACGGGACGCCGGCCCCCGTTGCCCCGGTCAGTCGGGGCTGCGCCGGTCGGGTCGGGCAGGCGCTACCCGGCGGTGCGCCCGGTCAGGCGGTGCGCCCGGTCACGCGGTCTCCGCCCGTTCAGGCGGTCCGCTCGTTCACGCAGAGAATGTTCCCTTCGCTGTCCTTGAACCAGGCCGCGCGCATGCCCTCGGCCTCGGCGACGCCGTCGACCGTCTTCAGGCCCGGCAGGTCGTACTCCTCGAACGTGACCCCGCGGCCCCGCAACGTCGCCATCTCGCCGTCCAGGTCGGTGACCTTGAAGCTGGCGAGCGTGTGCGCGGACTGCCCGGCACTCGGCGTCTCGTACATGCCGAACTCCGTGCCGCCGCATTCGAAGCTGACGTCCTGCGTGTTCTCGTCGGTGAGCTTCAGGCCGAGGGTGTCGGTGTAGAAGCGCTTCGCCCGGGCCAGATCGGCTGCCGGGATGATGGCCACCAGTGGTGCGTCTCCAAGCATTGCCATCGCCTCCTCCCTCCAGGCTAGGTACGCCGACGCCCATCTGCCCAGGGCTCGCGGCGTCCGGAGCGCGCTGTGCACGGCAGGTGGCCGACTGCCACGCCGAGGCGCTGCCGCCACCGTGCACGCCGTGTCACCGGTCGTGCGGCACGCGCTCCAGGACGCCCCCGGCGAAGACCTCGTAGAGCGGCAGTGTCTCCAGGTGCACATAGCCGATGTGGCAGTCGCAGACCGGCAACGGGCAGGACCGGGCACGCAGTTGCGGCCGGTACGAGCCGTCGTAGAGGTTGCCGAGCTCGTCCCGGACGAAGTGGCAGCGGCGGACGGTGCCGTCGCCGTCCACGGAGACCACGGAGTCACCGGTCCGGCAGGGCCGGCCGGCGCTCGGGTGGGCGTGCCGGCTGTAGCCGAAGTGCCGGTCCAGCGCCGTCCAGTCGGCGGCCTCGGCGTCGGTGTAGGAGAGGCCCTCGGCGGCGTTGATCCACAGGTAGACGGCGGGATCCAGCGCGGCGCGGAGCCGGCGGGCCTCCGTGAGGTGCTCGGGCCGGCCGACCACGCCGACGCTGTACCGCACACCGAGCGCGTCGAGGTCACGGCACTTGGCGAGGAAGCGCTCGTGGCCGACCTGGCCGGGGTGGTAGGTCACCCAGAGCGCCAGGGTGTCGAGGTCGGCCTCGGCCAGCCAGTCCGTGCGGCAGCTGAGGTTGGTCTGGATCGCCACCCGTCGCACGTGCGGCAGCCGGCTCAGCCCGACCAGTGCCCGCCGGTACCAGGACCGCACCAGACCCTCGCCCCAGGGCGTGAAGAGCACGGACAGCGTGTCGCCCGTCCCCGCCCGCCCGCCGGCCCAGGCGGTGAAGCGCTCCAGCGCGGCGCGGTCGGCCCGCAACTGCTCGGGCGTGTCACGCCGCTTGGCGAACGGACAGTACGGGCAGTCGTAGTCGCAGGAGGACAACGGGCCCCGGTAGAGCAGGGTCAGGTCGAGCCCGCCGTCCGGCCCGGGCGGCGAGGCGGGCGCGGGTGCGGACGCGGGCGTGGGCGCGGGACCGGAGTCCGGACCGGGCCGGGCGGCGCCGGTGGCCGGTCGGGGCGCGGGCATGCCGAGGAAGGTCATTTCGCCTCGTACTCGGCCATCAGCCGGTGGACTTCGGGTGAGAACAGCATCGGACCGGCCGCGTCCGAGTGCGCCAGCCCCTCCGGCGAGAGCACCAGGCGCGACTCGTCCCGCGCGAGCCAGCCCCGGGCCTCGAACGCGGCCAGCTCGGCCGGGAAGTCCTCCGCCGGGGTGCTGGCGAACCGGGCACGGTACTCCGCCAGCGGCATGCCCTCCGCCTGGAGCAGCGACTGGACGAGGTGGCGCCGACGGGCCTCCTCGGGGGTAATGGACCGGCCGACCTCGGCGTGCCGGAAGTCGGTGGTGGCGACGTAGTCGTCGATGATGCCGCGCACCTCGGTGGCGTTCACCGCGTAGTCGAAGGAGTAGTGCAGCCGGGAGGTGTAGGAACGGGCCCCGCAGCCGAGGCCGACCATGCCGTCGGTCTGGCAGGCGTACTCGCTGCTCCCGGCCTGCGGGGAGGCGGTGCGGCGGAACATCCGCATCGACACCTGCTGGTAGCCGTGGCCGAGCAGGTGGTCGCGACCGGTCCGGTAGAGGGCGAGCCGGCGGGCGTCCCAGGCGGCCGGCCCCTCCTGCTCGCCGCGCCGGGCGAGGCCGGTCAGCGGCCGGACGTACAGGGGGTAGAGGTACAGCTCCTCGGGCTGCCAGGCCAGTGCGGCGTCCAGCGAGCGCAGCCAGCCGGCCTCGCTCTGGCCGTCGATGCCGTAGATGAGGTCGATGTTGAGGACGGGGAAGCCGGCGGCGCGGATCCGCCCCAGGGCGGCCTCGACCTCGGCGCGCTTCTGCGGGCGGACGGCGGAGCGGGCCTCCTCGTCCACGAAGGACTGCACGCCCAGGCTCAGCCGGGTGGCACCGCGCGCGGCCAGCACCTCCAGCCGGTCGGCGGTGGCGGTGGCGGGGGAGGCCTCCACGGAGAGCGGGACCGCCCGCAGGTCGGCGCCCATCCGCCGCTCGGCTATGTCGCAGAGCCGCTCCAGCTCGCCGGCGGTGAGGTAGGTGGGCGTGCCGCCGCCGAACGCCGCCAGGGCGAACCGGGCGCCGTCGTCCAGGGCTTCGCGGACGGTGGCGGCCTGGCGGTCCAGCGCGTCCAGGTAGGCGGTGGTCAGGCCCTCGGGGCTGCCGATCCGGGTGAACAGGTTGCAGAAGCCGCAGCGGACCTCGCAGAACGGGATGTGCAGGTAGAGCGAGAGCGCGTGCTGCGGCTCACCGGCCCACAGCTCGCGCAGCGCCGGGCGCTCCGGCAGCGGCCGGTAGGCGGTCTTGTGCGGGTAGGCGTAGACGTACGACTGGTAGGGCGACTCGGTCGGCGGGGCCGGTGCCGTGGTCATGCGGTCTCCTCGGCGGTGGCCGTCGGTCGGTCGGACGGCGTGCGGTCGGACGTCGGGGGCGCGGCCGTGAGGGGCGCGGGCGCCGGGTGGGCGGGCAGGGTGAAGTGCGCGTACGGCACCGTCCAGACCACCTCGTGGCCGATCCGGTGGCCGGTGTAGCCGTCCTCGCCGTAGGCCGTGCCGTGGTCGGAGCAGACGATCGCGAAGCACGGCCGGCGGGCGCTCATCGCCGCGAAGAGCCGGCCGATGTGCGCGTCCACGTACTCCAGGGCGGCGGCGTGGCTCTCCCGGGAGTCCCCGTCCTCGCGCGTGCCGCCGGGCAGGTGGAACCAGTTGGGCTGGTGCAGCGCCGAGACGTTGAGGAACAGGAAGAGGGGTTGACCGGCCGGCTGCGCGGCGGCGACCTGCTCGGCCCGGGCCACCTGCGCCTCGAAGGAGGTGGGGGACGGCACGCCCATCTCCGCCGCCCAGTGGCTCTCCTGGAAGAGCCCGGGCAGGACCGAGCCGAGCGGGCCCTGCTTGTTGAAGAAGCCGACGCCGCCGATGCAGACCGTCCGGTACCCGTGTGCGGCGAGCGCGCTCGGCAGGTCGGGCGCGTCGAACACCCAGGTGCGCGTCGCGGTGCTCTCCGACCCGGCGAAGCGGGCGGCGAACAGGCGCGGGTGCGGACCGCCCGGGGCGGCGGGGGTGGGCAGGAAGCCGGCCAGGATCGCCTGGTGCGCGGCGTAGGTGAAGCTGCCCGGGGAGTGTCGGCGCTCCCAGCGGCCGCCGGGGAGGACGGCGGCGAGGTTCGGGATCCGCCCGGCCGCGGCCAGCTCCTCGGCCACGTCGAAACGCAGTGTGTCCAGGGTGACGAGGAGCAGGTCGTGGGTGCCCACGACGGCGTTCATGTCGGGTGCGGGTGCGGGTGCGGGTGCGGGTGCGGGTGCGGCTTCGGTGGTCGCCGACCGGGTCGGGTGGTGGTGCTGGCGGTTCATCGCGTCGGTTCCATCGGTGCGTGGTTCGTCGGTCCGGGCCTGCGGCCCGGCCGGTGGAGTGCGGAGATCTGGGCGGCGTAGGTGTCCAGGCCCTCGGCCGGGCCACCGGGCAGGCCGGTGAGGTTCGGCAGGAGGTCGCCGAAGGCGTTCACCTCGCCGACCAGCGCGCGGCGCCAGCCGGCGGCGGGCAGCACGTCGACGCCGACCATCGGTGAGCCGGGGAAGCAGGCGGCCGCCCGCTCCGCCGTCTCCAGCAGGGCCGGCCAGGCGGGGCCGGCGGCCTCCTGGGCCAGGGCCAGGCTGCCGCGGGCGCCGCCGAGGTGGAGGTTGGTCATCGGCTGGGTGCTGGTGCGCACCACCGCGTGGGTGGCCCGCCCGGCGATCACCACGATCCGGAGGTCCGCCGAGCGGCCCGACTGCGAGGCCTTCGGGATCCACTGCTCGACGTGCAGCCCGTCCGGTGCGAGGCGGTCGACCAGCTCGGCTGCCTGCCGCTCGTCCCGGTAGCGCCGGACCTTCAGTGAATTGTGGAGTTGCCCGCCCGCCAGCTCGACCGAGGTGGTGGCCAGTACCTGACCGCGCGGGCCGAACTCCAGCGCCACCACACCGGAGGCGGAGGAGCCGTGCGCGGGTTTGACGAAGACCCGCCGCAGCTCGGGCGCCCGGAGCCGCTCCCGGAGGTCCTCCCAGCCGGCGACGTCGGCGCCGGCGAGCGCGCGGGGCACCGGCACCCCGGCGCCCGCGAGCAGGGCGTGCGCCCGCCGCTTGTCGAACATCACGGCGATCTCCTCCGGATCGCCGAGCAGCCGCACCCCCGGCACCCGTGCCACCGTGCGCAGGGCGGCCATGACCCCCGCGTACCAGGCCGCGCCGCCCTCCACCCTGGTCGGCGCGTACGAGGGGCCGAGGGCCGGGCCGCGCAGCAGCTCGTCCACGGCCGGGTCCTCACCGGGCGACTCGATCCGCAGGAGGCCGCCCCCGGGCAGGACGAAGCCGCCGCGCAGGACGTCGATCCAGGGCAGGACGGCGGGCTCGGGCAGGCCGGCCGCCCGGGCGGCGGCGGCGAACAGTGCCACCCGCCGGTGGCCCGGGTTGCCGAGGACCGTCAACTGCGCGGGCCGCGCGTCACCGACCGGCTGCGGCGGGGCGGGCCGCGCCAGGGCCGGCTGCGGCGGCACCGCCCGGGGCGTGGCCGCCCGGGGCGTGGTCGTCTGCGGGGAGCTCATCCGAATCGCGCCCGGCTACTCGGCGACCGCGACGTAGCGGTCCTCGGGATCGTCCGACCGGCCGGCCTCGGAGAGGTCGACGGCCACCCCGGGCAGGGCGTCGCGGAGCCGCTGCTGGAGTTCCTCGGTGAGGAAGTGGTGGTGCAGGTCGAGCGCCCGCAGGTGGGTGAGCGGCTGGCCCTCCAGCAGAGCGGCGGCGCCCTCGTCGGAGAGCACGCCCATCGAGAGGTCGAGCGACTCCAGCCGGGCCACGACCGGGGCGTGCGCGACGGCGGCGGCGATCTCGTCCTGGTACTCGCTGTTCGCCAGCGCGAGGTGGCGCAGGGCCGGGAGGCGGCTGCCGTCGAGGACGGGCGCCAGGTCGTCGATGGTCGAGTCGCCGCCGTACTCGTCCGCTCCGAGCCAGAACTCCAGCCGCTCCAGCGCGGGCAGTTCGGAGCCGGTCACGGCCCGCACCACCGTGCCGGGCAGGCCGCCCGTCTCGAACCGCAGGACCCTCAGCCGGTCGTGCCGGAAGGGCGTGAGGGCCAACCCGTTGCCGCCGCGCACCACCAGCTCGGCGAGCCGGGGGAAGGAGGTGGCCAGCGCGGTGACGTCGGACATCTCCAGCCAGGAGATCTCGCACTCGTCGTACGTCACGTCGGCGACGAAGAGCGCTTCGAGGCCGGGGAGCCGCTCGGCGTCACCGACGATCGTGGCCAGCGTGTCGCCCACCGAGTCGTAGTCCCGCGTCCACCAGGGGCCGATCAGCAGCGCCCGGACCCCCGCCGGGTCGACCGTGTCGAGGAAGGCCTTCCAGAGCTCGTCGAACCCGGTGCGCGACCCGTAGCGCACCGCGAGCCGCCAGGCGACGGCGCCCGGCGCCGGCTGCTCGCGGGCCTCGTCGGCCTCCCCGGAGAAGTCGACGACGGGGAGCCCGTGGAACTCCCGGCGGTGCTTGTTGACGGTCATGCGGCCCCCTGAGCTGCCTGTGCTGCCGGTGAACGGTGATGGGTGGACGACGGGGAAGGGCGGCGCCCGGTCACTCGGCGACCGCCACGTAGCGCCACCGGTCGTCCGGCTTGCCGGCCTCGGAGAGGTCGACGGCCACCCCGGGCAGGGCGTCGCGGAGCCGCTGCTGGAGTTCGTCGGTGAGGAAGTGGTGGTGCAGGTCGAGCGCCCGCAGGTGGGTGAGCGGCTGGCCCTCCAGCAGGGCGGTGGCACCCTGGTCGGTCAGCACGCCCATCGAGAGGTTGAGCGACTCCAGCCGGGCCACGACCGGGGCGTGCGCGACGGCGGCCGCGATCTCGTCCTGGACCTCGCTGTTCTGCAGACCGAGGTGGCGCAGCGCCGGGAACCGGGCGCCGTCCAGGAAGGGCGCCAGGTCGTCGAGGGTGGAGTCGCCGCCGTAGTTCTCCACGCCCAGCCAGAACTCCAGCCGCTCCAGCGCCGGGAACTCGCTGGACGCGACCGACCGCAGCACCGCGGCCGGCAGGCCGCCCGACTCGAACCGCAAGGCCTTCAGGTGCTCGTGGCGCACCGCCTGCAGGGCGAGGCCGTCGCCCTCCACCACGTTCCCCGCGGCGCCGCGCACCACCAGCTCGGCGAGCAGCGGGAACGTCGTCAGCACCGGCGTCACGTCGACCATGTCGATCCAGGAGATCTCGTTCTCCTCGTACGTGATGTCGCCGATGAACAGGGCGCGCAGCGACGGCAGCCGGTCGGCCGCGGCGAGGATCGCCGCCAGCGGCTCGGCGAAGCTCTCCGGCCCGTCCGAGGACCACTCGCCGACCACCACGGCGGTGACCCGCTCGACGTCGACCGCATCGAGGAACTGCCGCCAGCGCTCGACGAACGGCTTCGGCGAGTCGTACTCGATGCCGACCTTCCAGGCGACCGCCGCGGCGTCCGGCAGGGCGGCGCCGTCGTCGACGGCCTGGACGAAGTCGAGGACCGGGAGGCCGTGGAACTCTTCGATGTGCTTGCCGACCGTCATGCGCTGCTCCTCCGGGGGTTGGGGCCGGACAACTGTCTACCAGCCGGGTCCGACAAACCGGTCGTCGGGGCGGAGTCCGGGCGCGTTGTCAGACCCCTGCCCTACGTTTCGGACCGTGAGATTCCGACGTCCGTCGGGTCGGTCAGGGAGGACTGATGTACCGCCAGGGTGACGTGCTGATCGTGCCGACCGCGGAGGCCGCGGTGCCCGCGAGGGTGGCTTCGTCGGCCGCGCAGCCGAGGGACGCCCGGGGCCGGCTGGTGCTGGCGCTCGGTGAGGTCACCGGCCACGCGCACGCCGTGGTCGGCCCGGGGGAGTTGCGCCGGGAGGCCGGGCCGTTCGGAGCCGCCTGGCTGCACCTGCCCGAGGGCGGCCGGGTGGTGCACGAGGAGCACGCCGCGATACCGCTGCCCAAGGGGTGGTACCGGGTGGTGCGTCAGCGCGAGTACGCGCCGGGCGCGGTGCGCATCGTCGCGGACTGACGGCGCCGGGCGACGGGTTTTGGCGCGGCCCGTGCGGCGGTGCGGCGGTGGTGCGTCCGGCGCGCGGGGCGAGGGCGATGAACGGAACGAGTGGGGCGGGCGGCCGGGCACGGCGCCCGGCCGGGACAGGAGCAGGTGATGGTGACGGAGCAGACGGTCGTACCGGCCGAGGTGACGGCCCGCTGGCGGGCGGGCGCGGCGGCCACCGGGCCGGCCGACCGGGCCGCGGTCGAGCACGCGGTGCGTGCGGCCTACCGGGCGGCCGGGCTGGCCGAGCCGGCCGAGGTCCGGTGGTTCGGCTCGCCGCCGGCGGCCGCCGAGGCGGCGCTGGAGTTGCGGGCCGCCGGCGCGGTGAGCGTCCGCGAGGCCGTGCGCACACTGCCGTGGGAGGCGGCCAGGCGGCAGGCCGTGGAGCGGGTCGGCGCGGCGGGGTGGGCGCCGCTCTGGGCACTGACCGGTGGTGAACTCGGCCCGGTGACCAACGCACTGGCCGGGCGGATCCGTGACGCGGTGCTCGACCGGCTCGCCCCCGAGCCCGACGTCGAGCAGGCCGACCCGCCCGCGACCGATGCCGCCCGCACCCGCCGCACCGCCGTCCGGCTCGCCCTGCTGGACGCCGTCCGGGGCCAGCACGACGCCCCGTGGTTCGCCGCCTTCGAGGCGGCGGGCGTGCTCGCCGGAACGTCGGCCGACCGGACCGACCGGGCCGACCGGGCCGGGGTCGAGGCGCTCGCCGAGGTCGCGCGCGGTGCCGGCTGGTGGTGGCCGTACGAGGGCGTGGCACTGGTCAGCGAGCGGCCGGTCGCGCTGCACCGTGACGAGGCGGGCCGGCTCGACCGGGCCGACGGTCCGGCCCTGGAGTACGCCGACGGCTTCGCCCTGCACGCCTGGCGCGGCATGCCCGTCCCGGCCGACTTCCTGTCCGGCCTCGGTGCGGTCACCGTCGAGCGGATCCGCACGGAGGAGAACGCCGAGCTGCGCCGCGTCCTGCTGGAGCACTACGGTTACGAGCGCTATCTGGCGGACTCCGGCGCCGAGCCGCTGCACCGCGACGGGACGGGCGTGCTCTGGCGGATCCAACTCCCGGAGGACGAACCGGTGGTGATGGTCGAGGTGGTCAACTCCACCGCCGAGCCCGACGGCACCTTCCGCACCTACTGGCTGCGCGTCCCGCCGAGCACCCGCACCGCCCGGGCCGGGGTGGCTTGGACCTTCGGCATACCCGAGGCGGAGTACCACCCGCAGCGCGAGACCTGAGCGGCCGCTCCGCCGCCGGCGCTCCGGTGTCCCCCGGCCCGCCGCCGCGCTCGGCACACCGCGACGAGAGCTGCGCCCCGTCGACCGGACCGGGCGCCCCGTACGGTCGATGACCGGCCGGGCTGCTGTGACAGGGTGAACCAATGACCACGAACGACGAGCACCCGCCCGACCTCCACCCCGTCCGCCGGGAACCGTGGTCGGACGCCGCTCCGGTCCACAGCGATCTCCGCGCGGCGAAGGAGCTCGTCTACGACCCCTGCGGGTTCGCCTGTACGCGGCCGGTCCCCGAAGCCGAGAGTGCCGAGTACGCCGCGCACGCCTTCACCCTTGACGGGCTCTCCGTCCGGTTCCGCGCGGCCAGGACGACCCCCACCAAGGTCGGCCAGTTCGTCACCGTGTGGAAGAGGGCCCCGGGCGGCCCCATCCGGCCGTTCGACACCACCGACCCCGTCGACCTCTTCGTCATCAGCACCCGCGACCGTCACCACGCCGGCCAGTTCGTGCTCCCGATGGACGCGCTCCGCCGGCACGGTGTCGTATCGGTGGACGGCGCCGGTGGGAAGCGCGCCTTCCGGGTCTATCCGCCCTGGGTGACCACCACCAACCGCCAGGCCGGCAGCGCGCAGACCTGGCAGCTGGAGCACTTCCTGCACCTGCCCCAGGACGGGCCCGTCGACTGCGCCCGGGCCCGGGAGCTCTACCGCCCGTAGGAGGTCGCCGGCCGCCGGAGGCCGGCGGCGCCGCGGTGCGCCCGGTCGGAGGAGGTGCCGGCAGGGCGGTCAAAACACCACCGCCCGCGCCGGGGGGAGGCGCGGGCGGTGGCGGCGGCGGTCCGGGTGCTGCCCGGAACCGCTCGGTGCTGCTCGGTTCAGACGGTCAGGAGATGTTGTTGCTGTTGAACGAGCCGACCACGTTGTCGCCGCCGGTGTTGAAGATGTCGCCCCCGGCGAGCTGGTTGCCGGTGCCGATGACGGTGATGGTCGTGGTGATCACCTCGGGACCGTCGGCGAACGCCTGGGTCGGGACGGCGGCGGCGCCGATGGCGGCCAGGAGGACGGCGACGGTGCGGACGGTACGGTACATGGCGTAATCCCTTCGTGGGCCAACTTGCTCCGCACACTAGGGACTCGGGGCACGCCTCCGGGGGCAATGTCACCTGAATGGGGTGTGTTGCGTGTCGTCCTGCGGTTGACCACCGCCGGCGCCCGGCCGCTACGGGAGCGAGGGGCGGTAGACCGTCAGGGCGTTCGGCGCCTTGGCCAGACGCAGCGCACCCGAGGCCGGCAGGCTCTCGCCGTCGACGGCGATCCGGTCGGCGTCACCGAGCGAGTCGAGGCTCAGGGCGGTCAGCCGGGCGGAGTGGTAGACCCGCGAACGGGACAGCGTACCGGAGAGGAAGGCGGCCGCCAGCCTGGTCCGGGCGAACGGGCTGCCGCCGTCCACCACACGGACGTCCAACAGGCCGTCGGCCAGCCCGGCCCGGCGGGTCGGGGCGAAGCCCGGCGGGTCGTAGGCGCCGTTGCCCGCGAACAGCAGCCAGACGCGCCGGCTGCGCCCGCCCGCCTCGACGGTGACCGGTTCGGCGTCGGCCAGGGCCCGGGCGACGGCCACCGCCAGGGCCGGCCACTTGCCCAGCCGGCCCTCCAACGACTCGCGGAGCCGGACCAGTTCGGGGTACACGCCGAGGCTGAAGGTGTTCAGGAAGATCCGCCGCTCGGTGTCGTCGGCGGCCAGACCCAGATCGACCCCGCAGGCGGACCCGGCCTCCACGGCGGCCGCCGTCGCGTCCGGCGACTCGATCCCGAGGTCCAGCGCGAAGTGGTTGAGCGTGCCGCCGGGGAAGACGGCCAGCGGCAGATTGCGCTCGACCGCCAGCGACGCGGCCAGGTTGACGCTGCCGTCGCCGCCGCAGACCCCGAGGGCGCCGCCGGCCGCCGCCGCCCGGTCGGCCGCCTCGGCGAGCAGGGCGGGCAGGTCGTCGTCCGGACCGCAGACCCGCACCTCCGCGCGCGGCAGGAGCCCGCGCAGTCCGGCGGCGGTCTCCTCCGGATCGGCCGTCAGCAACGCGCCGTTCCCGGAGCCGCTGTTGACCACCACCGACAGCCCGGCCCCCTCGGCCAGCGCCGGGGCCGCCCGACGCGGCGGACCGGCGGGCGGCGGCTGGTCGTTCGTCCGGGGCCACCAGCGCAGTGTCAGTGCCGCCAGCCCCGAACCCAGCGCGAACCCGGCCAGCACATCGCCGGGGTAGTGCGCCCCGGTGTAGACCCGCGACGCGCCGACGGCCAGCGCCACCGGTGCCACCGCCGCGCCCAGCAGCGGGGACTCGATCGCGACGGCCGTCGCGAAGGCGGCGGCCGAGGCGGAGTGGCCGGAGGGGAACGAACTCGTCACCGGCTGCCGCAGCAACTGCCGCACCGCCGGCACCTGGTCCAGCAGCGGGCGCGGACGCCGGGTCAGCTGCTTGGCGGCGATGTTGGCCGTCACCGAGGCCAGCGCCAGCGCGCCGACCCCGCGCAGGGCCGCCCGCCGCCCGGCCCGGCCACCGACCGTCCCGAGCACGGCGGCCGTGCCCATCCACAGCATCCCGTGATCCGCGGACCGGCTCAGACGGCGCAGCCACGGCTGGGCGCGGCGCAGGCGCGCCAGCGCCACCCGGTCGAACAGGGCCCGGTCCACCGCGTCGAATCGCCTCATCCCAGCGAGCCTAGACGTGCTTGCCCAGATCCGCAGGCTATTGAGTACGGGTACTCAGGCGCGCCGGGGCCGGGCGGCGAACACTGGTGGCAGCTCGCCCGCCCACCGGAGGACCGAACCAGCCATGCTCAGCCGCACCGCAGCCCTCCTCGTACCCGCCTTCGGCTCCCTGCGGGTGAGCGCCGACCCCGGGGCCGCGCTCGCCCCCGGGAGCATCGTCGCGGCCAACCACACCTCGCTCGCCGACCCCGCCATCGTGTTCGCCGCCCTGCACCGCCTCGGCGCGCGGCCCGTGGTGCTCGCGGCCGCCGGACTCTGGCGCGTACCGCTCCTCGGGCGGCTGCTGCGCCGCGAGGGACACATCCCCGTCCACCGCGGCACCGAGCACGCCGCCGACGCCCTGGACCGGGCCGCCGACGCGCTCGCCGCCGGACACCTGGTGCTCATCTACGGCGAGGGCGGCCTGCCGCGCCGCGGCGACTCCGGCGAGCTGCCGCCCGGCCCGTTCCGCAGCGGACTCGCCCGGCTGGCGACGGCCACCGGCGCACCGGTCGTGCCGCTCGGACAGGCGGGCGCCCGCCGCCTGACCTCGGGCGGCGCGGTCAAGCAGTTGGCCGGCCTGACGACCGCGCCGGCGCGCCGCCCGGCTCTCCACGTCCACCTCGGTTCGCCGTTGCACCTGGGTGACGACCTCGCCGCCGCGACGGCCACCGCCCACCGCGCGGTGACGGCGGCCTGGGCGACGGCAGCCCGCAGTGCGGCGCACTGACGCGGCGGCGGCGGCGCGGTGCTCGGGGCCGGCGGGCCAGGACCGGGGCCGGCCGGGCGCACCGGACGGCGGCCCGGCCGGGCGCGCTCGCACGGCCGGTCGGTCCCGTCCCTGGCGGTGAGTCGGTCACCCGTGCGCGCGCCGGCGCCCCGGTCCTGCCGGGGCGCCGGGTCCGCTCCGAAGCACTCCGGGCCGCGGGCCGGCCGGAGGCGCTCGCCGTCCCGGCCAGGTCGGTTCGCCGCAGGCCCCCGACCTGGCCGGGTGCGGGCCGGCCGCCTCCCGGCGTGCCCGAAATCCGGTTGGCCGGGGCCGCCCCGGGCCGGGATGATGCGGATATGTCGCGTACGTTCGAAGAGCTGATTGCCGAGGCCGAAGCGGTGTCCGTCGACGGCTGGGACTTCTCCTGGCTGGACGGGCGGGCCACCGAGCAGCGCCCGTCCTGGGGCTACCAACGGCTGCTGGGGGAGCGGCTGGCGGCGGCCTCGGCGGCGCTGGACATCCAGACCGGCGGTGGTGAGGTGCTCGCCGGGGCCGGGCCGCTGCCGCCCGCGATGGTCGCCACCGAGTCGTGGCCGCCCAACGTGGCCCGGGCGACCGGGCTGCTGCACCCGTTGGGAGCGATCGTGGTCGCCGACCCGGACGAGCCCCCGCTGCCCTTCGCCGACGGGGCGTTCGACCTGGTGACCAGCCGTCACCCGGCGACGGTGTGGTGGGCGGAGATCGCCCGCGTGCTGCGGCCCGGCGGCACGTACTTCGCGCAGCACGTCGGCCCGGCGTCGGTGTTCGAGCTGGTCGAGTACTTCCTGGGGCCGCAGCCGGAGGCCCGCCGGGCGCGCCACCCCGACACCGAGAGCGCCGACGCGCGGGCGGCCGGGCTGGAGGTGGTGGACCTGCGGTCCGAGCGGCTGCGGATGGAGTTCCTCGACATCGGGGCGGTCGTGTACTTCCTTCGGAAGGTGATCTGGATGGTCCCGGGCTTCACCGTCGACGCCTACCGTGACCGGCTGCGCGAACTGGACGCGCGGATCCGGGCGGAGGGGCCGTTTGTGGCCCACTCGGCGCGCTTCCTGATCGAGGCGCGCAAGTAGATCGACTGATCCGGTGTCTGCATTCCATAGATATGGAAGAGTTGAGGGAAGTTCGGAAGGGCCAGCCGGCCGTACCTGTCAGTGGAAGCACCGTCTGTCCGGAAGACGGTTCGAGGAGTGCCCTGAACTGGAGAGGTTTCCCGTATAGCCCCGCGTCGAGAGCGATTCGATAGGTGTTGGGCGGCCTGCTGGAAGCAACGCGATGGGACCCATGGGCCCCCAGCTCGGGGCCTCCCTGGACGGGAGTGCTGAGAGCGATCGAGTCTCAGGTCTGTGCTACTTGGACAGGGTCTGCTCGTACCTATGCTGACCTTTTGCTGACCGTATCTGATGAGCCGTCAGGTATGTGCCCGTGGCCACAATAGGCAACTGGTCTTGAAGACCGGCCCGACCATAGGGGTGTGTCCGACGGCGATGGCCCCAGGCGAGAGCGACGGCATGAAGACCCCTTGGCGCGTCGGGGTCGTCGGCTCGTGACGTTCACCCGGCTGCTGTCTGGGCACACCGATTGCGCGTGGCGGCAGTCCCGGACGACGACGCTGAACCGGGTCGTCGTCGTCCTGGCCCCTGGATCCGCGAGCGGGCAGGCCATCCCAGACGGCCGGCAGGACGTCGGACTGTGCGACCAGGATTTCGCTGACGGTCATTTGGGCCTTGTTGGTGGATTCGGCCAGGCCGGTTGCCTGGATCTCGGATGCCTGGGCGAGGAGCCGCGGTACGAGTTCGCTGTCCGGGCCTGCGGCTTGCGCGAGTTACGCCAGCCATGGGGGTCATGAACTCAGCGAAGAGCGTCTCGCAGGGCCTCCTCCAAGTCAGATAGCCGGCCCAGCAGCATCAGAGCTGCCTCGTGCCGTGCCCGCGCGTATGACTCGAGTGCGGCGTCGACGAGGTGCGGGCGTTCCACTGGTGCCGACAACGGAAAGGTCGCGCAGAGCATGGCTGCACAGCCGACACGAAACGAGGACAAGAGGTCGTCCGCGGGCGCCTCGGGGTTGGCCGCTCGATAGGCGAGGGCGAGATCGGTGTATCCCTTGAGCCACTTCTCGACACCGTTGGACAGGACGCTCTTGGGGTCGCAGCCAAGACGCATGATTTCCCGGGCGAGGTACCCAGGTGTGGGTGGTCCGAAGTCCACGATCGCGGCGACATCGTCGTGCCCCAACAGGACGTTGGGACCGGCCAGGTCGCCGTGCATGATCTGGACCGTCAGCTGTGGAAGTGAAGCGAGGATGCGTTCGACGCCCCCCAAGACCGCTTGTCGCTCACGCGCCGCCTGCAGCGCCCACGTCTCGAACTCCCCAAGCCTGGGCCTGTGCTGGTACGCGAGAATCAGCCCCTCGAAGCGGTCGCGCGCGGCGGCCACGTCGCACACCGCGGCACCAGGTTCCAGAGTGGGTGCGGCGGCGGGGTGAGTGGCGAGTCGGCTGTGGAGACGGCCCATAGCTGTGCCGACCGCCGCCCACCGTGCACCAGTCAGGTTGCCCTCGGCAGTCTCGATGTGCGGCACGTACGACCACAGTGACATCGGCAGGCGGCCATGAGTCGCGAGGAGTTCGTGCTCGCGCGTGCGGGTTGCCCGCGCGGTCGCGACACCTCCGTCGGCGGCGTACTCGGACAGTTCGACCGACGCCCGCTCGAGATCCAAGCTCTCTCGAGCGCGATAAACCTTGACGAAGTGCCGACGGCCGGTTTGGTCCACGATGGCGTAGTTGTCCGTCGCAGTGCCCTCCGGGATTCGCGTGATTTCCGCCATGTGCAGTCCGTACGCGAGCACCAGCGTGTCGGCGACCGCCGTGATCTGCTCTCCCTCCGCGGTGCGGCCGGGTGTGAAGGGCGCGGCGACCGGCTTGGTGGAGGGCTGGTGAGATGCGGTGGACATGGTCTCCTCGTCGAAGTGCACAGCGATAGTGGTCGGATGATGAGCGGGCGGCAGGTGGTCGGGCCGATCAGGACGCGGGCACGGGGGCCGGTGAGGTGTTCGGCCCGGCCGGCGATGTGCGGGGTGAGCGTGGGGTGGAGACCTCTGCTGCAGGCCTGCAGCAGCTGGCCGGGCGCGACCCGCTGGGTGTCACGTCCGGGCCACCGGCTACCCAGGGGGTTGGGTAAGGCCGACCGGCGGGCGCCACGGCGCCGGGTGGAGATGCTCGTCGCATAGAGTGCTGGCGCGAGGGTGGCCATGACGTTCGCCGTGAGGCGATCTTGGACACCTTCGTTCTCGTCTCCGCAGGCACCCCTCGGGCCGGACCACCAGGAGGAACCAGTGTCGTCCCCACAGCTGATCACCCCCGAGGAGAAGCTCGCCGACGCGAAGAGGCAGCTGAGCTTCCCGCGTATCGTCGCGATCTGCGGCTCCACTCGTTTCATGGCCGAGATGAACGAGGCCGATCTGCGGGAGACCAAGGCCGGGAGGATTGTCGTCAAGCCGGGGTGCGACCTGAAGTCGCCGCACGCACTGTGGTCCGATCCTGTCGAGGCTGAGGCTCTGAAGATTCGACTCGACGAACTGCACCGGTCGAAGATCCTGCTCGCTGATGAGGTGCTCGTGGTCGGCGACTACATCGGGGACAGCACCCGGGCCGAGATCGCCTACGCCCGGTCGCTGGGCAAGCCGATGCGGTTCACGCACCCCGAAGTCGACCCCGACGCCTGAGGGCCCCACTCCCACACCGTCCGCGGGCACCCCCTTGGGATTGATCACCTGGCGGGTGGTGTGGTGGTGAGAGCGAGCTCAAGCGGCGGCGGAACGCATCGCGGCCGTGATGGCGACAGCGAGGAGCTGCTGGCGGTTCATCAAGTAGAAGTGGTCGCCCTCGTACCTCTCGAGTCCGCGGAAGTGCGTCGTGATCGCTCGCCAGTCGAGCAGGCGGTCCTCGCCGATCAGCTTGTCTCTGCGGCCCCCGAATACCGAGAGTGGAACGGGCAGCGGCTCGGGGTTGCGGGGAGGGGCCCAGGTGTCCACGAGCTTGAAGTCGCTGCGGAACACCGGGGCGAACTTGTGCCAGACGGCGTCGTTGTCGAGGAGCTGGGGCGGGCTGCCGTCCACGCTTCGCAGCCAGCGGCGCAGTTCGTCGTCTGCCATCAGGTGAGGGCGGCCGTCGGCTTCGGACTCACCTCGCGGGGCGCCGAAAGCGGACACACCCAGCCAGGTGGGGAGCGGGTCCCCCTGGCGGAGAAGCCGGCGGGTGAGCTGGTAGGCGATGAGTGCGCCCATGCTGCGGCCGAAGAACCCGAAGGGCCGGTCGAGCAGTGGAGCGACGGCGGTGTGGAAGTAGTCGACTAGCCGATCGCAGTCGTCGATCAGCGGTAGTGCTTGCAATTGGCCTCGGCCGGGGGCCTCCAGGAGGCAGAGTTCCCAGTCCTCGGGGAAGTGCTCCGCCCAGCCCCGGTAGAGCAGGTGTGAACCGCCGGCGTGGTGGAACAGGAACAGTCGCGCCGCTGGTTCGCTCAGTGGCCTCGGGCGGATGAGCGGGCTAGCCGGCGTCCCGCCGGCGAGCTTGGAGGTGAGGAAGGCGTGCAGCTCAGCGAGGGTGGTGGCACCGCTGACGGCCACGGTGTTCTCCGGGACGTCGTACGCGTTTTCCACGCGGGTTGAGATCTCGAGCATCAGCAGCGAGTCGATGTCGAGCTCGTCAGTGAAGAGCGCCTCGTCGGTGACCTCCTCGGGTTCGATCTCCAGTACGCCGGCTATCAGGGCGCGGAGATCCTCGATGTTCACGGTCGCACTGGTCATGAGTGTTCCCCCAGCTCCTGCGTGGATGGACGAGAGGTCGGTCATGGGGTCAGCAGCAGGGCGGCTGCCGCGTCGTGGTGAGGGCCTCCGGCCGTGGCGAGCACGTTCCCGGTGGCGCCGCCCTCGAAGTGGGCAGCCGCGGCGGCACACTGCAGGACGCCCAGCGCCCCGGACAGCAGGCCCAGCTGGGCTTCCAGGTCGACCCGGCGCGTGGCCGCGAGCAGCCGGCACGCCCCGGCCCCCGCCTCGTCCCCGAGCCACAGGCCGGCGGATTCCTTCTCCGTCCCACCGGCGCAGGTCAGCGCTGCGGCGAGGTCCCGGGCCCGTGCATAGCCGGTGATCGTGGCGCGAGGCCGTGCGCCACGGGCAGCGGCTGCGTGCGCCGGTTCGAGGACGACGGCGACCGCCGCGTCGATGGACGGCTCGCCGAGCAGCTTCATCGTCACGGCGTTGGCCGGTTCGACGCCGACGACGACGGCCGCTTCGGCGCGCCCGGCCACGATGAGGTTCCGGGCCCAGGCGACGGCGTCCAGACCGCTCGTGACGCCGTTGCAGACGGTGAGGTTGGGGCCGCGCAGCCCGTGGCGGATGGCCACCCAGCCGGCGATGACGTTGCTCGAGGTCCGGGGCAACCCCAGAGGGCTGAGACCCCTGACGCCTTCTCTGGCGATCGTGTCGGTGGCGGCGCAGACGCTGTCCGCGTTGCCCAGGTTGGTACTGACCACGACGGCGGTCGCATCAGCCGCGCCCGTGAACGTGGCGTCGGCGTCGGCCAGGCCCGCGTCGTGGAGGGCGGCCTCGGCGGCCCGCAGGGCGAGCCGGGACGCGCGGTCCTTGTGGCGCAGGTCGCGTCCGCTGAGTCCGGTAGCCGGGTCGAAGCCGCCCACCACGGGCAGGGGTCCGAGGAGGTCGCCGTACGTCGCGACACCGGGGAGCGCCAGGCCGATGCCCGTGACGACGACCTCCCGGACGTTCGGGTTTCTCGACCGTGCGGTGCTCGTCGTACTCATCGGGCTGCCTCCACGATCGCGACGGCGTTGATCCCTCCGAAGCCGAACGCGTCGATCTGAGCGATAGCCAGGTCGCCGGCAGCGGGGAAGCCCTGCACCAGGCCCAGCCCTGCGGCCTCGGCGATCGGATCGGCGAGGCCCAGGACCGGGGGTACCGTCCCTTCCTTCATGGCGAGCACCGCCATCACGAGGCTGAGCAGTCCCGAGCTGCCCAGGGTGTGGCCGGTCATCGCCTTGATGGCGGTCATCCGCGGACCGGGCTCTGCGCCGTCGAGGATGCGGCGCAGGACGCTCGCCTCCGTTTGGTCGTTGAGGGGGGTGCCGCTGCCGTGCAGCATCACCAGGTCGATGTCGCGGGCCCGCACCCCTGCCCTGCGGTAGGCGTCGAGCACCGCGCGGGTGATGCCGTCGGGGTCCGGCGCGGTGGCGTGGTGGGCGTCGCAGTTCATGGACACACCGCGCACCCGGGCGTGCACGGGCCCTCTACCGGTGCCGGCGCGCTGGACGACGACAGCCGCCGCGCCCTCGCCCATCAGCATGCCCTGGTGCGTGGAGTCGAAGGGGCGCAGCGCGTCAGGGATGTCGTTTTGCACGCGGTCGAGCGTGCCGAAGCCGCTCTCGGTGGTGGCGTCGGTGCCGGCGACGACGACCGTGTCGGCCATGCCGGCCTCGATCATGTCGGTGGCCATGGCGAGCGCGTACAGCGTGGCGGAGCAGGCGTTGGCGAAGGTGTACGTGGTGGACGCTCCGAAGGCCGCCTTCAGGGCGGTGCCGAAGTGCAGGTCTTCGAGGGTGACGTCCGCGTGGTCGCGCCACCACAGTTCGAGGCTGCGCTGTTCGCGCATGGTGGTCCCGACCAGCACGGGTACCTGGGAGAGGTCCTCGTCCAGGCCCGCGTCGGCGACTGCCTGGCGGACGACGGTGGTGAGCCAGCGGGTGGCCCGCCGCGGGATGTCGCCGCCGTCCTTGGGCCGGTCGTCGATCTCGTATGCGTAGGCCGCCCGGTACTTGTCGGGATCGAAAGCCTTCAGCGGTGTGCGGCTCTCCTGGCCCGCGCACAGCGCGGCGAAGATCTCCTGGGGGCTGGCGCCGATGTTGGCGACGGCGGCCATGCCCGTGATGTCCCAGGTCACGGTCGGGCAGCCGCCTTCCTCAGCTCGAAGGCGGCCAGCTTGCCGGTAGACGTGGTCGGGAGTTCGTCGAGGAACTCCAGACGGGCGGGCCGCTTGTGGGCGGCGAGGCCGCTACGGATCGCGGCGGTCACAGCGCGCCGCACCACGGCCTGGTCGGATCCCGGCCGGGCCACCAGGTACGCCACGGCCTGTTCCAGGCTGTCGGTGTCGCGGCCGCCGACCACCACGCAGTCCTGGACCCCCTCCGTGCTGCGGATGACGCTCTCGATCTCGCTCGGCACGACCTTGTAGCCGCCCAGGCTGAGCAGGTCGTCGGCGCGGCACAGATGGGTGAACGTGCCGTCCGGCGCACGGCGCACCACGTCGCCGGTGTAGGCGCCGCTGTCGGCGAAGGTGAGCGCTGCGGCCTCCGGTCGGCCGATGTAGCCGAGGGCGACGGTCGGGCCGGCGATGTGCAGCCGGCCGTCCTGGCCGTCGGCGACGGGCGTGCCGTCCGCGGCGCGGACGGTCGCGGTGATCCCGGGCACCGGGACCCCGAAGGTGCCCGGACGCCCGTTCTCCGGCGGCGTGCCGACGACGATGTGGAGCACTTCGGTGGCGCCGAGTCCGTTGAGCACCTGGGCCTGGAAGGCGGTGCGGATCCGCTCGCTGAGCGGGGCCGGCAGGTTCTCGCCCGCCGCCACGCACAGCCGCACGGAGCCGGAGGCGAGCTCCACCGTTCCGGGGGCGTTGAGCAGTGCCGCGTACAGCCGTGGGACGGAGAACAGCACGGTGGGCCGGTGGCGCTGCATCGCGGCGGCGAGCGCGTGGACGTCGACTGGGCCGCGGATGAGCGCGACACGGGAGCCGGCCGCCAGGGGGCACAGGACGGAGTTGCCGAAGCCGTAGCCGAAGGACATCCGGGCACTGGAGAGCACGGTGTCGTCGGGAGTCAGCGCCAGGACCGTGCCGATGCCGTCGGCCATGGCCGCGACCGCGCCCGCCGAGTGCCGCACCCCCTTGGGCATGCCGGTGCTTCCGGAGGTGTACTGCACCAGCGCCTCACGCCCCGCAGACCACACAGCTGGCGGACCGGCCTCCTCCGGGCACCGTGCCGGCCCGGGCTCGGCCGTCGCCAGAGCGGCCCGCACGTCGGCCCCGGAGAACCGGGTCGTCGTCGCGAACAGCTCCTCCAGGGCGCGTTGCCGCTTGGGAGCTGCGTCCAGGTGCACCATCGCCGCGGCGCAGTCCGCGGCGATGTAGCGGACTTCGTCGTCTGTGAGCACCGGGCTGATCACCACCGGGGCGCAGCCGCGCCACCACAGGCCGAGGACGGCGACGACGGTCGCCACCGAGTCGTCGGCAACCAGGAGGCCGCGGGCGCCCTCGGGCACGCCCGCCGCCCTGAGGGCACCCGCGTACCCGCGTGCTGCCTCCAGGAGGCCCGCGTAGGTGATCTCCCCGGCCTGGGGGTCGAGATAGCTGGCCCGCCCGCCCCGACCGGCGAAGACATGACCCGCCACCACGAGGTCGATCAGGTCGATGCCCTGGGGGTGTGCCGCCCGCTCGCCGAGCACGGACACCGCGGCGTCCAGGCTGGTGAGGGCTGCCGCTTCCTCAGCGGACAGGGATCCGAACTCGCGCTCGACCGCGACCGCGACCGCGACCTTCTCCAAGGAGCTCATACCCAGGTCCTCGTAGAACAGGGCACCGGGCTCGACGTCGCCCTTCTCCACTTCCAGGACAGACGCCACGATCTCTCGCAGCCTGTCGCGCACTATGTCGATCGGTTCCGCGTCGCGCACCGGCGGGGTCCTTTCCGCATCTTCGTAGCCGAGAAGTGGGATCTGTTTGGGAAGAGAGCGCGGAGGGCCGGAGACCCGCTCCCGGGGCTGCGCCGTTCGCCGAAACATCGCGTTGTTCCGGTCGGGTTGCAAGAACGGGGCGGGATGCCGCAGCTCTCGGCGGGAGTGCTCAGACTCCCAGGCCGATCTCACAGGGGAACAGGACAGAGACGCCCTGGGGTTCCTCCGTGAAGATGACCCTCTTGGAAAGCGCGGCCATGAAGCCGAGCTCGAAGATGGTGCCCTTTCCGACGATCCCGCCGGGGTTGCACACGACCATGGCGTCGGCCCGCCGGAAGGCGTCCATGTGCACGTACTTGTGCCGCCACGTGTCGCGTGCGTTCTTCAGGAGGTCCTGGTAGTCGAAGAGGATGAAGTCGGTGCCCACGGTCTCCGGCTTGATCGTTGTGCTCTGCGGGCTGAGCACTTCGGTGTCGCTCTCGCGCAGACGGGCGATGGTGCCCCCGATGTACGCGAGGGATTGCTGGAAGCTGCCGCAGACGACAGCCTTCCGGAACTCCCGCCGGACAATGCCCTCCATCATGTCGTTCGATCCGCAGGCGGACATGCCCGTTTCCAGGTAGAACCGCTGCAGCTCGGGCTCGACGATGTTGAAGTAGAGGCCGGTGTCGACGTAGACGCTGTTGACCAGCGCGGCCGCATCCGGCTGCGGGAGCTGCTGGAAGGCTCCGGTGGCGTACAGCCGCGTTCCCTGGTTGTCGACGACCTCGTGGAACTCCTTGAGCCCGGCGCAGAACTCGCCGACCCCGTCTGCCAGGGCCTTGTGGGAGAGGCTGCCGTCGAACACGAACCGTTCCCTTTTGAGCAGTTCCAGCTTACCGTCACAGGACCGGTAAGCGTTCACGCTTTCCGGTCCGAAGTGGACCAGGACCCTGCCATCTGTCGCCAATGTACTGTTCTCCTTCTCGTTCCAATGCTTTGGGGGCCTACGGCCTTCGCCGAATCAGCTGAGGGGTTGACGAGCTTTTCCGGGGGACGCGCCGACTAGTCGTCTTGTCCACGGAAGGCGCTGAGGTACTTCTCAGTGAACTCTTCCTCCCTGTCCCGGTTGTATTGGGTGATGAAACGCGGGTGCTCCAGGGGTACGATCTTCTCGAAGAATCGCTGTCCCTCGTTCACCTTCGAGAGGAACCGGAAGTTCTCGCCACTGCCGATGCAGTAGCAAACCGAGGTGTCGGTCCCGAATGAGAGCTGCTGCTCCAGACTCTCCACGAGGAAAGACTGAAGGAGCTCCAGCAGCTTCTTGTTCTCGTAGTAGTTGCAGTTCACCTCTTTCCCCTTGGGGCCCGTTTTCACCAGGCCGAGGGGGCACACGAAACTCATGACGAAGTCGGCGTAGAACGTGTCGCGGCCCCCGTAGCGCCTGATGACGTCGTGCAGGAACCCGGCGGAGGGCCAGCTGACCGAGTAGCCGTCGACGTCGACTCCCGTTTCACTCTCGAGGAGCTTGGCGTCTTCGAATGGGACCCCGGTCACGGCCGTGCCACGTCGGGCGGGCGAGCTCCCCAGCACCAGGTGACGCGGCTTGTCGTCGCCGTAGTACTTGCCGTAGAACGCCGTCGTCACCTCCCGGACGCGCTTCTTCTGGGGGCCGTTGAACGGGTTGATGACCGCGAACCCGGGAGGCAGTTCAAGCGTCGTCCCCGCAAGGACCTCGTTGAACTGCAGGATCCGATGGGCAACAGTCGTTTGCGCGGCCATTGCAGAAGTCCTTCCTTCGCGCTGGTCACTCGGACCAGTCCGGTCGCACCCGGCGCTCTGCTATTCATCCTTCCCCCGGAGCCGGTGGTCCCTCGCGGACGCGGCCTGCTGTAGGGGCGGCGGAAACGTCAGGTGGCGACAGCCGTCAGGTAGATCTCGGTGGTTTTCAGGGACATGCGAACGTCTTTGAACCCGGCACGGTCGAGCTCTGCGCCGATCAGATTGGCTGTGTCCATCCCGCGGTAGAGATCGACGAATTCAGTGCCAGGGATGATCAGCCCTGGTATGACGCAGCCGCGCCGAGTGGACAGAAACCCGTTGGCCACGGAGATGATGATCGGCGCACCGGGCTTGAGAACCCTGTGCGCCTCGGAGGCGGCCGCGGACGTGTCGAAGAACGATGAGTTGTAGGTCCTCAAGGAGACATAGAGATCGAAACTTTCTTCCGGCAGGATGGACAGCTCTTCGGCGCTCGAGACGACGGTCCTCGACGAGGGAATGCGTCCGCTGATAGTCGCAAGACCACGCTCCGCGATGTCAACGAAAGTGATCTGCGGACATTCCGAGAACAGGGCGGCCGCTTCGAATCCGGCTCCGACACCGACGTTGAGGACGTTGACGGCAGACAGTGACCTTGCGGACGAACACTTGTAAACCGACATGAAGTCGCTGGCCCACCCGGGGTTGGCGGCGCGAGCGTCGAACGCGTAGTCGTAGGAACCGTACTTCACGTCGAAGGCATCGGACAGCGCGCCGTTTACGGCGCGATCAGCCTCTTCCCTCTCGATTCCGTACCTCTGGCAGATGAGAGAAGCCAGCGCGGCCTTTTCCCTGTTCGCATTGACATCACTCCTGGAAAGCGCGAAACCTCGCGATCCCAGGCCGGTGGAGACGGCTTCGCTGATGCGGTGCGTGGAGTAGTGGGGGTTACGGTCGATATTCTGCTCGCTCGCCGCGTAGACGCCTCGGTTCTGCTCGAGGATCTCCCGCTGCAGATCGTCGGGGAAACGGTGCACACCACCTCGTGCGGTGACGGGGTCGTCGTCGAGGTAGCTCGTCAAGGCCGGGTCGGGCAGACCGATGAACAGCCTGTCGACGCGCACTTCCTTCAAGAGCTCGGCGAGCTCGAACGACCGGTCCGCTGACAGGGTGTTGATCGTCAGATATACGCTGTGCGCGCTGGATGTTCCGAATTCCTGCATCCTCCTCCGCAGAGCGAGGCGCCAGGATTCGCCGTTCACTTCCCCCTCGAAGGCCGAGCAGATCAGCTCGTCGTGTTCGGAAACGAGCGCAACCCCGACCCGCCTACCGGACTGAGGCGCCCTTTGCGCGACGCCAATGGCGTATTTCATCCACTTGGTACTGGTCGGGCTCATGTGGGCCTCCATTTCTCACTCTTCGCTGTGCGTACGGGAGGCGTCATCGCTCCTCGGGGGCGAGGGCAGGGCGGCCTGGTCGTCGTCCACGGGGCCCGTCCTACGGCGTTGCCCGGGTTGGTTGCCGGCTCCCCGATGGGCCGTCAACCGACGCCGAGAGATGCTTGTCCCATCTGGCGACCAGGGATCGCCAGGTCAGCTGTGAAGCGGGCGCGCCAGGGCTCGTTCTCAGCGCGGGCAGGGGTTAGGTGGCTCGTCGTGCCCTGGGCACGAGGCTCGGTGTTGCGTGCTGTGCTGAACCAAGCACACACCGCGAGCCCTTCGGGGGCAATGAGGTGCGCCGATTCAACGCCGATTCCAAGGCGCCCCGCCAGGGGTGGCGGCCCGGCACCCGCTCAGCGGCCGGTGGCGAGCAGGGGAAGGCAAGCGTCGAACGAGGCGGTCATCCGAGCCCTGACGGTCCTGAAGGTCGGCCCGGCCTGTTCCGGATGCCCACGATCCGCCTTAGGCTGCCGGCATGGTGGCGACAGGGCGTCAATTGCGGTTCCGCGCGGTGGTGTTCGACTTCTTCGGAGTGCTCACGGCGAACATGGTCGAAGTGATCACCGGCTTCGAGGCCCGGGAGAGGATCCCCCGCGGCACGTTCCTCCGTGGGTGGGCCGACCCCCGAGGTCAGGAGCTGTTCCGTCGGCTCGAGCTCGGCAAGATCACCCAAGAGGAGTGGAACGCCGGCTTCGGCACGCTGATCGGTATCGACCCCGCCGACCTGATGGCCCGCTACCTCCACGACTGCTTCCCCGCCTACCCCGTCCTGCGGATCGCTCGGGAGGCCCGCGCGGCCGGAATCAGGACCGCGGTCCTCTCGAACTCGCTGGGCCGCGAGCCCTACGACCCCTACGCGGGATTCGACCTCGCCGGGACGTTCGATGCCGTGGTGCTCTCGGCGGAGACCGGGGTCCGCAAGCCGGACCCGGCCGCCTTCCGGATCGTGCTGGACCAACTCGGCGTACAGGCGCACGAGACCCTGTTCGTCGACGACAGCGAGACGAACCTGGAGGCCGCCGCCGAGGCCGGCCTCACCCCGCTGCACGGCCTGGACGAGGACGTGATCGCCCGGGACCTGCGTGGACTGCTCCGGCTACCCGGCGGTGGCCGCTAGGAACTCGGCGACGGGCCGGTAGGCGGCGTGCGGGCGGAGCTTCCCCCGAAGGCCGGCCAGCTGAGTGGCGGAGCGAGCGGAGTCGACGGAGCCGAGGCAGGCGGCCGCGCGGAGTGCGGACGCCAAGGCCGCGTCGAGGTCGTCCAGGGCAAGGTGGGCCTCCGCCGCCCGCGCCCAGTAGATCGCGTGGCTGCGGGGGTACTCCTCATCGGCCCCCGGGTGCGCCCGCATGCCCGAATCGAAGCGCCGCAACGCCTCGCCCGGATCGCCGAGGTCGAGAGCGCTGGAGCCGGCGATCATCTCCACTTCGGAGCGGGTCACCCAGTACAGGAAGTCGGGAGCTTCATCGTGGGGGCCTGCGTCCAGCGCCGCGTGCGCCAGCGCGAGTTGGCGGCCAACCGCAGCCTTGGCGCCGGTCTTCGAGAGCGCCCTCGCGGTTCGGGCCGCGAGCATCCCCTCCATCAGGGCAGTGCCGCGCCCCTTCAGCCGGGCCCGGGCGGTCTCAAGCACCGCGACCGCGCGGTCGGCCTGACCGTCAGTGGAGTAGCACTGGATCGCGGCGAAACTCAGGGTGTAGGCCCCTCCAAGCAAGTCGCCTGCTTCGGCGGAGGCCCGCAGAGAGGCGTCGAAGTACCGTTGCGCGTCACCGGGCCGGCCTTGGTCGAAGCTGGACCAGGCGACCTGTCTTGCCGCCTCGGCGGCGAGCCGGAGCAACTGGGTGGAGGCCGGCCCTCGGTAGCGGCCGGCCTTGAGTAGGGTCACCGTCAGGGCCAGCTCACTGCCCGCGAGCTTGCGGACCTCCCCGCTGCCCAGCTCGTCGTCGACCCGACGCAGGTAGTCCAGCCGGCCGGCGACGTTGGCCAGCAGTCCCACACCTCCCGGCGGCTCCACCGGGGTGGTGTGGGACTCCAGGGTCTCTGACCAGTTCCGCGCCGACGCGGACAGCGCGACGCCCGCGGTGATGAAGCTCCGGCGATCCACTCGTCTCCCGTCCAGCAGGCCGGCCAGTACTGCCAGGGCAGCCCCGCCCTGCTCCGTGGGGACAACTGTCCCTGCGGCCTCGGCGGCGGCAACTGCTTTCGCGAACCGGCCGCCGGTCTGCAGCGCCCTGTCGTAGGCCGTGACCACGTCGCCGGTCACGGCCCGGTTCCCGTTCTCTACGTTGCGCAGATGCGCCGGGGTGAAACCGGCTGACCTGGCGAACTGCTCCCAGGGCAGACCGCTTGCCCGGCGAGCCTCACGCAGATCGTTCCGCAGTCGCTCGGACACGCGACGCTCCTTGAGGGTTTGGAACCGCTGCTGAATCGGCGCCTGCCATTGTCCACAGTGCACTGGCGGTGTGTGCTCGATTCAGCACAGATCGCAACATTCGCTCACGGCCGAACGGCCGCTCGTGCAGGGCGAGTCCGGGGAGCGGCCGGATTCCGGAGGGGGGACGGGGGTGAGCGAGCTCCGGCTGCGTGACCGCCTTCGTGGGGCCTGCGGGGTCGGAGGGCCGCCGGGCGGTCGCCCGTGAGGCCGGTGGCCCGGTGCCGCGGTGGCCGGGGCGGGCCGATCCGCCCGCTGCGAGGTGGCGGGCCGCGACAGGGGCGGTGGCGCGTTCCGGCCGTCCGGAGCAGGAAGTCGGACCGGCCGACTTCCTGCTCCCCACCCCCGCCCCCGGCGACGGGGGCCGGGCGGGGCAGGATGGGCGGGTGATGACATCTGGGGACGAGTCGCTGCGCCGTGGCGCTCCGGAGGCCGTGGGGGGGGCGGGCGGTGGCCCGGGAGACGCCGCAGGAGCGCGCCGCCGTCTGGGCGTCGTTCGTGGCCGGGGCCGGGCGGCCCGACGGGTCGGAGCCGGCCGAGGCCTGGGTGATCGGGCTGGCGCTCAATCCGGCCACCCCGGTCGACGTCCTGGTCGGCCTGCTGGACCGGTCGGCGGCCGCTCTGCCCTGGCCGCGGCTGCCCGCAGAAGTCGTCGACGCGGCCGTGGCCCACCCGGACTGGAAGGTGCGGGCGGGCGTCGCCGAGCGCCGGCCGGACCTCTCGCCCGACCAGTGGGCGCGCCTGATCCTCGATGAGCCGGACGACCGGCGCCGGTGGCTGCTGACCTGGTGCGCCGCGGACCGGCGGGCCGGCCTCCCCGCCGGCGTCCACCGGCGGCTCGCCGCCGACCCGTCGGCCAGGGTCCGCGCGGAGGCCGCCCGCCTTCCCGCGCTGGACGGCCCGACGGCGGCCGCACTGGCCGCCGACCCCGAACCGGCCGTGCGCGCGGCGGCCTGCCGCCACGGCTGGCCGCAGCTGGACGAGCCGACCCGGTGGGCGCTCCTCGCCGATCCCGCCCGCCGGGTCAGGGCGGAGGCGCTGCTGAACCGGCATCGCGACCACCCGATGCCCCGGTCGGTGTTCGCCGCCGAGGACTTCGAGGAGCGCGCGGTGGAGTCCTGCCGGCTGGTCCGTGATCTCGCCGAGGAACTGGTCCGCGACGGTGATCCGGCCCGGCGCCGCGCCCTCGCGCGGAATCCGAACCTCGACCGGGACCTGGTCGCCGAGCTCGCCCACGACCCGGACGCGAGCGTCCGCTTCGAGGTGTCCGTCCGACCCGATCTCACCGAGGCGCAGCGCGCGCGGATCGACTTCGGCCCGGAGCTCACCGGCCGGGAGCTCGGCTGGGTCACGGCGCTCCACGGCGACCCGGAGGCGATGCGCCGGCTGGCGGCCTCCGCCCACCCGCTCGTCCGGCGGAGCGTGGCCCGCGCCCCGCACCTCCCGCCGGACGTCGTGGCGCTGCTGGCCCGGGACGAGGACCGCGTCGTGCACCTCTTCCTCGCGGAGTCCTGCGAGGACGCGCAGGCCGAGCTGCTGCTGGGGGTGTGGCAGTGGTGGACCGGGAGCCTCAGCAGGCCCGACCGGCCGCACGGCCACCCGAACTTCCCCCGGGCGGGCCTGCTGCGGTTCGCCGACGACCCGGACCCGCGACTGCGCCGGCTCGCCCTGGACGACCCGGAGTCGACGGCCGACCTGGTCGAGCGGTTCGGCCGGGACGCCGTCGAGGAGGTGCGGTACCGGGCCGCGGGCGATCCCCGGCTGTCGCCGGAGTCGGCCGTCCGGCTGCTCGACGACCCGGGGTCCGACGTCCGTCACGCCGCCGCGCGGCACCCCCGGCTGCCCGCTGCCGTGCTGGCCGGCCTGCTGCGCGACCCCGGCACCGCGCAGGCGGCGGCGGGGAACCCGGGCCTGCCGGTCGAGGTGCTGCGTGCCCTGGGCCGACTCGTCGAGCGGTCGACCCAGGGCGAGTCGGTCCAGGGCGAGTCGGTCCGGGGCGGCCGGGACCGGGGCACCGGTCCCGGGCGTTGACGCGGGAGTTGACCCGGACCGGTGCCCCGGCCGCCCACCGGCCGGTTACAGCGTGCCCGCCCAGGAGTTGGTGCCGAGCAGGGTCTTGATGTCCGAGGCGAGGCCGTTGTCGGGGTTCACCAGGAAGCCGAGCTCGTAGAGCGTGTCCTTGTCCCAGTTGGTGGTCAGCAGCCGGACCGGGACGTCGCCGGGGTGGGCCTGGAGGGCGAGCTTGAGTTCGCCCACCACGGCCGGGGTGATCTTGCCGAGCGGCGCGGTGATCTGGACCGGCGGCTTGGTGCCGAGCTCGGCGGAGGAGACGTCGAGGGTGGTGATCTCCTGGCCGAAGATGCTCAGCGAGCCGTCGCGCTCGTTGAGCCGCCCCCGGGCCGAGATCACGTTGTCCTCGACCATCTGGTCGGCCATCAGGTTGTAGGTGGCGGGGAAGAACAGCACCTCGACCGAGCCGTCCCGGTCGGCGAGGGTGATGATGGCCCAGGCGTTGCCGGCCTTGTTGATCCGGCGGTCGACGGCGGTGATCAGGCCGGCCAGGCGCACCTCGCCCTCGGTGCGGCCGGAGCCGAGGAGTTCGGCGATGGAGGTGTCGCGGTTGCGGGAGAGGATGTGCTCGGCGCCGTCCAGCGGGTGGCTGGAGACGTACAGGCCGAGCATCTCCCGCTCCAGGCTGAGGAGTTGGCGGCGCGGCCACTCCCGGTCGGTCAGTTCGAAGTCCAGCCCGATGGCCGGGGCGGCGCCGTCGCCGGTGTCCAGGGCGCCGAACAGGTCGTCCTGGCCGATCGCCTGCTGCTTCTTGAGGCCGGTGACGGCGTCGATCGCGGTCTCGTGCACGGTGCTGAGCGACAGCCGGCTGTGTCCGAGGGAGTCGAACGCGCCCGCCTTGATCAGCGAGTCGACGGTGCGCTTGTTGCACACCACCAGTTCGACCTTGTCCAGGAAGTCCGCGAACGAGGCGTACTTGCCCTTCTCCTTCCGGGTCTTCACCAGCGATTCGATGACCGGCACGCCGACGTTGCGGACGGCCTTCAGACCGAACCGGACGTCGCTGCCGACGGCGGTGAAGTCGACCACGGACTCGTTGACGTCGGGCGAGAGGATCTTGATGCCCATCTGGCGGCACTCGGCGAGGTAGACCGCCATCTTGTCCTTGTCGTCCGCCACCGAGGTGAGCAGCGCCGCCATGTACTCGGCCGGGTAGTTGGCCTTGAGGTAGGCGGTCTGGTACGAGACCAGGCCGTAGGCGGCGGAGTGCGATTTGTTGAAGGCGTAGCCGGCGAACGGGACCAGGACGTCCCACACGGCCTGGATCGCCTCGTCGGAGTAGCCGCGCTCCTTGCAGCCCGCGTGGAAGGGGACGAACTCCTTCTCCAGCACCTCCTTCTTCTTCTTGCCCATCGCGCGGCGCAGCAGGTCTGCCTGGCCGAGGCTGTAGCCGGCCAGCACCTGTGCGGCTCGCTGGACCTGCTCCTGATAGACGATCAGACCGTAGGTGGGGCCGAGGACCTCCTTGAGGGGTTCCTCCAGCTCGGGGTGGATCGGGACGATCTCCTGCTGGGCGTTCTTGCGCAGGGCGTAGTTGGTGTGCGAGTTCATGCCCATCGGGCCCGGCCGGTACAGCGCCGAGACGGCGGAGATGTCGGCGAACTCGGTGGGCTTCATCAGCTTGAGCAGGGCGCGCATGGGGCCGCCGTCGAGCTGGAACACGCCCAGGGTGTCGCCCCGCGCGAGCAGTTGGTAGGTGGTGGGGTCGTCGAGCGCGATCTTCTCGATGTCGACGTCCACGCCCCGGTTGGCCTTGACGATCTTGATGCAGTGATCGATGATGCCCAGGTTCCGCAGACCCAGGAAGTCCATCTTGATCAGGCCCATGGCTTCGCACGACGGGTAGTCGAAGCCGGTGATGATCACGCCGTCCTTGTCCCGCATGTGCAGCGGGATCAGTTCCAGCAGCGGGGTGGAGGAGAGGATGACGGCGGCGGCGTGCACGCCGGTGCCGCGGATCAGGCCCTCGATGCCCAGCCCGGTGTCGATGATCTTCTTGACGTCGGGCTCGTTCTGGTACAGCGAGCGGATCTCGGTGCCCTCGTTGTACCGGGGGTGCTTCTCGTTGAAGAGGTCCGCCAGCGGGACGCCCTTGCCCATGACGTCCGGCGGCATCGCCTTGGTGATCCGGTCGCCCATGGCGAAGGGGTAGCCGAGGATGCGGTTGGCGTCCTTGACGGCGGCCTTGGCCTTGATCGTGCCGAAGGTGTTGACCTGCGCGGTGTAGGCGGAGCCGTACTTGTCGGTGACGTAGCGCACCATCTGGTCGCGCTGGCGGTCGTCGAAGTCGATGTCGACGTCCGGGGGGTTGATGCGCTCGGGGTTCAGGAAGCGCTCGAACAGCAGGTCGTGCTCCAGCGGGTCCAGCTCGGTGATCCGGGTGAGGTAGGAGACCATCGAGCCGGCCGCCGAGCCTCGGCCCGGACCGACCGGGATGCCGTTGTCCCGGGCGTACTGGCAGATGTCGGCGACCACGAGGAAGTAGGCGTCGAACCCCATCGGGGTGATGACGCCCATCTCCAGCTCGATCCGGTCCAGCACCTCCTGGCTCGGGTTGTCGCCGTAGCGCAGCTGGAGCCCGGCGGAGATCTTCTTGCGCAGGAACGAGGCCTGGCTCTCGCCCTCGGGGACGTCGAACTGCGGCATCCGGTCGACGTAGGTGAAGACCTCGTCGTACGACTCGACCCGCTCGGCGATCGCCAGGGTGTTGTCGCAGGCCTCCGGGAGCTCGCGGAACAGCTCGCGCATCTCCTCGGCGGTCTTGATGTAGTAGCCGGTGCCCTGGAACTTGAACCGGTTCGGGTCGTCCTTGTTCTTGCCCACGCCGACGCAGAGCAGGCTGTCGTGGGCGTCCGCCTGGTCGGCGGTGACGTAGTGCGAGTCGTTGGTCGCCAGCAGCGGGATGTTCAGGTCCTTGGCCAGGCGCAGCAGGTCCTGGCGGACGTCCTGCTCGATGGAGAGGCCGTGGTCCATCAGCTCCAGGAAGTAGTTCTCCTTGCCGAAGATGTCCTGGTAGGCGCCGGCCGCCTTGACGGCCTCGTCGTACTGCCCGAGCCGCAGCCGGGTCTGCACCTCGCCCGAGGGGCAGCCGGTGGTGGCGATGATGCCGGTCGCGTTGGCCGCGATCAGCTCGCGGTCCATGCGGGGCTTCATGTAGTAGCCCTCCATCGACGCGAGCGAGGAGAGCTTGAAGAGGTTCCGCAGGCCGGTCGCGTTCTGCGCCCACATGGTCATGTGGGTGTAGCGGCCGCCGCCCGAGACGTCCTTGCCGCCCTCGCCGTCGGCACTCGCCGGGCGCTGGCCGCCGGGCGACCAGAACACCTGCTTCTTGTGGAACCGCGAGGACGGGGCGACGTAGGCCTCGATGCCGATGATCGGCTTCACGCCGGTCTTGGCGGCGGCGTGGAAGAACTCGTACGCGCCGAACATGTTGCCGTGGTCGCTCATCGCGATGGCCGGCATGCCCTGCCGCTCGGCCTCCGCGAAGAGCTTTCCGTTCTTCGCCGCTCCGTCCAGCATCGAGTACTCGGTGTGGACGTGCAGGTGTGTGAACGTGTCGGACACGACAGTGGGCTCCTTGTCGGCGCGGCGCGGTGCGGGGCAGCGCGCGGCGGTACAGGTCGGGCTACGGCGGGTGCGGTGCAGGAGGCCGGTGGGGCGGGCATGGCGGGGCGGTAAGCCGTCCAGGCTAGCGGGTCGGCGGGCGGGATCAGTGCCGGCGGCGTGTCGCGGCCGTGGTGCTTGACATCGGTTCGATTCCCGTCCGCCGCCCGTGCCCGGTCCCGCACCGACCGACCGTTCGGGCCGGCGTCCGGGCCGAACGTCCGGGCCGGCTCTTCGGAGCGGCTCGTGCGGTCGACGGACCGGATCGGCCGGTCAGGCCGTGGCCGGATGCGGGTAGCGCACGTCGGTCAGTCGCTCCGACACCTCCCACAGCCGGCGGCCGGTCTCGGCATCGGCCGCCGCGGGGGACAGCGGGACCGGCGTCGGCCCGCCGCGCAGCTCGCCCGGGCCGTCCGGCCCGATGAACGTGCCTCCCTCCACCGCCGGAGCGGTCGCCGCGTAGAGCTGCGGCAACGCGCCGCGGGCCGGCGTCTGGGCCAACAGCGGGTTGCCGATCCGGCCGAGGAGCACCCGCCACAGGCCGATCGGTCCCTTGGTCTGCAGGTTGGTGGCGGTGTAGCCGGGGTGGGCGAGCAGGCTGCGCACCGGGCTGCCCGCCGCGGTCAGCCGCCGGTGGAGCTCCCGGCCGAAGACGGCGTTCGCGAACTTGGACTGGTTGTAGAAGGCCATCGGCGAGTAGCCCCGCTCGCCGTCGAGGTCGTCGAAGCGAAGCCGCCCCTGCCGGTGGTTGAGCGAGCTCACCGTGACGACGCGGGGGTCGCGTCCGGCGCTCAGCAGGTCGAGCAGCAGGCCGGTGAGCGCGAAGTGGCCGAGGTGGTTGCAGGCGAACTGGAGCTCGTGGCCCTGCGCGCTCAGTGATCGGGGTGGCGCCATCACGCCGGCGTTGTTGACCAGGACGTCGAGCCTCGGGTGGTCGGTGCGGACCTGGTCGGCGAAGGCCCGGACGGAGTCGAGGTCGGCCAGGTCGAGGCGGCCCACCTCGACCCGGGCCCCCGGCTGCTCGGCGGTGATCGCGGCGGCTGCCTGCCGGCCCTTGGCGACGTCCCGGACCGCGAGGAGCACCCGGGCGCCCCGGGCGGCGAGGGCCCGGGTGGTCGCCAGGCCGAGGCCGCTGTTGGCGCCGGTGACGAGGAACACCCGTCCGGTCTGGTCCGGGATCTGCTCGGCCGTCCACTGCTGATGCGCTGTCATGCGGCACATGCTGCCGTTGGTGTCACTTGGTGTCAACATGCTCCTGAGTGCCATCCGAGGCATGGGGTTACCATGGCCCGATGAGCTCCCGCCCGGACGTCACCATGGCCCAGCGCAAGCGCCGGCTCGTCGAGAACGAGCTGACCGAGGCGGCGCTCCAGTTGTTGGCGTCGCAGGGCTTCGACGCGGTGACCATCGACGAGATCGCGACGACCGCGGGCGTCTCCAAGCGGACCTTCTTCCGGTACTTCGCCTCCAAGGAGGACGTGGTCGTCCAGTTCCTGGCGGACATGGGGGCCGGCATCCACGAGGAGCTGGCGGCCCGACCGGTGGCGGAGCCGCCTTCGGTGGCGCTGCTGCACGCGGTCTCGGTCCCGGTGGCGGCCTGTGGTGACCACGCCGACCGCGCCCTGCGGGTGGTCCAGCTGATCCTGCGCACCCCGGCCCTGCTCGCCCGCTTCCTGGAGCGCCAGGTGCAGTGGCGCGAGGAGCTGTCCGCGGCGCTGGCGCGTCGCCTGGGCATCGATCTCGGGGCCGATCTGTACCCGCAACTGGCGGCCGGGACGGCACTGGCCGCCTTCGACGCCGTGCTGCAGCGGTGGAGCGACAGCGACGGCGCCGAGGACCCCGTCGAGCTGACCGAACGGGCCTTCGCCGTCATCGCCCCGGCGCTCGACGCCGTCGGGGCCCTGCCGGATCGCGCGGCACCGCCCGTCTGACGGGCCGGGGCCCAGGCCGGGCCCCGGGTCCACCGGCGACCGTCCGGAGTCGGCGGTCCGTCGGTGCGTCCCACGCCGTCGCCGTCGCCGGGCTGCCCGGGAGGGCCGGGAGGGAGGGTCGGCGCGCGCGGGTCGGGAACCCCTGGTCCGGCCCGGCGCCGGCAGTGGATCATGGACGGCTAGGCTGCTGCCCCGTCACGTCCTCGTGGAGGGCGCTGGGAACGAGGACGGGAGCCAGCTCATGATGGGACCGGCGCACGCGCTGTCGGGCGCGGCGGCGTGGTTGGGTGCGGGGGCGCTCGCGGCGGGGCTGGGCGAGCCGATGCCCTGGCCGGTGCTGCTGGCGGGGACGCTGATCTGTGCGGGGGCCGCGCTGGCACCGGACCTGGACCACAAGGCGGCGACGATATCCCGGGCCTTCGGGCCGGTGTCGCGCACGCTCTGCGAGGTGATCGACAAGCTCTCGTACGCCGCCTACCGGTCGACCCGGAAGAAGGGCGATCCGCGCCGCTCGGGCGGGCACCGGACGCTGACGCACACCTGGCTCTGGGCGGTGCTGTGCGGCGCCGGTGCGGCTGCGGTGGCGGTGTACGGCGGCCGCTGGGGCGTGCTGGCGGTGCTCTTCGTGCACATGGTGCTGGCGATCGAGGGGCTGCTGTGGCGCCATGCCCGGGTGTCCAGCGACGTGCTGGTCTGGCTCCTCGGGGCGACCAGCGCCTGGGTGCTGGCCGATGTCCTGGACAAGCCGGGGAACGGTTCGCAGTGGCTGTTCGACCAGCCGGGGCAGCAGTACCTGTGGATCGGCCTGCCGATCGCGCTCGGCTCGCTGGTGCACTGCCTGGGGGACGCGCTGACCGTCTCGGGCTGCCCGGTGTTCTGGCCGATCCCGATCGGGCGCAAGCGCTGGTACCCGGTCGGGCCGCCGAAGGGTCTGCGGTTCCGGGCGGGCAGCTGGGTCGAGATCAAGGTGCTCACGCCGGTCTTCATGGGCCTGGGCGGGGTCTGCGCGCTGGGCGCGCTCGGCTTCTTCGGCTGAGGCCGGGGCCGGGGCCGGGGCCGGGACCAGGGCCGGGGCCGAGGTCGAGTCCGGCCTTCCCCGGCCCGGCCTTCCCCGGTCCTACCCGGGCCGGACGTTGCCGCCCGCCGGCCAGCGGCGGTGGTGCTGGTCGATGACGAAGTGGTGGCCGTGCTGCCAGCCGCCGGCGGCCGGGTGGGCGTTGCTGAGGTGGGGGTGGTCCGGCGGCAGGTCGGCGTGGACGTGGTCGAGCTCGGCCGCGTCGCGGGCGGGCCAGAGCGCGGTGGCAGCCGTCGCGGCGGCGAGTGCGACGGCGCCGAGCGCCGCCGCGGTGGCCGGCAGCCCGGCGCCGGCGGCCAGCCAGCCCGCCAGCGGGTAGGTGAGCAGCCAGCAGGAGTGGGAGAGCGAGAACTGCGCGGCGAAGGCGGCCGGCAGGTCGGCGTCGGCGGCGGAACGGCGCAGCACGCGGCCGCCCGGGGTGAGGACCGCCGAGCAGGCGGCGCCGATCGCCGCCCAGGCGGCCAGGACCGCGCCCCAGGACCAGGCGCTCGGGGCGGTGGCGGTGAGGGCGGTGACGGCCGCCAGGACCACGGGCAGGGCGAAGGCGGCCGGGAGCATCACGGAGCGGTCGCCGATCCGGCCGAGCAGGCGCGGCAGCAGGAGGGCGGCCAGGACGGAGCCGGCGCCGTACGCGCCGAGCGCGAGCGAGAGGGCACCGGCCGGCCGGTGGAAGTGCTCGCGCACCAGGACGACGGTGTTGACGAAGACGATGGCCCCGGCGGCGGCGACGCCGAGGTCCAGGGCGAGCAGCGCCCGCAGTCGGGGAGTGGCCCAGAACAGCCGGGTGCCGAAGGCGGCCTTGGTGTAGACGCCGCCGGTGCGCTCGACGGGCGCCGGCCTGGGCAGGACGGCGGAGAGCACGAGGGCCGCGGAGGCGAGGAAACCGGCGGCGGTGCCGGCGAACAGCCAGCCGGAGGGGAGCACGGCCAGCAGTCCGGCGGCGAGGGCGGGGCTGAACAGGCTCTCCAGGTCGTAGGCCAGCCGGGACAGCGACAGCGCCCGGGTGTAGTCGCGCTCGGCGGGCAGCACCTCCGGAACGGTGGCCTGGAAGGTCGGCGTGAACGCGGCGGAGGCGGCCTGGAGGAGGAAGATCAGCGTGTAGACCTGCCAGACCTGGGTGACGAACGGCAGGGCGAGGGCGACGGCGGCCCGGGTGAGGTCCATGGCCACCATCAGGGCCCGGCGCGGAATCCGGTCCGCCAGGGCGCCGGCGAGCGGGGCGATCGTGACGTAGGCGGTCATCTTGATCGCCAGCGCGGTGCCGAGGACGGCCGAGGCGCGGTCGCCGGCGAGGTCGTAGGCCAGCAGGCCGAGTGCCACGGTGGCCAGACCGGTGCCGACCAGGGCGACGATCTGGGCGGTGAACAGGTGGCGGTAGGTGCGATTGCGCAGGATGGCCGGCATGCGGAACCGTCCCCGGTCGGCGTCGTGCGGGTACGCCCCCATCGTAGCCAACATGTGCGTACCTGTGCACATGTTTCGGGCGGCCGCGCCGGCGAGCGTCGCCGCGTCGGCAGGGTGGCGGGCACAGGCGACGGCCGTCGCGGCGGCGACGCCCGGGGGTGGCCCTTACGGCACTCTGATTTGCCAACCCTTTACACTCCTGTAGAGCTGGTGCCCGGTCCTCCGGAGCGGGTCGCCGCCGAACCGACCACCCTCGTTGCAGTGAAGGAGTCGCGGACCCCGCGATGGACGAACCTCCCAGTTCTCACCGTGCTGTTCCCGCCAAGACGTGCTCATCGACCGGGGCGGGGGTGGCACGGTGACCGACGTCCTGCTGCTGCTCCTCGCACTGGTGCTCACCGCCGCGTGCGCGGTCTTCGTCGCGGCCGAGTTCTCCCTGACCACCGTCGAGCGGGGCGCTCTCGAACGCGCCGCCGAGGCCGGTGAGCGCGGCGCTGCGACCGCGCTGAAGGCGGCCCGGCGCCTCACCTTCCAGCTGTCCGGCGCCCAGCTGGGCATCACCATCACCAGCCTGGTGATCGGCATGGTCGCCCAGCCCGCGGTGGCCTCGCTGCTGCGCGGCCCGCTGGAGGCCCTGGGCCTGCCGAGCGGCGCGGTGAACACCGTCGGGATCGTGCTCGGGGTCCTGCTGTCCACCGTCGTGCTGATGGTCGCGGGCGAGCTGGTGCCCAAGAACTGGGCCATCTCGCGCCCGCTCGCCGTCGCCAAGGTGGTGGCCGGGCCGCAGTACTACTTCTCGGCCGCGTTCTCGCCGCTGATCGGGCACCTCAACAACACCGCGAACCACGTGGTGCGGCGGCTGGGCCTGGAGCCCGCCGAGCACCTCGCCTCCGCCCGGACGCCGCAGGAGCTGGTCGCGCTCGCCCGGCACTCCGCCCGCGCGGGCACGATAGAGCCCGACACCGCCGAACTCTTCGTCCGCTCGCTCAACCTGCGCGAACTGACGGCGGAGAACGTGATGACCCCCCGGGTCGACGTCCGGGCCCTGGAGGAGCACGCCACGGCGGCCGACGTCGCCAACCTCACCCGTGCCACCGGCCTGTCCCGCTTCCCGGTCTACCGCAACAACCTCGACCAGGTCGTCGGCGCGGTCCACATCAAGAACGCGCTCGCCGTCCCCGCCGACCGGCGCCACCTGCACCCGGTGGCGAACCTGATGACCGAGCCGCTGCTGGTGCCCGAGACGCTCACCGTCGACCGCCTGCTGGACCTGCTCCGCGGCGAGGAGACCATGGCGGTGGTCATCGACGAGTACGGCGGCACGGCCGGCATCGCCACCCTGGAGGACATCGTCGAGGAGGTCGTCGGCGAGGTCGTCGACGAGCACGACCCCGCCGAGCTGCCCGACCTCATCGACCTCGGCGAGGGCCGGGACGGCCGCCACCGCTGGGACGCCGACGGCATCACCCGAACCGACCAGCTCGACGCCGTCGGACTGCCGGACACCGAGGGGCCGTACGAGACCCTCGCCGGGCTGATCGCCGAACGCCTCGGCCGCATCCCGGTCCCCGGCGACATCGTCGAGACCGACGGCTGGACCCTGCACGTCACGGCCGTCGCGCACCACGTCGCCGAACGCGTCCGCATCTCCGGCCCGGCACCCGACGCCGACGCCCCGGCGGACAGCGCCACCACCGGCGGCACCACCGCCGACGACACGGCCGACGGCACCGGACGCCGCCCGGAGGAGAACCGATGACCGCGATCCAGCTCGTCATCGGGCTGCTCACGCTGGTGACCAACGCCTTCTTCGTCGGCGGCGAGTTCGCCCTCATCTCGGTGCGGCGCAGCCAGATCGAACCGCGCGCGGAGGCCGGCGACCGGCGCGCCCGCACGGTGATATGGGGCCTGGAGCACGTCTCCGCGATGCTGGCCACCGCCCAGCTCGGCATCACCGTCTCCTCGCTGGTGCTCGGCGCCGTCGCCGAACCGGCGATCGCCCACCTGCTGGAGCCGCCGCTGCACGGCGTCGGCGTCCCGGACGCCCTGATCCACCCGATCGCATTCGTCGTCGCGCTGACCGTGGCGACCTACCTCCACATGCTGCTGGGGGAGATGATCCCCAAGAACATCGCCCTGGCCGCGCCGGAGAAGGCCGCCTACCTGCTGGTGCCGCCGCTGGTCGGGGTGACGCGCGCGGTGCGGCCGATCGCCTTCTCCATCAACGCCTTCGCCAACCGCATCCTGCGCCTGCTGAAGGTCGAGCCCAAGGACGAGGTGGCCTCGGTGTTCACCGAGGAGGAGCTGGCCCGGATGGTCAAGGACTCCTCCGACGCCGAGCTGCTCAGCGACCGCGACACCGAACTGCTGCGGGACGCCCTGGAACTGGGCTCCCGCCCGGTCTCGGAGGTGGTCACCCCGCGCGAGGAGATCGTGTTCGCCGGCCCCGGCGCCACACCCGTCGAGCTGGAGCAGCTCGCCGCCCGGACGGGGTTCTCCCGCTTCCCCGTGCTGGACGCGGACCGGACGGTGCTCGGCTACCTGCACATCAAGGACGCCCTCGAACAGGACGGCGCCCGCGACCGGCCCTTCCCGGCCCGCGCGCTGCGCCCGATCGCCCGCGTCCCCGAGTCCACGCCCCTGGACGACGTGCTGACCGCCATGCGCCGCTCCGGCACCCATCTGGCCGCCGCGATCGCCGCCGACGGCACCGCCTCCGGCCTGGTCACCATGGAGGACGTCCTCAAGGAACTGGTCCGTCCCGCCCCCGCGCGGCCGTAGCACCGGTCCGGGGCGGGAGTGTCCGCCCGCCTCCGCGGGAAAGCCCGCCGGCACGAACGACGACAGCCCGCCCCGGACGGAACCGGGGCGGGCTGTCGGGCGTCCGGCAGCTCCGCGGCGTCGCCGCGTCCTCCCGGACGGTGCGGGCCTACTGGACGGCCGCGGTGGCCCGGGCGGGTGCCTGGGCGGTGGCGGGCCGGGGCTTGAGCACGCGCTCGGCGAGCTCGCCGAAGACGAGGCCGAACGACGTCCACAGCACCAGCTGGATGGCGAGGGCCGCGAGGCGGAACTGCCACAGCAGGGTGGCGGGGAACTCCTCGGGGACCTCGTCGATGGTGGGCAGCAGGGCGTAGGCCAGGCCGACCGCGACGACGAAGCCGGCCCCCGCCGCGACGGCGGCGTACCAGTTCCCGAGCCGGGGCGCCAGGCGCTTGCCGACGATCACGGCGCCCACCGCGAGGAGCACCGCGAGCAGCAGCATCAGGAAGTACAGGACGGTGCGCTTCCCGATGGTGTCCGGGTCGCCGACGGACGGCGGGTTGGCCGGGTACTTGACGAACGGCACGAGGTAGACGGTCACCAGCGCGCCGAGCGACAGGACGACCGCGGTCGCGCGGGCGCCGAAGCGCCCGATCCGGCCGAGGGCGAAGCAGAAGGCGAGCGAGGCTATCCCGCCCATCGCGATGGCGAACAGGAGGATCCCGGTCGCCAGGCCCGCGGTGGACTGCAGGGACCGGCTGACGAGCTCCGGCTCCATGTCCATGCCGTGGTGGGCGGAGTGCGCCTCCTCGAAGGCGATGGCGGAGTCCACGTGGGACTCGCCGAGGAAGTAGGCGGTGAGGAGCGCGAGCAGGCCGGCCGCGAGGCCGGCCAGCATGCCCCGCACCAGCAGGGATCTGACGGTGGTGGAGTTCACGGGGGTGCTTCCTCGTCTCAGTGGCAGGGGAAGCCGAGCAGGTGGCGCCCGTCGTGGACCCACTCGTGGACGTTCTCGCCGGAGATGAGGGAGGTGGCGCCCTGCTCGGCGCCGACGAAGTAGATCAGCACCAGCATCAGGATGCCGAAGAACGCCGCCCAGGGGAGGACGGCCCGCACGGGGATGGGGGCCGGAGCCTCACCGGTTGCGGGGGAGAGCGGGGTGGCGATGGACGAAGCCATGGCTGAACCTCCTTGGGGAAACTCGCGTCCCAATCGATGGAGCACAGACGACGGCTCGGGGTCTGACTCACCGTCGGCCCCGCACACCCCTGATCGGGGGTACGGCGCCGGGCGGCATACAGTGGCGCGACCGTACCGGAGTCCCACCGGCTTCCTCGCACCGTCGTCACAACGCCCGCGACCGTACCGCCTGGCGGGCGCGCGGCCAAGGGCGTACACCGAGGCCGGGGGCGCGGACCCGTCCGCCGGGGCGAGGGAGGCGGCGGGCGGCCGCGCCTTTGCGGTGCGGATAGTGGACGAAGGGGTTCCAGGATGACCGTACGGGTGATGTTGATCTCACCGGCGTCGAGCACCGCGCTGCGCACGGCACGGTTCGACGACGAATCGGGCCTGGACGCCCGCGGAATCGACGCCGCGCGGGCGGTCGCGGGCGCCCTGCCGGTCTCCGGTCGCGTCCTGGTGTCGCCGTCGCCCCGCTGCCGGCAGACCGCGCAGGCGCTCGGTCTCACCGCCTCGGGTGAGGCGCCGGCCGGCTGGGCGATGGGCGCGTGGCGCGGCAGGACGCTCGACGAGGTGGCCGCCGAGCAGCCCGGGGCGGTGGCCGCGTGGCTCTCCGACCCGGCCGCGGCCCCGCCCGGCGGGGAGTCGCTGGCGGGGCTGTGCGAACGCGCCGCCGGGTGGCTGGACGGCCTGGCGGAGGGCGGTGGGCGGGTGCTGGCGGTGGTCGAGCCGGAGCTCGTCCGGGCCGCCGTGGTGCATGCGCTGGGGAGTCCGGCGACGGCCTTCTGGCGGCTGGACGTCCCGCCGTTGACGGCCACCGACCTCAGCGGGCGGGTCGGCCGGTGGAACGTCCGTCTGGGCGCCGGCCTCGGTCCCGAGCGGGACGCCGGGTCCGACCCCGTGTGACCTCGGGGCGGCCGGTCCGACGGGCGACGGGCCCGGTGGCCGGGGGAGGGCGGTTTCGGGCCATCCCGGGGGGAGACGGCGCAGAACACGGTCTTGTCGGGGCGGGCGGGGCGGCTGTTCCATGGCGGCATGGTCCGACGCGAGCTCGTTCTGATGACCGATCACAGCTCGACCGAGGGCAGCCGGGAGATCCTGTCCACCGCCGTACGGGCCCTCACCGGCAGAGCGCCCGTCCTGCTCGACGCACGGCACTTCATGACCGGCGGCACCGGCCGGATCTCCGGCAGCGGTCCCGGCGCCGGCGTCGCCGGCGCGGGTGCCTCCGGCGCGGGCCTCACCGGTACCGGTGCCGGCCTCCTGCTGGAGGTGCCCGGCGAGGGCGTCGCCGTGACGGCCGAGGCGGTGATCGTCTACGAGATCCCGCCGCACCGGCGCCGCGCCTTCGAGGCCTGCCAGCGGCTGCTCCACGCCCACGGCGCCCGTTCGCTCGGTACCGGTGTCGACGCCTGGCGGGCGGCCACCGAGAAGGACCGCACGGTCGAACGGTTCGCCCGGGACGGCGTGCCGCACATGCCCACCATCGCGTTCTCCCGGCCGAGCCCGGAGGCCGTCGCCGAGGCGTTCGACCGTCTCGGCGGCGACGTCTGGGCCCGGCCGACCATCGGCATGGGCGGCAACGACGTCTTCCACCTCACCACCGGCGCCCACCTCACCGCCGCCGCCCGCTACTACGCCGAGGCGGGGGCCGACTGGCTGATCGCCCGGGACGCCCGGAACTTCACCGCGGACGGCCGGCGCCACCAGCACCGGGTGGTGGTGCTCGACGGGCGGGTGGTGCGCGCCGTCGAGCACGTCCAGCCCGACCCGGACGCGCCGTGCAACGAGAGCCGCGGCGCCCTCTCGACCGTTCTGGAGGAGGGCGAACTCCCGGCAGGACTCGCTGAGTTGGCCATCTCGGCGACCAAGTCCCTCGGCCTCCCGCTGGCCGGCGTCGACCTCGCCGCCGAGAGCGGCGGCGTGGTCTTCGAGGTGAACGTCCACCCGCAGTTCGGTGCGGTGGGCGGCCTGGAGTCGGTCGCCGTCCCGTACGCGGCCGCCCACCTCGCGGTCGGGTAGCGCAGCGGGTGCCGGCCGCCCCGGTTCGGGGGTGCGGCCGGCCGACCGTCCGGGGTGCTCCGGACGCCGCGCGGGCTGCCCCGCGGGGCAGGGCCGCCCGCCGCTGACCGGGCTCTGGTCGGAGGCACCGGTGCGCGGGTACTACAATCGGCACAGTTGTGCAGGCACCTCGTTCGGTGAGGCGTCGCCACGGACACAGGCCACTGACCCCACGACGTCGAGAGACGCCCAGGTTCAGGACAGGTCTCCCCGGCCTAAGGGGTGACCCCAAGTGGCTGCACCCCCGGGTGCTACGCCGTGGCGTGCCAAAGCTCTGACGAGATCAGGGGTGCCCACCCGTTTCCCGCTGGGCCCGTGCGCCCTCGGCCGTGCGGCGTGGCTCGCTCCCTGATGGCCCGGTAACGGCGACCCGGGGTCCGGGCGCCCCGAAGGCGAGGAGGTGAGAGCTGTGGATTCCAGTAGTCCGGGCCGAAGTCGGCCCTGCCCCGGAACGCCCCCCTCTTCTCCCGGCCCCCTTTCACCCGGCCCCTCTTCTCCTGGCCCCCGGCACCCCTCCTCCCGTACCGCTCCCGCACTCCGCCGCCGTACCGCCCGTCGCTGACGACGGGCCAGCGCGCGGCCGGGCGCCGTGCGCGGTGGAGGCCGGCCGGGCGCCTCCCACCCGCCCAGCTCCCGGCGACCCCCGGTCCCGGGGGGAGCGGCGGACCCCGAACCGTGGAGGTACCCCGCCATGTCCGACTGGCGTGTGCGCGCCGTGCGCGCGAGCAAGCGTCCGTTCTCCCGCTCCGACAACACCGCCCACGGCGGCGACGCCCAGCGGGCGCCCGAGCACTCGATGGACCCGAGGCCCGACCAGCCCACCGAGCCCGTCACGCTGGAGCGCTCGGTGGTGGAGGCGGCGGTCTACCGCGACGGCCGCCGGGTCGAGCCGCCCGCCACCCTGGCCGACATCTACCGTCAGTTGCCGGGCAAGCCCGGCACGATGGCCTGGATCGGGTTGTTCCGGCCCGCCGAGGCGCAGCTGCTGGAGGCGGCCGAGCGGTTCAATCTGCACGAGTTGGCGGTCGAGGACGCGATCGTGGCGCATCAGCGGCCGAAGTTGGAGCGGTACGGCGACACGCTGTTCGTGGTGCTGCGGGCGGCCCGGTACCTG